>JBHIAB010000100.1:0-12098 GCA_046758385.1 Methylomirabilia bacterium | reverse complement strand
GCGTGTTGGCATCTTTGTCCCGAGATCACTCCAAATCATGGGGCCCTATTTAGATCCCCTTTGTCTGGCGCCAGGCGCGGATCTGGTCGCCGTGCTCCTTGTAGTGATTGGCCGTGTTCGCGTCCACGATCCGGTAGGCGGTCTTCTCGGGGACGAATCGCTCCTCCGCCACCGCGGCCGCCTGGGCCATGAAGTAGGCGTGCGAGGCGTCCAGCTCCTTGAGGATCTCGGGCAGAGAGGCGTGCTTCTTGGCGGCGACGAACTTGGCGTTCCAGGAGTCCGGATCCTGGTAGCTCACACCCTCGGGGAACGGCCGCTCGCCGCGCGCCATCCGCTCAAGACCCGGGCCCATCTCACGGTGCCAGCCCGACATGTGAATCAAGATGTCCCTGATGCTCCAGCTCCCCAGCCACACCTCTGAGAGCGCGCTCTCGCTGAGGCCCTGGATGGCTGCGTTGAGCGCGGTGAACTGTTCCTGAGACTCGTCGAGCAGGCGTTGCTTTGTCGACATGTTTTTCTCCCTATGGCTCACGACTTGAGGAACTGGCGGATGGCCCGCCGGGTCTTGTCGTGCTTGCCGATCAGGACAGTATAGTGATTGGTGCCGGAAATGACGACCAGTTTGGACTTGCGGATGGCGTGGGCCATCGCCTCCCCCTCTTCCTGGGTCATCAGGCAGTCGGTGGCGGTGAGGAGGCCCTCGGGAGCGCGGAGGATGAGCGTTGGGCACTTGACCCTGTGGTGCAAAACCCAGAGCTGCTCGCGAGCCAGGTTGGCCAACTCATCCTCGATGGCGTGCTTGGCGACCTTGGAGCGCACCCCGCCGGACGGGGTCGGCTCCACATCATACGTGAAGTACCGCGTCAGATAGTCGTTCCAGCGACCCTGGAACATGGGAAAGCTCTGGAGCATCTGGAGGAAGGCCTCCAGAGACGGAAACTCAATGCCGAGCCGATTGATGGCCGGAGCAAGGGAGTCGAGGATCTCGGCCCGGACATCGAGCCCGCCGTCCACGAGGATCAGCTTCGAGATGCGCTGGGGGTAGTGAGTGGCGAAGTAGAGGCCGATGTGGGCCCCGAGAGAATGCCCCATGATGATCGCTTTCTTCTGGCCGAAGTGCTCCAGCAGCCCGAGCAGATCCTCGGCATGGATCCCCAAGCTGTAGCCTTTCTCGGGCTTGTCGCTGTCGCCGCGTCCCCTGAGGTCGTAGGCGATGACCCGATAATCAGGGACGAGGACCTCGGCCAGGCTAGACCAGCAGGTGTGGTTGGCGGTGAGCCCGTGGACGCAGAAGATGGCAGGTCCTTTGCCGGGCCACTCCTCGAGTGCGAGACGAACGCCGTTCACGGTGGCACGGAGCATGGGAACCCTCCAGGGTGAGATATCGGCCCCGCTATTGTAGCGTAAACTGACCAGCCGAGAAGGTCCGCGCCATGCCTTTCCACTTCCGCCCCCGCTGGCCCCGCACCGTGGCTCGGGCGCGCGTGCTCCAGGAGCAGCTTCGCTCGCGGGTCGTCCTCCGGGGCGGGCCTCGACGGGTCAGGCTGATCGCCGGGGCAGATCTGGCGTATGACAGTGATGGCCAGCGGGCCTGGGCTGCCGTGGTGCTGGTCGAGCCTGCCGAAGGCCGGCTCGTGGAATCCGTCACCGCCTCTGGAGTCCCTCCCTTCCCCTACGTTCCGGGCTATCTTTCCTTCCGCGAGGGGCCACTCATCATGGCGGCTTTTAAGCGCCTCAGGCGGCGCCCTGATCTCTGCCTCTTCGACGGGCAGGGCCTCGCCCACCCCCGCCGCTTCGGCCTCGCCTGCCACCTCGGGGTGCTGCTGGGGCTGCCGAGCGTGGGCTGTGCCAAGTCACTTCTGGTGGGCGAGTACCGCGAACCGGGGGTGAAGCGCGGCGATTGGAGCCCGCTTCGCCTCGACGGCGAGCAGGTCGGTGCGACGCTCAGGACCCGTGAGGGCGTCAAGCCGGTCTTCGTCTCACCGGGGCATCGAATCACCGTGCGCCAGGCGATCAGATGGGTCCTGGCGGTCTCGCGCTTTAGGGTGTCGGAGCCGATTCGTTTGGCCGAGCAGCTGGTGAACCAGCTCAAAAGGGAGTCCTCACATGCCCACAGTCACCGTTAGCGGAATCCCCATCAACTACATGTTGACTGGTGGCGGGCAGCCGACGCTCTGCCTGATCCACGGGGCGGGCGGGAACGCTGGGGTCTGGATCCGCCAGCTGGAAGGCCTCGCCGACACCGCCCGCGTGATTGCCATCGATCTGCCGGGGCATGGGCAGTCCGGCGGTGAGGCGTGTCAGGAGATCGACAGGTACGCCGCCATCGTGCGTGGGTTCATCGAAGGGATGAAGCTCTCGAAGGTGGTCCTCGGCGGTCACTCCATGGGCGGCGGGGTCGCGCAGGCTATCGCCCTGGCTCATCCTGATCTGCTCGGGGGTCTCGTGCTGGTGGGGACCGGAGCACGGCTTAGGGTTCTGCCCCAGATCTTCGATTCGCTGGAGCAGGACTACGCCGAAGGGGTGCGCTTCGTTATGAGCCTCGCTTTCGGGCCCGGCGCGCCGCCCACGCTGATGGACTCGCTGGCCCGCCAGACGCTCGAAACCCCGCGATCAGTGATCATCGGCGACTTCAGGGCGTCCGACAGCTTCGACGCGATGGGGCGAGTGGGCGAGCTCCGCCTCCCGACCCTCATCATCAACGGAGGGGAAGAGGACCGGCTGACCCCACCCAAGTATGCCCACTTCTTCCGGGACCGAATCCCCGGGGCCCGGCTGGCGCTATTCCCGGGAGCGGGGCACTACGTTCAGCTCGAGCGGGCCGAGGAGACCACGGCGGCTATCCGCGACTTCCTGGCCTCGCTCCCTTAATCCTCAGCTTCCCTCCCCCACTCGGGGGTGAGGGTGAGGGGGCGTGGCTGCTACGGCTCGGGAAACTCGTCAATACGTGCCCGGGCGGACTTGCTTGTAGACGGCCTTGAGCTGCTCGGCGCTGAAGTCCGGCGTCCGGCAAGCTTCGATGATCCGGCGCTCCACCGCTTCGATCTTGGTCACCGCCTCCGGGATCCGGGCGGCGATCTCGTGCGGGATCGAGACGACGCCGTGCTGGTCGAAGTGCAGCAGGTCGCCGGGCTTCACCCAGAGCCCTCCCACCTTCACGGGGAGCCCGAAGTCCACCATGTGGACCCAGGCGTGTGAGACCGAGACGTGGGCTGCGGCGAACTGAAACCCGAGCGCGCGCACCTCGTCCAGGTCCCGCACCGAGCCATCGGTGATCACGCCCACACAGCCGAGCGCCTTGTGGATGTTGGCCTGGACCTCTCCCCACTGGGCCCCCTGGCCGCGGGGGTCGTCCAGATCGTGGACGACCACCACCCGGGGAGCGGGCAGAGACAGGACGTAGTCCCACCACCCGAAGGTGCTCGCCCGGTGCCCCTCCTGGGGCGCGGGCTCGGCGCGGATCAGGGCGGTGGCCGCGTAGCCCACGAGCGAGCCCAGCTCGGTGAACAATCCGCGAATCTCGGAGGACATGAAGCCCTCGCCCCGCGGCCTCACGGTGAAGGTCTCGATGGCATTGGCCACGCTGGGGCTCGTGATCTTCCTCAAAGTGTCAAGGTCGCGTTCGGCCAGGGGCATCGCTCACTCTCCTTTAGCGCCTGCTCGAGGGCATCGAGGGTTTCACGGTTGCGTTCGGCCCCGCCAGGCCCTCACCTCGGCGGCTGTCCCTGCCAGAACCAGCAGGAGCACGGTCGCGAGGGCTCCCCACTTCACGGCGCGAAGGCGGCTCACCGACCCACCAGCTTGAGGAACTCGGGTTCATCCAGGATGCTGACGCCGAGGCGCTTGGCCTCCTGAGCTTTGGATCCCGGATCCGCGCCCACGACCACGTAGTCGGTCTTCTTGGAAACCGACCCGGTGACGCGCCCTCCCGCCCTCAGGACCAGGTCTCTGGCCTCATCCCGGGTCATGGAGGTGAGGCTCCCCGTCAAGACGAAGGATTTGCCGGCTAGCGCGCCCTTCCCCTCGCGGGCGGTCGCCTCCTCGACGGACACGCCGGCTTCCTCGAGTCGCTCAATGGTCTTCAGGTTTCGCGGCTCGGAGAAGAACTTCACGACCGACTGGGCGATCTTGGGGCCGATGCCGTAAATCTCTCCAATCGACGCCTCGCCGGCCTCAATGAGGCTGTCGATCCTACCGAACCGGGCAGCCAGAAGCTGGGCCGCTCGCTCGCCCACCATCCGGATTCCCAGGGCGAAGAGCACGCGTGCCAGGCCTCTCGCCTTCGAGGCCTGGATGGCATCGACCAAGTTCCACGCCGACTTCTCGGCCAGCCGCTCCAGCTCGGTGAGGTCCTTCACCCTGAGGCGATAGAGGTCGGCGAAGCCCCTGACGAGCTTCAGGTCCACGAGCTGATTCACCACCGCCTCCCCCAGGTGCTCGATGTCCATGGCGCGGCGCGAGCCGAAGTGAAGGAGCCGCTCCTTGAGCTGGGCGGCACAGGCGGCGTTGGTGCACCGCCAGATGGCTTCCCCCTGGGGCCGGTAGGCCTCTCCCCCACAGACCGGGCAGTGGGTGGGAAACTGGAACCGGCGCGCCTCGGGCGGGCGCTTGGAGAGGATTACCTGGATGACGTAGGGGATGACGTCGCCCGCGCGCTCGATCAGCACCGTGTCGCCGACTCGGATGTCCTTCCCTCTCACCTCGTCTTCGTTGTGCAGGCTGGCACGGCTGACCGTAACCCCTGCCACCTCCACCGGCTCGAGAAGAGCCGTGGGGGTGAGGGCGCCGGTCTTGCCCACGTTGATGTTGATCTCCCGCACACGGGTCGTGGCCTGGCGCGCGGCGAACTTGTAGGCGATCGCCCAGCGCGGGTGGTGGGTCGTGGCGCCCAGCCGCCGCTGCTGCTCGAGCGCGTTCACCTTCACCACCGCGCCGTCGGCATCGTAGCCGAGCGCGTCCCGCTCGGCCTCCAGATCGCGGCAGTAGTCGAGGACAGCCCCGATGGCCGGGCAGTGGCGGGAGCGGGCATTCACCTTGAAGCCTCCCTCCCGAAGCGCTTGGAGCATCTCCCAGTGAGTGCTGAACTGAGCCGGCTCGGCGTAGCTCACGTGGTAACAGAAGATGTCCAGCGGGCGCCGAGCCGTGATGGCCGGATCCTTCTGGCGAACGGAGCCGGCGGCTGCGTTTCGGGGGTTGGCGAACGTGGACTCGCCGGAATCTTCGAGCTGGGCGTTCAAACGCTCGAACTCGCGCCGAGGCATGAAGACCTCGCCCCGCACCTCCAGCGAGGCCAGCTTGGCGAGGGCCCCGCGCAGGATGACCGGGATGGACCTCACGGTCCTCAGGTTCTGCGTGATCTCCTCCCCTCGACGGCCATCGCCGCGGGTGGCGCCCCGGACCAAGCGCCCGCGCTCGTAGAGCAGGGCGACCCCGAGCCCGTCCACCTTGGGCTCGCATACGTACTCGAACTCCTCCCCGCGGAGCATCCGTTTGATCCGCGCCTCAAACTCCCGGACGCCCACCTCGTCCATGGCGTTGTCCAGCGAGAGCATGGCAGCCTTGTGGTCGACGGAGGTGAAGGCCTCGACAGGCTCGCCGGCCACGCGCTGGGTCGGGCTATCGGAGGTGATGAGGTCGGGATGCTGGGCCTCGAGCTCGCGGAGCTCGCTCCAGAGGCGATCGTACTCCGCGTCCGAAATCTCCGGCCGGTTCTCGACGTAGTAGAGGCGATCGTGGTGATGGATGAGCTCGCGAAGCGTCTCGATGCGTCGGGCAGCCAGGGCCTTCTCAGTCATGGGCAGGCACGGGAGAGAGGCACGTACTGACGACTGAGTATAGCATGCCCTGCCTCTCGGGGCCGCCGCCCACGGCCCGCCTGTCGAGCGCACGGCGAGATCGCGAAACGCCCGGCGGGAGCCTTTCAGATCGCAAGGCCGATGCGGTATGATTTGACGTTGAGTCTTAGACCCCATGAAGATCACTTACCGGTGGCTCAAGGAGTACGTCGAAACCGACCTCTCGTCTGAGGCGATAGCCGACCGCCTGCTCAACGCTGGCATCGAGGTCGCCGAGGCGCGGCGGGTGGTGACCGGGCTCGCCGGCGTGGTGGTGGGAGAGATCGAAGCGATCGAGCGAGAGGTCGGGGTGAGCTCCGAGGGTTACCGGCTCTGGGTCTGTCGAGTGAGGACACGCACCGGCCGGTTCTCCGTCGTCTGCGGGGCGCCGAACGCCGTGGCGGGGACGCGGGCCGCTTTCGCCCCGCCCGGGGCGGAGCTTCCCGACGGCCGGCGGATCGCCGTCGCCACCATCCGGGGCGCTCACTCCGAGGGCATGCTCTGCTCTGAAAAGGAGCTCGGCATCGGTGAAGACACCGAGGGCATCCTCGCGTTCCCGAAGGACGCACCGGTGGGCGCCGATCTGATTTCCTACCTGGGCCTGGACGACTGGGTCTTGGAGGTGGAGGTGACTCCCAACCGGCCCGATTGTCTGTCCGTGGTGGGCGTGGCCCGCGAGGTGGCGGCGCTGACGGGAGCTCCGTTCCGGCTCCCGCCGTTGACGGTTCACGAGGACGAGGCAGACGCGGCCTCGCTGGCCTCGGTAGTGGTCGAGGACCCTGACCTCTGCCCGCGCTATGCTGCGCGCGTCATCAGCGGGCTCAGTGTCGCGCCCTCGCCCCCGTGGCTGGCTCAGCGCCTGCGCGCGGTGGGACTCCGCCCCATCAACAACCTGGTCGACGTCACCAACTACGTGCTCTGGGAGCAGGGGCACCCGCTGCACGCCTTCGACTACGAGACGGTCCGCGAGCACGCCGTTGTCGTTCGCCGGGCGCGAGTCGGGGAGCGGCTGACCACCCTCGACGGACAGGCGCGCGCCCTCACCGATTCCATGCTCCTGATCGCCGACCCGGCGCAAGGCATCGGCCTCGCCGGGATCATGGGCGGCGCCAACACGGAAGTGTCCGACCACACGACGACCGTGTTGCTCGAAAGCGCCTACTTCCAGCCGACCTCGATCCGGCGCACCGCGCGCGCTTTGGGCCTCAAGACGGAGGCCGCCTACCGCTTCGAGCGCGGCGCCGACATCGAGGGGCTGCGGGACGCGTTGGACCGGGCGGCTCAGATGATGGCTGACCTCGCCGGAGGCGCAGTCGCCAAGGGGGTGCTCGACGTCTATCCGGCTCCCCGCTCCCGCCCCAGGATCCCCCTTCGGATCGAGCGGATTCAGCGCGTGGGTGGGAGTTCCCCGCCTCGCGAAGACGTGATCCGAATTCTCCAGCGGCTTGGTTTCACCATGGACGATCAGCACCCCGAGCTGGGGGTGATCGTTCCGAGCTTTCGGCGCGACATCACCATCGAGGACGACCTGGTGGAAGAGGTGGTCCGTGTCTGGGGATACGGACAGATCCCCTCGACGCTTCCCGAGGGGAGCCTCTCGCTGGCCCGGCGACCCGCTGTCCTCACCGAGCTGGATCGGGTCCGCCGCTTGCTCGTGGACGCCGGGCTCTGGGAGGTGATCACCTACAGCTTCGTCGATCCCGAGCGTCTCAGGCCCCTTGGGTGGGACCCGGCCTCCCCCGAGCTGCTCTCGCTCCGGAACCCGCTCTCGCGGGAGCGCGCGTGGCTTCGTCCCACGCTGGTGCCCGGGCTCCTCGACCTCCTCGCAGGCAACCTCCGGCGGCAGTCTCCCGACATCCGGTGCTTCGAGGTGGGCCGCGTCTTCCAGGCGGGCGGCCCTGAGGGGCTGGCTCGCGAAGGGCTCAGGGTCGGAATCGCGCTCATGGGCATGCGCGAGCCCCGAGCCTGGCACACACGTCGAGACCGAGTCGATCTCTACGACGCCAAAGGCGCCGCCGAGCACGTCCTCGCAGCCCTTGGGGTCGCGGAACCCGAGGTGCGCCCGCGAGGCTGGCCCTTCCTCGAGCAGGGCCGGAGCGCTGAGCTCCTCGGGGCCGGCGAGCCCGTGGGATGGTTCGGCGAGGTGGCGCTGGCCGTTCGCGAGGTCTACGATCTACCGGTCCCGGTGTTCATCGCCGAGCTCGACCTCGATCGGCTCCGGGCCCTTCCTCCCCACGCGATCCGGTACCAGGCCCTCCCGCGCTTCCCGGCGGTGCAGCGCGACCTCGCCCTGGTGGTGGATGCGAGGCTCTCCGTCGCGGAGGTGACGCGGGCGCTCCAGACGCTCGACGAGCCACTGCTCCGTCGCGTGACGCTCTTCGATGTGTACACCGGGGAGCAGGTGGGGCGCGGCAGAAAGAGCCTCGCCTACTCGCTCCTCTATCAGGCGGAGGACCGGACCCTCACCGACCAGGGTGTCAACGAGCTCCATGCCCGGATCGTGGAGCAGCTCCGCCAGCGCTTCGGCGCCGACGTTCGGGGAGAGCCCTGAATGGCCGACGAACTGACCGAGCGACTGGACCGGCTCGAGAAGGCCATCCGCCGGGCCGCCCAGCTGATCAGCCGTCTGAAGGCCGAGCGAAGCCGAGCCGAGGGGGACCGGGCTATCCTCGAGAGACGGCTGGCCGACCAGGCCGAGGAGATAGAGAATTTGCACGCAAGCGGCGCCGCGCTGCATGAGGAGCTGGAGGAGCTTTCCCATCTTCGCAAAGAGCGCAAAGCCATCCTCTCCCAGGTCGAGGGCATCCTGGGCGAGCTGGACCAGCTGGATCTGACGTGAAGAAACCCTCGCGCGTGGAGATTGAGCTTCTGGGGCGACGCTTCACCCTGAGAAGCGAGGTCTCCCCCGAGTACCTCAAGACGCTGGTGGCCCACGTGGAGCGGACAATCCGAGAGGTCGGGGGCGAGGGAAACGAGGATCCTCTCAAGATCGCCCTCGTGACGGCTCTCTACATCACCGACGAGCTCTTCCGCGCTCGCGAAGCCCAGAGCCAGGAGACCGAGAAGGTGGCCCAGCGAGTCGGGGAGCTCATCGAGCTCCTGGACACCGTAGCCCCCGAGCGCCCACTTTCCTCTTGACGCGCTCCCCGGGGTTGGGTATTCCCTATGGAAGAGTCGATCGCGAGGGCGCCTTCCCTGCCCTGTTGGTGATGCCGGAGGGAAGTTTCAACCCAACTATCTAATCGGGAGCTTGACTGCGAGGGTGGTGCGCAAGCCCCTAAGCCTAGGGGAAGCCTAAAGCCCTCCTATATAGCACCCACCTGGTGAGATCCAGGTTCGAAACACCACCGGCACACGGCAGAGGCGGGGAAGAATGGCGGGCGGCGGGCTCCTAAGCCCGCCGTTCTGCGCTCTGGACCGCGTGGGCCGAGTGCCATTCCTTGACTCCCCCCATCCAACTGACCTATAATTTCTCAGATTCTCTCGATACTTGATCGGAAAGAGCCATGATGACTAGCCGCACACGGGGCCTCCAGGCCTTGTTTGGAGATGACAATGCCCATGTACTGGATTGGGGTTCTTCCTTTCGTCGTGGGGCTTTCGCTCCTGGTGGGGTATGTCGCCCACAAGCTCCTCATCGAGCGGGCCGGGAGGGCAGCCGCTGCCCGAGCCCCCCAGATTCTTGAGGAGGCCGAGCGCGAGGCCGAGGCCAAGCGGAAGGATGCCGCCCTTGAGGCCAAGGAGATCGCCCTCAAGGCGCGCACCGATTCGGAACGAGAGAGCCGGGAGCGGCAGCGAGAAATCCTTCAGGTCGAACGGCGCGTGCTCCAGAAGGAGGAGCAGTTCTCGCGCCGGCTTGACCAGCTCGACCGGCGCGACCAAGAGCTCAACGCCAGGGAGCGGCATCTCACAGGGCGTGAGCACGAGCTCCAGGACAAGGACGCCCGCCTGGCTGGTCTGATCGACGAGCAGCGCCGGAAGTTAGAGCTAATCTCCGGTTTCACCGCCGAGGAGGCCAAGCGTCAGCTCCTCGCCCAAATGGAACAGGAAGCCCGCCGCGAGGCGGCGCTTCTCGCCATGCGGATCGAGGAAGAGACACGCCAGACGGCTCAGCAGAAGGCGAAGGAGGTCCTCGCCTCCACCATCCAGCGTCTGGCACCCGACTACACCGTGGAGACTTCGGTCTCCATCCTGGATCTGCCGTCCGACGACATGAAGGGCCGGATCATCGGCCGCGAGGGGCGGAACATCCGCGCGCTAGAGCTGGCCACGGGGGTGGACATCATCGTGGACGACACGCCTGAGGCGGTCATCATCTCCGCCTACGATCCCCTCCGCCGGGAGGTCGCCCGGCAAGCCCTCAAGCGGCTCGTGGCCGACGGGCGCATTCATCCGGCGCGGATCGAGGAGGTCGTCGACAAGGCCAAGAAGGAGATGGAGCAGCACCTCCGGGACGAGGGGGAGAAGGCCTGCTTCGAGGTTGGGGTGCATGGGCTACATCCCGAGTTGGTGCGGCTCATCGGCCGCCTGAAGTTTCGGACGTCGTACGGTCAGAACTGCCTGCAGCACTCGAAGGAGGTGGCCTGGCTAACCGGGATGATGGCCGCCGAATGCAAGGCCGACCAGAAACTAGGGAAACGAATGGGGCTGCTCCACGACATCGGCAAGGCGCTGACCCATGAGCAGGACGGCAGCCACCCCGAGCTGTCCCACCAGATCCTGGTCAAGTACGGGGAATCGCCGGCGGTGATCAACGCCGCCCTCTGCGGCCACGAAAACATCGAGCCCGCGACCGTCGAAGCCGTCCTCGTCGAGGCCGCCGACGGAATCTCAGCCGCGCGCCCGGGTGCCCGGCGCGATGTGCTCGAGTCCTACATCAAGCGGCTCGCCAAGCTGGAAGAGATCGCCGCCTCCTACAAGGGGGTGGATATGGCCTACGCGATCCAGGCCGGGCGAGAGCTCCGGATCCTGGTGAAGTCCGACATGATCTCCGACCTGGATGCCCATCAGCTCGCCAAGGACATCTCCAAGCGTATCGAGAGCGAGATGCAGTACCCCGGCCACATCAAGGTCACCGTGATCCGCGAGACCCGGTCCGTGGAGATCGCGCGGTGACCAAGCCTCTGACCATCCTGGCGGTCGGCGATGTGTTCGGCGAGCCGGGACGCAAAGCGCTCGTGACCCTGCTGCCGCGTCTCAAGCGCGAGCACGAGGCGGACCTCACCATCGTCAACGTCGAGAACGCGGCGGCCGGTCACGGGATCACTCCCCCGATTGCCGAGGTCTTGCTGGACAGTGGGGTGGACGTCATGACCTCGGGCAACCACATCTGGGATCGGAAGGAGATCGCCGAGTACATCGCCCGGGAGAACCTGCTCCTCCGCCCCGCCAACTTCCCGCCCGGGATCCCGGGGGTGGGCTCCATCGTGCTCAAGGCCGGGCCTCACAAGGTCGCCGTCCTGAACCTCATGGGCCGGGTCTTTCTGCCGGCCATCGACTGCCCGTTCCGAAAAGCCGACGAGATGCTCCCCATCCTGCGGGAGGAGACCCCGGTGATCGTCGTGGACTTCCATGCCGAGGCCACCTCGGAGAAGCAGGCCATGGGGTGGTACCTGGACGGCCGCGTCAGCGCGGTTCTCGGCACTCACGTCCATGTGCAGACCGCCGATGAGCGGATCCTTCCCCGAGGCACGGCCTTCATCACCGATCTCGGCCTGACCGGACCCGTCGATTCGGTCATCGGGGTGGCGTGCGAGCCGGCCATCCGGCGCTTCCTCACCGGGATGCCCCACCGGTTCGAGCCGGCGAAGGGCCCTGCACAGCTCTCGGGCGCCGTCGTCCGAATCGACCCGGACAGCGGCAAGGCGCTCGAGATCGCCAGGCTCCTGGTTCCCTTCCGAGCCTGAGGCCGTGAGAGCCTAAAGCCGGTTGAGGGGCCTTTCGGCCGCCGTTTCGATTTCCGTGATGGCGAAAATCCTCGACGGCAAGCTCGTGGCGCAGAAGGTCCTCGACCAGGTCCGCCGCGGGGTGGACGATCTGTGCGACAAGACCGGCCTCGCGCCCATGCTAGCGGTGGTCCTCGTCGGCGATTTCGCCCCCTCCCGGATCTACGTCAACACCAAGAAGAAGATGGCGGCCGAGGTGGGCATCGCCTCGCAAGATCACCTCTACCCCCAAGGGCTCTCGGAGACTGCGCTTTTGGACCTGCTCAAGCGCCTCAGCGACGACCCCGGAGTGCACGGCATCCTGCTCCAGCTCCCGCTC
>JBHIAB010000099.1:0-12114 GCA_046758385.1 Methylomirabilia bacterium | reverse complement strand
CGAGCGGCGCATCAAGAACACCGCGGAGCGACCCAAATCGCTCGATCGCGAGCTTGGCTGAAACCTTTACGTCCTTGCGGGGGATCGCCAGAGTGAGGAGAAGTTCAACGGCTTCATAGTCCGCAAACGATTCCAGGCCGCTCTTCAGAAACCGCTCGCGCAGGCGCTGTCGATGGCCAGAGTAGTGTGGCTTCTCCATGCCTAGCCTTCTCCGCTCAACGAGGACGCAGAGATGTGACGGTTATCGGCGCGGCGCTAGAGCTTGACGAGCTTGGCGGAGACAATGTCCGGCATCGCCCGGAGCTCGGCCATCACGGCATCGGGGACCGGGTCGTCCAGGTTGAGGATCGACACCGCGCGCCCGCCCGGCCGCTCCCGTCCAAGCTGCATGCCGGCGATGTTGATCCGGTGGCGGCCGAAGAGCGTGCCGATCCGGCCGATGACGCCGGGCACATCCAGGTTGGAGAAGACGAGCATCCACCCCGCAGGAACCGCTTCCAGGGAGTAGCCGTCGATGCGGACGATCCGGGGCTCGCGCTTGTGGAAGGCGGTGCCGGCCACCCGCCAGGTGCCCTTGTCGGTGGAGAGCTCCGCGGAGATCAGGCTGGCGTAGCCCTCGCTCCGTGCCGTGGAGGCCTCCACCACACGAATCCCCCGGCTCCTGGCTACATGAGGGGCATTCACGTCGCTGACGCTCTCCTCCAGGATCACGGAGAGGAGCCCCTTGAGGAAGGTCACGGTGAGGAGATCGGTCTTGAGGCCCGCGACCTCCCCTGCGTGCTCGATCCGCACCTCTCGCATGCGGCCTTCGGCGAGCTGAACCAGGAAGGCCCCCAGCTTCTCCACCAGCACCAGGGACGGCGCCAGCTCGGCGTACGTCTCGGCGTCGACCGAGGGCACGTTGACGGCGTTGCGCGTGATCCCCCGCACCAGGACGTCGGCGACCTGCTCGGCGATGCCGAGAGCCACCTCGACCTGAGCCTCCTCAGTCGACGCGGCAAGATGAGGAGTGATGATGACCCGCTCCACGCCCAGCAGCGGATGGTCGGGCGGCAACGGCTCCTGCTCGAAGACATCCAGCGCGGCCCCCGCCACACGCCCGGTCCTGATCGCCTCCACCAGCGCCTCTTCGTCCAGCACCCCGCCCCGGGCAC
Organism: Methylomirabilia bacterium; assembly: GCA_046758385.1. Classification (GTDB taxonomy): domain Bacteria; phylum Methylomirabilota; class Methylomirabilia; order Rokubacteriales; family CSP1-6; genus JBHIAB01. The sequence goes on along the minus strand of JBHIAB010000099.1, from coordinate 10,960 downwards.
AGTTGATCAGGCGCACGCCGTCCTTCATCCGGGCGAACTCGGCGCGGCCCAGGAGATATCGGGTCTCCATGGTGAGCGGAGTGTGCACGGAGATGAAGTCTGCGCGCCGGAGGAGCTCGTCCAGCTCGACCACCTCCACGCCGATCTTCTCCGCGCTCTCGGCTGTCAGGTAGGGGTCGTAGGTGATGACCTGCATGCGCAGCCCGAGCGCCCGCCGGGCCACCTCGGAGCCGATCCGCCCGAGGCCGACGATTCCCAGGACTTTGTGGTACAGCTCGACACCGGCGAAGCGCTCCTTGGCCCATTGCCCTTGTTTCAAGGCCGCGTGGGCCTGAGGGAGATTCCGCGCCAGAGCCAAGAGGAGGCCCAGCGTGTGCTCAGCCACCGCGATCGTGTTGGCCCCGGGAGCGTTCATGACGATGACCCCGCGCTGAGTGGCCGCCTCGACGTCGATGTTGTCCACTCCGGCTCCAGCGCGCCCCACCACGACAAGCTGAGGAGCAGACTCCAAGACCCTGGCGGTGACCTTGGTTGCGCTCCGAACGATCAGCCCCTGGACATCCGCCATCCGCTCTGAGAGCTCGGCCTCCGGGAGAGAGCGGGCGATCTCGACCAAGAGCCCCTCCTTTTGGAGGGCCCCCACCCCGACCTGCTGGAGCCCGTCCGTGACGAGAACCTTCTTCACGACTTCTCCGCCAGCGCCTTCTGCGCCGAGCGGATCGAGGCTCCGAGCTCCACGGGATGCCCCAGCTCGGCCAGCACCTGCTCCAGGGCAGAGAGCGCTACGATCACGTCGAACTCGCCCACGTAGCCCATGTGGCCCAGGCGGAAGATCATCCCCTTCATCTCCCCCTGGCCGCCGGCAATGGTGATGTTGTGGGACTTCGCGTACTGTCTCACCACCGCTTCGCCGTCGATCCCCCGCGGAGCCACCACCGCGGTGATCGCCGGGCTAGGCCGGACTTTGGCGAATAGCTCGAGCCCCAGCCCCTCTTCAACTCCGGCCCGGGTGGCCCTGGCCAGCTGTTCATGACGCCTGAAGACGTTGGGCAGGCCCTCGGCCTCGAGCATGGCAAGGGCCTGGCGGAGCCCCATGATGAGGGACACCGCCGGAGTGAAGTTGGACTGGCTCTTGAGCTGAGCTTTGAGCTCGGCAGCCAAGTTGAAGTAGTACTTGGGGAGCGTCGAGCCTTTGATCAGCTGCCAGGCCTTGTCGGACAGCGTGCAGAACGCCAGCCCGGGCGGCAGCATGAGTCCTTTCTGGGAGCCAGCCACCACCACGTCCACGCCCCAGGCGTCCATGTCGAGCTCCACCACGCCGAGGCTGGACACCGCGTCTACTACCAGGATGGCCGGGCTCTTCCGAGTCACCTGGGCATAGCCTTCGATGTCGTGGAGCACGCCAGTGGACGTCTCGCTGTGCTGGCAGAGGACCGCCTTGACGCGCGGGGTTTGCTTCAGGGCATCGGCGAGCCGCTCCGGAAGAACGCTGTGGCCATACGGCGCCTCGAGCGGAATGACCTCGAGGCTGTAGCTTCGGCAGATCTCTACCCAGCGCTCGCCGAACTTCCCCGCCTGAATCACGATGACCCGGTCGCCGGAGGAGAGCGTGTTCACCACCGCGGCTTCCATGGCGCCGGTCCCCGAGGCGGCAAAGACCACGGTCTCCTGGGGGGTCCCCAAGAGCCGCTTGAGCGCTGCGCGGACTTCACCGAAGAGCGCTTCGTAGGTCGGGGTGCGATGGTGGATCATGGGCTGCGCCATGGCCAGGAGCACCTGCTCGGGAACCGGCGTGGGTCCTGGCGCCATCAGGTAGTATTTCTTCATCGAGTCACTCCCTCCCACCTTGCTCAAATGTCACAGTCACATAGTATCGGGGCACGCAAGCCCACACCAGAAGGCCCGACGACTCGCGATCACTGGCCGGGGGAGCGGAGGCTGACCGTGCTGCGAGGGATGCCCTCGACCGAGCGGCCAAGGGCCGTCACGAAGAGCGCGTCCTTGCCCTTGGCGTGGGGGGCGAAGAAGCCTGCTACCTCGCCGTCGTAGAAGGTCAACCCAGAGGCACCGAACCCGAGGGCATAGGCGGCCAGATAGGAGCGACCCCCGATCAGCCCCGCAGCCAGGTTGGCCAAACGGTAGCCGCGGTTGCCGTATCGCTCGAGAATCGGGCCAAGATCGGCGAGGAAGAAGATCACGAAGCTGGCATCGGCGCCGAGCGCCTGCTCCAGGCAGAGAAAGCCAGCCTCACGCCTGAACTCACCCGGCTTGACGAGCTCGACGGCATGAAGCCCGGGCCAGTAGCAGTACGCTCCCGCCTCGAGGCCTTCCACGGCGTTCACGATCAAGTAGAGATCGACGAGCCCTGAGGAAGCGTCGATGGGGAACCCACGCGTGGCGTGAAAGAGCGCTGTGGAGAACTCTTCGCCGCCGATCGAAGCCCTGGCGAACTCGCGGGTGGAGCCGCGCCGAAGGATGGTTTCCCCGAGGGTCCGCTCCGATCTGCTCCTTGGCGCCGGAAGCGCCAGAAGGGAGGAGGGCGGGTCGGCTCGGCGGGGCGCCGGGTCCGTGCGCCACCGGCTGACATCAGCCGGGTCCCCCAGCGAAGATGCCGCGTGCATCTCCCTGAGAAGGGGGTAGTCCACCTCGCTTGCTGACAAGGGGAGGTAGCGGGGCGCGATCTCCTCCACCGGCGGATGCTCGGGAGCCGGCGCACCCTCGCGCCCCACAGGCACGAGCTCCAGGCTCGCCTCCTTCTCGGCCTCGAGGCCCAGGAGGCGATTGACCCGGGCGTCAGCAAACCCGGCGACCACCCTGGCAGGAAGCCCCAGTGCACTGGCGACGGCGAGGAGATTGGCCAGCAGGCTCCCCGAATCCCAGAAGAGATGCCGGTACGCACGCGCCTGATACTTCCAGGTGTTCCGCCAGTAGATGGCGGTGAGAACCAGCGTTGCGGGCGCGCGGGTAAACCCGGGATCGGCAGCGGCCTCCGCCACCGCCCGGCGGAAGTCACCTTCCCTCAACAGCCGGAGCGTGAAGTCCCGGGGGCAGAAGTGATACACGCCGGCAGCCAGGCCCGGCAACTCTCCGGCGACCACGTAGACCTCAGTCTGGTAGAGCGCGCCGGTCGAGGGAGCGGCGCGGAAATGGATCTCCCCCCCATCCGGGTACGCCTTCTTCTTGGTGATCCCCGCCGAGAAGAAGAGCAGCGTGAACAGCCCGGCCACGGTCAGGCCCGTCTCGGCCTGGCATCCACTGGAGAGCGCCTCCAGCGTGTCGAGATCCAGGGGCATGACCTTCCGCGACAGCTGAATCACGGGGAGGTCGGGGTAGACCTTGTAGAGGAAGGGCTTGGTCTCCCAGTCCAGGAAGTGGCCGCGCTGGCGGACCGACCAGCGGCTGTGGGCGGTTCGGTCGTGATAGTCCCGAGCCACCCGGATGTCGAGATTGGCGCCCCGGCTCAACGAGAGAAGTCGTATGGGTGGCGGAAGACTCCGCGCTCGGTGACGATGGCGGTGATGAGCGCGGCGGGGGTGACGTCGAACGCGGGGTTGTAGACCGGGGAGGCCTCCGGAGTGATGAGCTGGCCACCGACCCGCCCGATCTCACCCCGGTCCCGCTCCTCGATCGGGATGAGGCTCCCCGAGAGGAGCGACGGGTCGATGGTCGAGAAGGGCGCGGCCACATAGAAGGGGATCGCGTGGTGCTTGGCCAGCACGGCCAGGCTATACGTGCCGATCTTGTTGGCCGTGTCGCCGTTGGCCGCGATCCTGTCGGCCCCGGTGATCACTAGATCCACCCGACTCTGTGTCATCAGTGAGGCCGCCGCCGAGTCCGAGATGACCCGGTGAGGGATCCCTTCCTTCACGCACTCCCACGCCGTAAGCCTGGCCCCCTGAAGCACCGGGCGGGTTTCATCCACCCACAGGAGGTCCACCCTGCCCACGGCGTGGGCGGCCCGCACCACTCCCAGCGCGGTACCGTAGCCGGCGGTGGCCAGGGCGCCGGTGTTGCAATGGGTGAGGATCTTGGCGCCGGAGGGGATCAGGGCGGCTCCGTGCTCCCCGAGGGCGCGGTTGCTCGCCACGTCCTCCTCGAGGATCGCCTTGGCTTCGGCCAGGAGTCTGGCCTTGAGCTGATCCGGGGCAAGCGTCCGATGCTCAAGGCTCACGCGTCGCATTCGCTCCAGTGCCCAGGAGAGGTTGACCGCGGTGGGGCGGGTCGACACCAACCCCTTGATGGCCATCTCGAGGTCGGCCAGGAGCCCGTCGAAGGTTCTGGCAGGACTCTCACGCGCGGCCAGGGCCAGCCCGAAAGCGGCAGCCACGCCGATGGCCGGAGCGCCCCGCACCACCAGCGTTTGAATGGCCTCAGCGACACCGCGCCAATCCCGGTACTCACGCTCGACCTCTTCGGCGGGGAGCCGGGTCTGGTCTAGGAGGACCAGGCGGTCCTCCGCCCAGCGGACGGGAGCGATCATCCTTGGCTCTTCCTGGGCAGCCTCGCCTCCACGGTTTCGTGTGAGATCCCGGCGATCCGAAGCAGCTTGTCTCGCCCCCGGGCGCCACCGACGAGGCTCACCGCCGATCGGGGGACCCCAAGGGTCCGGGCCAGGAGGTCGATGACGGCGCGGTTGGCCTCCCCCTCTATTGGGGGGGCAGCAACACGTACGCGAAGGGAGCGCCCCACCCAGCCGACCACGTCAGTGGTCGGTGCGCGGGGCTGGACCCTGACCCGAAGTACGGTGGATTCAGCTCGGGCCGGGCCCCTCATCGGGCAGCACCTGCGCAATCAGCCGCTGGTGCATCTCGATGGTCGAGCGGAGCCCCTGGGCGAGCTGCTGGCGAATGCGCTTGAGCGAGAGGACCTCGTTCTGAATCCTGGCCTCCTCCGCCCGGGCCGCTTCCAGGAGCTTCTCCCCCTGAAGCTCCGCGTCCCGGATCAGGAGGTGGGCCTCGCGCCGGGCGGAGTCCTTCATCTCCTCCACGTCCTGCCTGGCGCTCGCCTTCGCCTCTTCTGCCTCGCGCCGGGCGGAGTCCTTCATCTCCTCGGTGAGCTGGCGGGTCGTGATCAACGTCTCCTGAAGGGCCACCTTCAGGTCCTCGACTTCCCGCACGCGCTCGCTGAGTGCGGCGACCTGCTCCTTGAGGACGGCGTTCTCCCTGACAAGCTGCTCGTAATCGTCGGCCACGTCCTCAAGGAAGTTGACCACCTCCTGGGTGTCGTAGCCGCGGAACATCTGGCGCCTGAACTCCTGTTGACGGACGTCCGTCGGGGTGATGCGCATGGCAGGCTCTCCTCAGCCCATCATCCGGGCCATCTCGTGGAGCACCGGTACCAGAAACTGCTGGAGAAAGTAGATGATGAGGATGACCACCATCGGGGAGAGGTCAATTCCCAGCTGCCAGGTTGGAAGCCAGGCGCGGACGGGGCGCAGCACCGGCTCGGTCACCTGGTGGAGGAACCGGACGATGGGGTTGTAGGGGTCGGGGTTGATCCATGAGATGAGTGCCCGGATGATGATGATCCACATGTAGATCCAGAGCGCGGTGCTGACCAGGTTGGCCAGGGCGATCGTCAACTGCCGGAAGACGAACACCCTATCTCCCCTGCCCCAGCTCGCGCGACCGGAGGGTGGCCCGCTCCACGGCGTTGATGAGCGCCAGACGAACCCCTCCCTCCTCCAGGGCCGCCACCCCCGTGATGGCGGTCCCGCCCGGCGAGGTGACCATGTCCTTGAGCTGGCCCGGGTGGGCGCCGGTCTCGATGAGGAGCTTGGCTGAGCCGAGGACGGTCTGGGCCGCGAGCGTCATGGCCGTCAGCCGATCGAGCCCCATCTTGACCCCGCCGTCGGCCAGGGCCTCGATCACCATCGCGACATAGGCCGGCCCCGAGCCAGACAGCCCGGTGACCGCGTCCATCTGTTCCTCTTCCAGCACTACCACCTTGCCCACCGCCTCGAAGATCTCCTTGGCAGTCTCCAGGTCTCCGGGCTGAAGGCCGTCGGCCCGCGCGATGGCGGTCGCGCCGACCAGCACCAGGGCCGGGGCGTTGGGCATGACGCGGATCAGGCGGACACCCTCGGAAAGAATCGCCCGGAGCGTCCCAGTGGGCACGCCAGCCGCGAGCGAGATCACGAGAGACTCCTGACTGACGACTGGGGCCACCTCGCTCACGACCGAGTGGATGATCTGCGGCTTCACGGCAAGAATGACCACATCGACCCGTTTGACGAGGAGCGGGTTGTCCGACAGCGTGTGGATCCCGTAAAGGTTGCCCAGCTGCTCCAGCCGGTCGAGCCTGACGTCGGCGGCGAACACCGACTCCGGAGGAACCACTCCCGCTTTCAGGAGGCCCTTGATCAGCGCCTCTCCCATGGCGCCTGCGCCGAGGAATCCGACCTTCTTCCCTTTGATGCTCATCCTGCTCGGAGGGGGGCTCTGCCCCCCTTCCGATTCCTCCCCCCGTCTAAGTTGCGCGGGCAAAGCCCGCGCTCGAAGCGGCACAATGCGAAGGCCCGAGGACCGAAGACGGGCGTTCGAAGTACTTCCACGTGGCTAGGCCCCGTCACCGCGCTGAGATTGCCTTCGGCGAAGGGCGCGGACCGAAGATGGCCGTGCCCACCCGCACCATGGTGGCCCCTTCCTCGATGGCTACCTCGAAGTCTCCGGTCATCCCCATGGAGAGATGCACAAGGCCCGCCTGGTCACGGAGCTCACGGAGCTGGCGGAACCAGGGCCGGGCCTCTTCCGGGTCTTCCACGGGAGGAGGAAGCGTCATCAGTCCCAGGACTCGGAGAGCAGAGAACGCCGTGATCGCCTCCAGCGCTGGCTTCAGCTCGTCAGGGGTGAACCCGGCCTTGGTGGGCTCACCCGCGACATTGACCTGGACGAGGACATCCATGACCTTCCCTTCCGCCCGAGCCCGGCGGTCGACCTCCCGAGCCAGCTCCAGGCGGTCGACGGAATGAACCACGTCGAACAGGCGAAGGGCGTCCCTGACTTTGTTGGTCTGGAGGGTCCCGACGAGATGCCACGGGACCGGATGTCCGAGGCGCGCGATCTTCTCCTTCGCCTCCTGCACCCGGTTCTCCCCCAGGGCAGACACGCCGGCGGCGATGGCCTGAGCGATGCGCCCGATGTCCACGGCCTTGGAGACCGCAACCAAGAGGATCTCCCCCGGGTCACGGCCGACCGCCTGAGCGGCCCGCGCGATCCGCGCCTCCACGACCCTCATGTTCGCCGCCACGTCCACCGTCATGTCCTGCCGAAACCCGGCGCCCATTGTAGCAACCCTCCCCCGGGAGAACAAGGAGCGGCAGGCGCCAGCACCGGCGTCCGCGCGAAGAGGAGCCTTGACTTCGCACCCGGGCTCGCAGAAAGTGCTCTTCGCATTCATTTTCGCATGAGCGGCCGATGGGCAAACTCGTTCGAGCTCTCGCCCTGCTGGGTCTCCTCCTGCCGCCGGTGGCTCAAGCCGCCGAGACGGCTGCGGTACGGAAGGCCCTCGATGGCGACACGGTTGTGCTCACCGACGGTCGGATCGTCCGCTACCTCGGGATTAACACGCCCGAACGGAGACAGCCGTTTCACGCCAGAGCCCGCCAGCTCAACCGCGCGCTGACGAGAGCCAGGACCGTCCGCCTGGAGTTCGATCGGGTCCGGGAGGATCGTTACGGGCGCCTCCTGGCGTATGTCTATGTCGGCGGCGAGATGGTGAATGCCAGGCTTCTCCAAGAGGGCCTGGCTCACGTCTTCGTCATTCCGCCGAACCTCAGACACTACGAGGAGTTCCTGAGGCTTCAGGAGGCCGCACAGGCCCGGCGCCGCGGCATGTGGCGGCGCCACCAGGGGCCGCTCAAAATCACCAAGCTCGACCTCGGACTTCGTGGCACCGAACATGTCAGGATCGCCAATGTGTCGGTCCGCCCCCTGAACCTCGCTGGCTACCGGGTCAGCGATCGGGCGGGGCACACCTACGTCTTTCCCGCCGTCGTGCTGAAGGCCGGCCACGTCCTCACCCTCAAGCACGGACCCGGGACCGACCGGACGGATCCGGAGGGGCCGATCCTCCTCTACTGGAAATTGCCGCGCCCGATCTGGAACAACGTCGGCGACACCGCCTTCGTGTGGGGCCCCGACGGGAAGCCAATCGACCGCTTCGAGGCCCGCCCCCGCAGGTGAGAGACCCGCCTCATATCTCGGAGGCCCGGTACGGCGGTGAGCTCGGAACACCTTGCAAAGACCGGGGGGAACGCGAGACCATTACAAGAGCAGACCAGCCAAACTCCGGAAGGGTTCACAACGGAGAAAGCGAGATGAAAGACCTGGCTCGACAGAAATGTGTCCCTTGTGAAGGCGGGATCCCGCCCATGGGCAAGCAGACAGCCGAACAGTACCTGGCCAGGCTGAGCAGACGCTGGACCCTGATAGACGGCAAGCGGATCCGGAGAGACTTCACCTTCGAGGACTTTGCCCTCGCCCTCGCATTCGTGAACCGGGTCGGGGCCATAGCCGATGAGGAGGGCCACCATCCGGACATCCTGATCCACTCGTGGAACCAGGTCCGGCTGGAGATCATGACCCACGCCGTCGGTGGGCTCTCCGAGAACGACTTCATCCTTGCCGCCAAGATCGACCGGGACGCTGCTCAGGGGTGAGACTGAGACCCCCCAGACTCTCCGGGTGTCGTCCCCGCCTCCTTCAGCCAAAACCGCCGGTCCATCTCGCGGAACATCGTCATCGGTGAGACGGGGTTGAATATGGGGCGGAGGTGAGCTGAGGCCACGGCGGTCAGAGCCGCTTGGCCGTGACCTGCTGCTCTCCGGCCTCGATGAGCTCGCGCACCGCCACCACCAAAGTCGTGAGAGTCTCCCCCGAGGGGGGTGGAGACGGGGTGTCGCCCTCCGGCGGTTCGGTGAGTTCCCGGATGCGGGATAAGCGCCCCGCCAGCTCCTCCGGCAGCCGCCCGGTGCCCACCAGCTCGCTCTCGACCTCCCTGGGCGAGGGAAGCTCCGGGCCCGGCTCGCGGTCTTTGACCAGCGTCAGGCCCGCGGTGAGCCCCCACCCGAGCGCCTCCCGGAGCGGGTGTAGCGCCTCCTCCGGGAAGCCGCCCGCGATCACCACTTCAGCAAACCTGAGCCGCTTGGCTGCGTGCTCCAGTGCCTCCCGCGCCCGCCTGAGCCTTAGCTCGCGTCCCTCGTCGGCGAAGGCGGCCGGAAGCGCCGGGGCTCGATAGGCCTCCTCCTCCCCCTGGCGCCCCAGCTCGCCCGCGAGTGCCAGGAGCGTGCGGTACCCCTCGCGCTCCATCAGGTGAAGGCCGGGAACTGCCTCTTCCCCAAAGTGCTCTCGGAGCAGTGCCTCGATCGGCGGGCGCAGCTCGGCGGGCTCCCGGTCTACGACCACCAGGGCCGGGCGATTGCGAGCTGGGCCCCCGATCGGCGGGGCCCAACGCACGAGCAGGATTCGCCCGGGGAACCGCGACACGAGCATTTCGGCGAACACGCGGAGGGTCGGCGCCAAAGGCGCGATTGCAGGAGCTTCCCCCTCGGCCGAGATGACGTCCGCCGGGCGCTCTGGCCTGGTCTGGGGCTCGAGGAAGTCACCCAAGCGGCGCAGAAGCTGCTGCCCGGTGTCCCGGAAGCTCACGGTGGTGGGCGCCTCTTCGGTCCCGAAGACCCCTTCGAAGACATGACGCTTCGCCGCGAGGGTGTCCAGCATCCGCTCCTCGATGGTGTCGCGGGCGATGAGGCTAACGACGGTAACCGTCCTGGGCTGCCCATGGCGATGCGCCCGCGAGCTGCGCTGGTCCAGCACGGCAGGATTCCAGGGCAGGTCCAGGTTCACCACGAGGCTCGCGGCCTGGAGGTTAAGCCCCACCCCGCCGGCATCGGTGGAGAGGAAGACCCGGCAGCGGTCGTCCTCAAAGAACTGCTCGATGAGTCGGCCCCGGCGGGACGAGGGAACGGCGCCGGTGAGCTTGACATAGCCCAGGCCCATCCGCCGGAGCCCCGGCTCGGCCAGCGCCAGCATCCCGGCCCACTGGCTGAAGACGAGGGCCTTCGCCCCGTTGCCGGCCACCTGGTCCTCCAGGATGTTTCGAAGCTCTGCGAGCTTGGGCGCGGTCCGCTCGCGCTCCCGCTGCGGGAGCGTGGGATCGTGAAGCGCCAGGGCGTCGCAGATGATGCGCATCTTGATCAGTGACTTGAGCAGACGGTTCCGCTCCTGCGGGGTGAGCGGGCGCCGCTGGGAGATGGCGAAGAGCCGGGCCACGATGGCGGCGTAGCCGTCGTAAGCGTCCCGCTGGGGAGGGGTCAGCTCGACGAAGAAGTGATTGTCCAGCCGGCCTGGCAACTCCTGGAGCACCTCCTCCCGCGCCCGGCGCAGCACCACGGGAGCAATGCGAGACCTCAGCTCGTCGAGGTTCTTGTAACCGAGCACCTTGTGGGAGCCGTCCTTGCGCCGCTCCAGCTGGAAGTAGCGCTCGTTGAACTTCCAGAGGGGGCCCAGGGTGCGCGGGTCGAGGAACTGGAGGATGCTGTAGAGCTCGTCCAGCCGGTTTTCCAGAGGCGTCCCGGTGAGGACGAAAGCGTAGCGACTCCGGAGGCGCTTGACAGCGTCCGCCGTCTTGGCCCGCCAGTTCTTGATGCGTTGCGCCTCGTCCAGGATGATGATGTCGGGGCGCATCCGCTCCAGGATCGGCTCGTCCCGAAGCGCCACCTCATAGTTGAGGATGGTAAAGAAGGACGACCGGGCGTAGACCTCGCGGCGGCGGGACATCGCTCCCTCGACGATGCTGACGGGGAAGGTTGTAAGCTTCCGGATCTCGCGCGCCCACTGGTGCTTGAGGGAAGCGGGGCAGACGACCAGCACTCTCCCGACGTCTCGCAGCTCGCGCAGCAAGGCGCACGCGGCAATGGCCTCCACTGTCTTGCCCAGGCCCATGTCGTCCGCCAGCATGG
>JBHIAB010000098.1:0-12127 GCA_046758385.1 Methylomirabilia bacterium | reverse complement strand
GACTCTATACATGATGCGCCAGTCATGGTGCTGGTCCTTGACCCGCAGCTCATGGTATCTTGGCCCTGGGTGGCCATCCGAGAGGCCAGTATATGTCGGAAGTGACATATCGTCAACAGCCCTCTAACGTCCGGCTGCAGGCGATGGCGGGCGGCCGGTTCGCAGCGGACACACAACGTCGGGCTGCGAGCAGCTGTGTTACCCATCGGGTCACCCCTTGAAACGATCGGGTGCGTCAACATCCAAAGGGGGCTCGTAGTCGGTCAGGTGCGAGGAGTGCCATTCGATGACGGAGGCCACGATGCTAGCGGTCTGGGTGAAAGCGCGCATCAAGCCGGAGGAGCGGCAGCGCTTCCTGCAGGCGATCGAGGTGGACGCGCTGGGCGCGGAGCGGGACGAGCCTGGGTGTCTGCGCTTCAACGTGCTTCAGGACGCGCAGGACGAGAACGTCTACTATTTCTACGAGGTCTACAAGGACCAGGTGGCTCTGAAGGCTCATCGTGCGACGCCCCACTACGCGACCTGGCGGGCGGCGGAGGATACTCTAGAGGGGCCCATCGAGGTGACGCAGTGCCAGACCATCTTCCCGGCGGACCGCGTGTACTGGGGCAGGCCATAGCCTGAAGGATCCGGTCGGAGCCCCAGCTCATCGAGTTGGGCGCGTGGGGAAGGCTCATCTCTTCGATGATGTGCGCCGGCGTTTCCACAGGAAGCACTCCGTTAGGGCATCCGTGAGAGCACCCAAGCCTTGAAAAAGGGATCTGCAAAGCGGTAGCCCGCTTCCGCCCTCTTTAGCACCTCGCGCTTGATAAGCTGGGCCAGGGAGCGGGCGACGGAGGCGGAGGGCCCGAGATCGTGTTCGCGAAGAAACGCCGCCGCGAAGGGGGAGGCGCCACCGCTTCTTGCCACTCCTCGTATCGTTCGCCGCTGATGAAGTGAGAGTTGATCCCAGAGGGTCCCGTAACACTCTCCTTCCGCCGCCAGGACGTATTCCATGGCCCGCCCGACATCCGCGGAGGACACCTGGCCTTTTTCGTCTTTTACGATCCAAAGGGCATGGCAGAGATACTGGACGTTGAAAGGGACATCGTCGCTCAACGCCAGGATCTCGTCGAGACGATCGGGGACGATGCCCATGCCGGTGCTCCTGAACTTCGCGGAGAGGTGTCTCTTAAAGTCCCCGGGAGGAATCGGCCCCAAGGACAGAGTAGGGCCGCTCCGAAAAAAGGGAGATCGCCGTGCTCGCACCATCTCCCACATCAGCGATTCTTTGGAGCCGGCGAACACATAGCTCACCCGAGGCTGTTGCTGTAACGCTGCCCGCAGCGCCTTTTCCAGTGCCGGTCCGTCGAGCGCCCTGATCTCCTGGAACTCATCGATGAAGACCGCCAGGCGGCTCTTCTTTCGTTCCGCCAAGCTCTCAGGGAGTGCCAGGACTTGGTCTCGTTGCCTCAGGAGGTCTGCTTGCTGTTGGGAGAACCCCATGGTCCACTCGACCTGGCCCTGGGCGTTCACGGTCATGGTGGGTCGGGTCGCTCTGAGGAGTTCCCCGGCGATCCGCATCGCCCGCTGCACCGTGCCCTCGGTGGCTTCCAGCACCGCACGGGCGAAGAGATCGAGGAAATGGGCGAGCGAGGTGGCCTGGTAGAGGTCGACGTAGGCGACCGGGATCCTTCGCGCCAGAAGCCGCGTTCGCGCCTCGAGCAGCAGGGAGGTCTTTCCGTAGCGGCGGGGCGAGATCAAGAAGAGGCGGGACCCAGCCAGCGCCTCCTTGAGGATGGTTTCCAGTTCCGTGTCCCGGTCGGCGAGGTCTGCTCCCGTTACGGGCAGCCCGATGGAGAACGGACTTCGCGTCACGTTGGCCCTGTCTCGCGAGGACCGCTTTTGTAGCATCTCTGCTAGTAGCAAGTATGCTACATGAGTACGGAAAACACAAGACGAGACCAGAGGATCGAGGCCCACCTGAGGGAGGGCGTGTTAGGACAGCAGGCGGGCGAGGACGGCTTCGAGCTGGCAGCAGCGGAAGCCGAAGGCGGTGAGGCCGAGCACGCTGGGTGAGAGGAACTTCGCATCGTAAGGGTCCCGGAGGAGCACCACGGCGAGGGCCCTTGCCGTCGTCTGGAGACGGTCCAGCAGCGCCTTGTTTGACGGGAAGCGGTGGGCATCGAAGAGGAACAGGATGGTGGCGTCAGCCTGTGCCGCCAACTCGCTGGCCCGAGTGACCTGAGCCTCTCCGGGCTCGAGCCCCACCACCTGGATCTCGGGATTCACTCCGTAGTGGGCGAAGCCGGCCGAAAGGTATCGTGCCTCGTCCAGAAGGTCCCGCTCGATCGTGATCCACTCGTGAAGCTCGGATAGCCTCGGGAACACCACGGCCACGCGCCCGTTGAGTCGTTTTCTGAAGCCGGAAGGCTCCGGGGTCAGGCGCGTCACCGCCCAGGCGGCCATGTCCTTGGCCAGCTGCCGGCCGTTGGGCTCTGCCTGGGGCGGTCCTCCCTCGAACCGGACGGACCGCGTGGCCTTGAGGCGCTGAATCCGCTCGTTGCAGGCCTGGAGCTCGCTCAGAGGGAGCTCCTTGGCGCGGTAGGCGTCGAGGAGCTCGCGCCAGGCCTGCCGCTGGCCAGACTCGGTTTGGCACACCAGCAGGAGGTCGTGGCCCGCTCTGGCGGCCCGCACCGCAGCCTCGCCCGGGCCAGAGAGCTCACGGATGGCTCCCATCTCCAAGTCGTCGCTCACGATCACCCCTCGGAAGCCGAGCTCGCTCCGCAGGCAGTCCTGGACGATCCGCAACGAGAAGGTCGCTGGTGTGTGGGGCGTTGGGTCCAGGCCCGGGTAGACGGGGTGGGACGTCATGATGGCGTGAACCCCGGCCTCCACGGCGTCCACAAATGGGAGGAGGTGGACTTTCCGCATCTCCTCCCAGGTTGAGGGGATCGTGGGGAGCCTCAAGTGGGGGTCTAGAGGTGAGTGACCGATGCCGGGAAAGTGCTTGGCGCAGGCGGAGAGCCCGCCGGTTTGCATGCCTCGGATTCGGGCCGTTCCGCACCGCGCGACCACCCCGGGGTCCTTGCCGTAGGCACGGGTTCCGATGACAGGGCTCGGGGCTTCCGTCAGGACATCGAGCACGGGAGCCAGGTTCAAGTCCACGCCGAACCGCCGGAGCTCTGTGGCTTCGATTCGCCCCTGGAGTTGGGCGAGGAGGGCTTCTCCCGACGCGCCCACGCTCAGGTTATCGGGAAAAACGGTCACGCTCTCGCCGAGCATGATGACGCGTCCCCCCTCGTGATCTGTGGCGATGAGCAATCGCCGACCGAGGGCTTGTTCCAGCTCGCCGATCAGGCTGACCAGCTGCGTGGCGGATTCGAAGTTCCTGCGGTAGAGGATCAGACCCCCCGCGTGGGTTTCCCGAAAGAGGCGCACGTCCTCGTCCCGAAGCCTCGGCCCCGGGAGCCCGAACATGAGCCGCTCTCCTACCAACGCTTCGAGCGTCATTTACGAGTAGAGAAGAAATCGCTGCCGGGATCGCTTGAAGCCCGCCAGCTCGCGCTGCCAGGAGGCCTCGATCTCGGGAAGGGGCCGGCCGGCCTCGATGGCCTTCCGGATCCGGTCGGTGCCGCAGAGGAGGTCGATAGGGAGCTTCTTCCGCTCGAACTCGTAGGGCGGTTTTCGCCAGTCGAAGTGCTCCGGCGCCATCCGTCTCGCCGTTGCGAGCAGTGCGAGTCCGGTCAGGTACGGTTTGAACCGAGCTTGATCCAGAACGTGCCACTGCACACCACCACAGCCCCGCCCCCGGTATTTGTGGAAAGCAGGACGGAAGTAGGACGGGCGGAAGCGAATGCCGGGGAGATTTAGCGTGTTGAGCGCTTGGGCCCAGCCGTGGGCATCCATGAAGGGGGCGCCCACGTACTCGAAGGGGCGCGTCGTCCCTCGGCCTTCGGAGAGATTGGTTCCTTCCACAAGGCAGGCTCCCGGGTAGACGCGGGCGGTAGCGGGAGTCGGCATGTTAGGGGAAGGGGCGATCCAAGGCAAGTCGGTGTCTTCCCATCTCATCGCCCGCCGCCACCCTCTCATGGGCACGACGGTGAGGCGGCAGCCGAGCTGCTGCCGTCCGTTGAGGAAGCGCGCCAGCTCGCCGATGGTCAGCCCGTGGCGCACCGGGATCGGGTAGAGTCCCACGAAAGACGAGAAGCGGGGGTCCAGGCAATTTCCCTCCAGCCGGACCCCTCCCAGCGGGTTCGGCCTATCGAGAACCAGGACATCCACCCCGTTCCGGGCGCAGGCCTGCATGGCCAGCACCGTCGACCAGATGAACGTGTAGTATCGGGACCCCACATCCTGGAGGTCCACCACCAGGAGATTGAGCCGGGAGAGCGAGTCGCGGCTAGGGGCGCGCTGCCGCCCGTAGAGACTGACGACGGGGAAACCTGTGCGGGGATCCATGCCACTTCGTATCAGGGCGTGATCCTGGGCTTCGCCCCGGAGGCCGTGTTCGGGCGCAAAGAGAGTGGTCAGCTCCACTCCGCGTAAGGAGCCCAGTAGATCCACGGCGTGGCGGAGCCCGCGATCCACCGAGGCCTGGTGGACGAGAAGCCCGATCCTCTTGCCCCGGAGATCGTTCAGCCGCTCGCGGAGGAGAACTTCGAGACCAGTCAACACTCGCATCCCCCTATAATAGGGCTCAACCGTATGGGCCGCATCGCCTACCATCGTCTTCCCACCGAGCAGGAGAACCCGAGGAGCCGGAGCCTGGACCGGCTCTCCGCGCAAGAGATCGTGGGCCTCATGAACCGCGAAGACAGGCGAGTGCTCTCGGGGATCTATCGGGTCCGGTCGCGGATCGCGCGGGGCGTAGAGCTGATCACTGCCGCCCTCAAGGACGGCGGTCGCCTCTTCTTCGTTGGCGCCGGGACGAGCGGTCGGCTTGGAGTCCTGGAGGCTGCGGAGTGTCCCCCGACCTTCGGCACACCCCGTTCCCTCATCCGGGCAATCATGGCGGGCGGGCGGGGGGCAGTCTTCCACTCCCGTGAGGGGGCTGAGGATCGTGAGCGCGAGGCTAGAGAGGCCGTCCGGACAATGGCTCGGCCCGGCGACGTGCTGGTGGGGGTTGCTGCGAGCGGGGTCACTCCCTTTGTGCGGGCGGCGCTGGCCGAGGCTCGGCGGCGAAAGGCCCGGACCATCCTCTTGGCCATGAATTCGCGGAGCCGATTGGGCGGCCGGGTGGATCTCCTGATTGGGCCTTGGGTGGGTCCGGAGCTCTTGACCGGCTCCACGCGCCTCAAGGCGGGGAGCGCAACCAAGATGATCCTCAACATGCTGACCACGGCCAGCATGGCGCAGCTCGGCAAGGTCTATCGGAATCGCATGGTGGACCTCCGCCCCACCTCGAGAAAGCTTCGAGCGCGAGCGGTGAGGCTGATACAGGAGCTAGGTGGGGCCAGCGAGCCAAGAGCTCGCCGCCTGCTCCAGGCGGCGGGGGGCGAGGCCAAGGTCGCAATCCTTATGGCCAAGAAGAAGCTCGGCGCCCGAGGAGCCCGGCGGAGGCTGGCTGCCGCCGGGGGCTCACTGAGGCAAGCGCTCAAAGGGCCTTGAGCGGCAGAGAGAGATCACCGGGGCCCTTCCCCCGGCCGGAAGCCCGACCCTTAGCGGCAGGCAGCGGGGGTGGCGCCGAGGGCTGGACTACGACCAGGGGAGCCGGCACGGGGTAGAGTCTGACGGGAAGGGGATCCCTGGTATTCAAGGTTCGGCCGCTCATCTCTTGACGCGCCTCTGTTCGGCGTGGTACGCGGGAGGGCGAGCGGGGGGTCTCGTGTTGAGGGAGGGCAATTTGAATGTGGACCCCGAGGTCCCGGGCGTCCGGGGGACCCGGAGGATCCGCTGAGGGAGAAAGCCAATGCCGACCATGGAGAAGACCGTGCTTCACACGCCGCTCTGTGACCTCCTCGGGATCCGCTACCCGATCTGCCAGGCGGGGATGGGGTTCGTGGCGCGCTCGGCCCTAGCTGCGTCGGTCTCCGAAGCCGGCGGCCTCGGCGTGCTGGCCGCGGCCCACAACACGCCCGCAGAGCTTCGCACGGAGATCCAGAGGGTGCGCGAGAGTACCGATAAGCCGTTCGGTGTCGACATCCTCTTCGCCGCCGTGCGTGCCTCCGGCGCCGAAGCCGAGCGCTTTACCGACGCGGTGAAGGGGTGGGTGGAGGCCACGCTGGAGGAGCGCGTTCCCGTTCTTATCGCTGGGCTGGGGAGCCCGGGGCCTGTGACCGCGGAGGCCCACCGTTTGGGGATGAAGGTCATGGCCCTCGCCGGCAACGTGAAGCAGGCGCGGGATCACGCGGCCAATGGGGTCGACGTCGTCATCGCCCAGGGCCACGAGGCCGGTGGCCACACCGGCCGCATCGCCGGCCTGGTGCTGATCCCCGCAGTCATCGACGCGGTCAAGCCGGCTCCGGTCGTGGCGGCAGGCGGGATCGCCGACGGCCGCGGGCTTGTGGCGGCGCTCGCCCTCGGCGCGGTGGGGATCTGGATTGGCACCCGGTTCGTCGCCACGCCCGAGGCCTACTCCCACGAC
The DNA here is from genome assembly GCA_046758385.1 of Methylomirabilia bacterium. Taxonomy (GTDB): domain Bacteria; phylum Methylomirabilota; class Methylomirabilia; order Rokubacteriales; family CSP1-6; genus JBHIAB01. The sequence continues at coordinate 5,562 of JBHIAB010000098.1, read as the reverse complement.
AACTACAAGCGAAAGATCACGGCTATGGATGAGGAGGGCACCGTGGTCACCCGTGCGGCCACCGGTAAGCCGTGCCGGCTCATCCGCAACAACTTCACGCGCGAGTGGGAGAAACGGGAGCCCGAGATCCAGCCGTTTCCGATCCAGGCTGAGCGGGTCGGCCGACCCGCCGCCCTTCGTGCCCGCGAGGCGGGCGACATCGAGAACGGCAACGCCGCCTGCGGTCAGAGCGCGGCGCTCATCCGGGAGGTCATGCCGGTCCGCGCCGTGATCGAGGCCCTGGCTTCTGAGGCAGAGGCCGTTCTCGCGAAGCTACCCCGCTGAGACGAGCCCCGTGTCCTCCGAACCGTCCTACCCGCCGTTTCGCCTCGCGTTCCCCGAGCGCTCTGAGTGGATCTTCTCTCGAGTTCTTGAGCACCGGGCCCGGACCGGGCCAGACCGCCTGTTCCTTCAGTTCATGGACAATCCTCCGCTCAACTACGGCGAGGTGGACAGGCGCGTCAACCGGCTCGCCCACGGCCTCCTATCTGTCGGCGTCAGCCGGGGCGACCGGGTCCTGATCATGCTCCCGAACTGCCTCGAGTTCATGCTGGCCTGGTGGGCGGCCAACCGGATCGGGGCAATCGAAGTCTCCGTCAACACCGCTTACAAAGGCTACTTCCTCGAGCACCTCGTGAACAACTCCGGCGGTCGGATCATGGTCGTGGCCCGGGAGTTCCTCGATCGGCTCCAGGCCAGCGAGGAGAAGCTTCCTCACCTGGAGACTCTGGTTGTGTACTCAGGGGAGAGCAGGGCCCCCGCGGATGTCCCGACGTTCCGGCGATTCCGGCTCTTGGCGTTTGAGGAGCTGCCCCGGCAGCGCGAGGACCCGCCCGGCGTCGTGCTCGCCCACCGTGACCTCTGCGCCATCATGTACACCTCCGGGACCACGGGCCCCTCAAAAGGCGTCATGATGCCCAACGCCCAGTGCCACCTCTTCGCTGAGTCCGTGCTAAACCTGACCCGGCTCACCCAGGAGGACGTCTACTTCGTCACCACACCCCTCTACCACGGCAATGCTCCCCTGATGCAGGTCTACCCTCCCATGCTGGTCGGTGCCAGGGCCGTGATCTGGCCTTGGTTCAGCGCCAGCGAGTGGGTGAGCCAGGTGCGGCGGGTGGGCGCCACCGTCACAAACCTCCTGGGTGTCATGATGGACTTCATCTTCCGTCAGGCGCCCCGGCGCGATGACACCAACCATCACCTGAGGCTCGTTCTCGGTCAGCCGGCGCCGGCGGCCATTGCCGAGGAGTTCAAGAAGCGGTTTGGCCTGGAGCGCATTCTGGAGTACTACGGGATGACCGAGATCAGCATCGTCACCATGATGCCGTACGATGAATTTGCTCCGGGCTCGTGTGGCAAGGTGGTGAGCGATTGGTTCGACCTGAGGATCGCCGACCCAGAAACTGACGAGGAGCTGCCGCCGGGCGAGGTGGGCGAGCTGTTAGTCCGTCCCAAGGAGCCCTGGGCCTTCAATCAGGGTTATTGGGACATGCCGGAGAAGAGCCTGGAGGCGCTCCGGAACGTCTGGTACCACACCGGCGATGGCCTCAAACGCGACGCGGAAGGATATTACTACTTCGTCGACCGGATGCGCGATGTCATCCGACGTCGGGCCGTCAACATCTCCTCGTTCGACGTCGAGGCGGTGATCGGCGAGCACCCGGCAGTGCTCGAGTGCGCTGTGGTGGCCGTGCCCTCGGAGTTCGCCGGCGGAGAGGATGAGATCAAGGCCTGTCTTGTCCTCTCCGAGGGCGCGGAACTGGTCCCCGAGGAGTTTGTCGCCTGGTGCGAGGAGAAGCTCCCGTACTTCGCGGTGCCGCGCTATGTCGAGATCCTCAGCGCGCTGCCGAAGACGCCGAGCAACAAGGTCCAGAAATACCTCCTCCGCCAGACCGCAGTCACGGCTACTATCTGGGATCGGGTCGGTGCCGGCTACCAGCTCAAGGAAGAGGTCAGAAAAGCCGAGGTGAAGCGCCAACGGAAGAAGGAGGCGCAGGATGCCGTTTAAGTGCTTTGTGGTCGGGCCCAGGGGGAGGCGCTCTGGGCTGGCATTGCCGCCTATGCCGAGGGGCGCGAGCCGCTCTTCGAGAGAGGCTCTAGCTCCGCCAGGTGGACACGGGGCGATGAAATTGGCTACCATCTGGCATCAGCCCAACCGGGCCGGGGGTCCGCACAGCGCGGTCTGATCGTCCATGGACTTTGACTTCACTCCCCGCGAGCAGGCCTTTCGCCAGGAGGTGCGGCAGTGGCTTCGTGCCAACCTGCCGGATGGCCTCCGGGGGCGGGCCTTCGTCGCTTCCCGGTCCGATCGCGCCCAGGTGGATCGGCTCCGAGCCTGGCAGAAGCGGATGCACGAGGCTGGCTATGTGGGAATGGACTGGCTGCCCCAGTTCGGGGGGCGGGGTGCCAGCCTGGTCGAGCAGATCGTCCTCTACGAGGAGATGTCACGGGCTCAAGCTCCCCCGCCTGTGAACCGTGGGGGCCTCAGCATGCTCGGCCCTACCTTGATGGCTCATGGCACCGAGGCTCAGCAGAAGCGCTTCCTTCCCGGGATCCTCAGCGCGGAGGAGATCTGGTGCCAGGGCTTCTCCGAACCCAACGCCGGGAGCGACCTCGCCAACCTTAAGACTCGCGCTGTCAGGGATGGGGACCACTTCCTGGTCACGGGCCAGAAGGTCTGGACTTCCCTCGCCCACGTGGCCGACTGGGGGTTCTTTCTTGTTCGCACCGATCCCGAGGCGCCCAAGCACAAGGGGATCACCTTCCTCCTGGTCGATATGAAGTCCCCGGGCATCACGGTGCGGCCCTTGCGCCAGATGACGGGGGAAGCGGAGTTCAACGAGGTCTTCCTCGACAACGTCCGGGTGCCGATCGAGAACGCGGTGGGCACGGTGAACAGGGGCTGGGAGGTTGCGATCACCACGCTTGCCTATGAGCGCGATCTCCTGACCTTCATCCGACACATCTCGCTCCGTAACGCTCTGGACCGCTTGATCGAGCTTGCGAAACGAATGAAGGGAGACGGCGGCCGGGGCCTCGACGATCCTCTGATGCGTCAGAAGCTCGCGGCGCTCGTTATCGGCGAGAAGTGCCTTCAGCTCACTGGCTACCGGAGCCTCACCAAGATCCTCAGAGGCGGGCGCCCGGGACCTGAGGGCTCGACCTCCAAGCTCTTCTGGAGCCAGGTGGACCAGGAGTTGGCTGAGGTGGCCACCGAGCTGCTCGGGCCGCATTCCCAAATCACTTCCGGGGTCGACTTGGCCCCTGATGAGGGCCAGTGGGCGCTCTACTGCCTCCTGGCTCAAGCCAGCGGGATCCGGGCCGGGACCTCGGAGATCCTCAGGAACATCCTCGGGGAGCGGGTCCTCGGGCTTCCGAAAGACTAGGTGAGGAAAGATGGCTGACGAGCTGCTTTACGCGGTGAAGGATCGGATCGCCACCATCACGCTCAACCGACCTGAGAAGCTGAACGCCTTCACGGCTAGCATGATCGACCGGTGGGCCTGGGCCTTGGACGAGGCCCAGCGGGACGAGCAGGTGAACGTCGTGGTGGTGACGGGTGCGGGCCGGGCGTTCTGCGCGGGCGGCGACGTCGGGCGGATGGGCCAGGGCGAGCCCACACCGCTGGAGCACAAGCATGCCCTCTGGGAGCGCGTTCACCGGATTCCCAAGGCACTGAACAGGATGGACAAGCCCACGATCGCCATGGTCAATGGCCCGGCTGTTGGTGCGGGCATGGGGATGGCGCTCCAGTGTGACATCCGGATCGTGTCAGAGGAAGCTAAGTTCTCGACCGGCTACGTGAGGGTCGGGCTGGTTCCGGGAGACGGCGACGCATTCTTTCTGCCTCGGCTCGTTGGGTTGTCCAAGGCGCTGGAGCTACTGTGGACGGGTGACTTCGTGGAGGCCCGAGAAGCCGAGCGGCTCGGGATCGTGAATCGCGTTGTCCCTGCCCCTCAACTCGGGGAAGAGACCTACGCCCTCGCGCACAAGATTGCCGAGGGCCCGCAGATCGCCATCCGCCTCATCAAGCGGCTGGCATACCAGAGCCTCGCGCTCGACCTGATCACGCACCTGGACCTGGTTTCCTCGCACATGGCCGTGGTGCGGGAGACCGAGGACCACCGGGAGGGCGTCAGGGCGTTCCAGGAAAGGCGTCCGCCGAAGTTCAGCGGACGATAAGCCTCAAGTCTATCCCGGCAGAGGCGAGACCTTAGGCTGCCCTTCCAGAGGAGCGAGGTGGAGAGCACGGTCGGCGTTCAGGCGAGCCCGTCCGTCTCGTATGCGGTGCTGTCCCAGGACAGTTGGCCCGGCTCCCTGTTCACGGTCCGCGAGTCCAGCCCGCCAGGGCCACCCAAGCCGCGCCTCTTCGATCGCGTCCGCGCGGCCCTCGGCAGGCGCCATTACAGCCGCCGCACGGAGGAGGCCTACGTCGCGTGGATCCGGCGCTATATCCTCTTCCACGACAAGCGCCACCCCGCCGAGATGGGGGCGGCCGGGACCAATCGCTTCTTGAGCTCGCTGGCGGTCGATGGGAAGGTTGGCCGCCTCCACCCGGAACCAGGCACTCAGCGCGCTCCTGTTCCTCCACCGCGAGGTGCTGGAGCTGGACCTCCCCTGGCTGGACGGTGCCGTGCGTGCGAAACGCCCGCAACGGCTGCCGGTGGTCCTCACCCGCGAGGAGGTCCGGGCCGTGTTGCAGCCGCTCGAGGGCGTGTCACGGCTGATGGCGTACCTGCTCTAGGGGGCGGGGCTGGGCCTGCTCGAGTGCTGCCGCCTGCGCGTCCAGGACGTGGACTTCGCGGCCAATCAGGCGGAGCCCGGCCGACCGGATGTTCAACCGGTGAGGCGCCGGGCGCCGCGGCGGCCACTCAAATGCCGGGAGCGTTGGCCGTCATCCATCGGATCCCGCGCACGGTTCCAGATGGCGTTTCCCACGCCTCACCCCGATTGGAGCGACTGAATGGGCATCTTCTCCCGACTCTTCGGGGATAAGCAGAAACCGGCTCCGTCGAGCAGTACGGAGCCTCACATCGTGGTCGCTGACTTCGGGGAGGTTTTGGCGACGCGTGTCCCGGTTCGGGGCAGTGTTGCTGACGTAGACGAGCTCCCCTACGCGAAGGATCAGATAAAGCTCGCCACACTCATCATGCTGAAGGTGACAAATGACCCTCAGCTACGGGAGCATCTGAAGTTCGCGTACGTTTCTCTCGCTGATTGGCAGGCTGGGGTTGGGCCGACGCACAAGGGGTTGGACGTCACAAAGCTCGACCGCACGAAATCGGCGCTCGATCTTGCGAAAGAAGTAGCGGCTCGTGGCGAGGAAATGCAGAAGTGGCAGCCGATTGTGAAGGCAGAACAGGAGGCTCTGATTGGCGAGCTACGGAAGCTTGGGTTCTGGTAGCAAAATGACGGCCAACAACCCCTTGCAGCGGACGCGCCGCTTGCGGCGCGCCGCTGAAGGGCGGCGTTAGTGCGCCAAGTGAAGCTTGGCGCTTCTTGCAGGGTGAGAGTCCCTGC
>JBHIAB010000097.1:0-12202 GCA_046758385.1 Methylomirabilia bacterium | reverse complement strand
AGCACCCCGGCGAGGTGCGCTGGCGACCCGGCCCGCCGCGCTACCTCCTTGGGCTCGAGTTCCAGGAAGGGCTGGACGCCATGGCGCTTCAGATCCTTGAGGGTCGTAGTCCAGGCTCCGATCTGAGCCTGGTTGGTCGCCACCCACAGCCATCCATCGGGCCGATAGTGAGCATTGATCGCGTGCCTGCGACAGAAGGAGCCAATCTCGGCGACCGCGTTCTCAGAGGCTCGCGCCAGCCTCAACGCCTCCTTCGTGCTGCAGAGCTTGAGCAGGGTCGAGAACTTCGCCCACCAGCTGAGTACGAACCCGCCGTTCCGGCCGCTTGCCCCTCCGCCGCAGAGGTCTGCTTCGATGAGTATGATGTCCAGCTCTGGTTTCAGTTCCTTGAGATGGATCGCCGTCCAGAGACCGGTGTAGCCACCCCCAACGATGCACACGTCGGCCCGGTGGTCGCCTTCGAGCACCCGCGGCTCGTCATGCTCGACGGCGAGCGCCTCCTCGAGCCAGAGACTTCTCTTCGTCGCTGCGTGAAGTGTCATGCGCTGACAGGGAGGCTAGCGCTTGATCTTCACCCGCAAAGTTTGCCGTCCCCATCTCAATGCCTGCTTGCGGGTTGGAAAATAGACATCGATCCGATTCGGGCCCTTGATGGCAGAGCCGGTATCCTTCACCACCCCTTTGCCGTATCCAGGAACCTTCATCACCGTCCCATAAGGGTAGTAACGGGTATCAGCGGCAATCGTGCCCTTTTTCGCCTTGCTACCGCTCGAGGTAATACCCACCTTTTTCCGCCTTCCCTTATTGGGACCACTGGCGACATACTTCCTCCAGAAGAGGATCTTTCCCCTCCTCCAATTGGTGCTGATCGGATCCGAGGAATAAGCGGTGACAACCATTGCCTGCTCTTGATAGCGGGCGCATCCGGAGAAGAAGAGCAGGGGAAGGGTAAACACACCGGCGAGAAGGATAATGATCAACCTCTGCCGTCTACTGTCGACGATCATGGATACCTCCTCCGTTCTCTCGGCCTCATGCTCTACTATTGTCATATACCTCCTGCCTCTGGTCCAAATTATGAGGTTGAGAACGAACGAGCCCCCTGAGGTGTGGTGGTGTTGGCCAGTCCCTCGGCCGCCCGGTGGCGGTATGCTTGGCCCACCAAATGACATCGCGCTTGCCAGGCGCGAGGACGAACCGGCGGAGGTGGTCTTATGGCTAACCAACCGTTGAAGGGACAGAAGGCGCTGGTCACGGGCGCCGGCTCGGGCATCGGGGCGGCGGTGGCCCGCGCGCTGGGTGCAGCAGGCGCTGCCGTGGTGGTCAACTTTCGTTCGAACTCCCAGGGTGCACGCCTGGTCGTGGACAAGATTAAGGCGAGCGGCACCGAGGCGATCGCCATCCGGGGGGACGTCTGCAGAGAGGACGAGGTGCAGGCGATGTTCGGGCAGATGTTCCAGACCTGGGGCACCATCGACATCCTCGTGAGCAACGCCGGGCTCCAGAGTGATGCGCCCTTCATTGAGATGACCCTGGAGCAGTGGAATTCCGTGCTCGGCGTTAACCTGACCGGGATGTTCCTCTGCGCTCGTGAGGCGGCTCGCGAGATGATCCGCCGCGGTGTCCGGCCTGAGGTCTCTCGGGCGGCAGGGAAGATCATTTGCATCTCCTCCGTGCATGAGAAGATCCCGTGGGCGGGCCACATCAACTACGCCGCCTCCAAGGGCGGCGTGCTGCTCTTCATGCAGACTTTGGCGCAGGAGCTGGCGCCTCACCGCATCCGGGTCAACTCGATCGCGCCCGGCGCCATTCAGACGCCCATCAACCGAGCCGCCTGGGAGACGCCAGAAGCACTGAACGCCCTGCTGAAGCTCATCCCCTACGGGCGTATTGGGGTCCCCGAGGACATCGGCAAGGTAGCGACGTGGCTCGCCTCCGACGACTCCGACTACGTGCACGGCCAGACCGTCTTCGTGGATGGGGGGATGACGCTCTATCCCGAGTTTGCCCATGGAGGGTAGCCGTCAGTGTTGGCGTCTTGGTGTGGGCCACATTAGCAGGATTTGTTGTTATGTTCCTGTTATCTGCTTTGTGGCGTCAATATGCGGCCGTCAGCCACCGGGAACCTAAGATGCCGCGGGTAATTCTTACCACCGCGACCGTGCTGATCGATCGCGTAATCCACCACGACGAGATCATCCTGATTGAAGGCGACAGCTACAGGCGCCGCGTGGCCGAGGCCGCCCGGAAACCTCGACGCCGCACGCCGTCCCCCTGAGCCGTCGACGGTCCAACTTCCCGCGCTTTTTCATGTTCGGCAACACCTGGGCGAACCACTCGCGGACCAGCGGGTGGTACGGGGCGAGCTTCGAGGGGGGTGGCGGCGGGGAGTTCCGGCCCGGCGCCCGGCGGATGGTCTTGATGTCCCGACCCAGCCGCCGGGCGATGGCCCGGATCGGGATGTGCTCCTGGAGGAGCCGGTGCAGTTCGTCCTGTTCCTCGCGGGTCAGCATGAGGGGTCTCCTTCTGCAGGGTGTGGGCGAGCCGGACGACCTGGGCGGTCAGGCGGCGCTGGCAGGCCTCCAGGACGCGGTGCTCGGGGTCGGCGAAGCCGCTGAGGTCGAGGTGCACGAGGTCATCGAGGGCGCGCGCTCGGTCTGGTCGAAGCGGGCCTGGAGCTCCCGCGCCGTGGGGCCCGGGGGGAGACGGGCACCGCGCGGGGGTCGGGCAGAGCGCTGCGCGGGTCCCGCAGGAGTGCTTCGCGGGTGGGCGGGTCGGCGGCGGCGCGCCAGGCGGCGAGGAAGGCGTCGCTCTCCCGCGTGCGCAGGCCGTGGCGCGTGATGGCGTCGGCCAAGCGCTTCTGGTCGCCGCGGGGGAGCGTCGCCAGGGTGGAGGCTGTGGTGGCGGAGAGGCCCCCGTCGTCGACGTGGGGGGCCACGTCGGGGGCGAGCCGGCGGCCGAGGGTCAGGCGGCGGTCCACCTAGCCGCGGCCACGGCCAAGCAGCTTGACGATCTGGGCGGGCGTCAGGTAGTCGTCGTCGGCCAGCGAGCGGACCACGCGGGCCTCGTCCATCGGGCTCACGGTGCGGCGCGGCGCGTTGGCCTCGAGCAGGCGGGCCTTGCGGACGACGCCGGGGGCCTCCTCGACGACCACCGGCACGTGGGTGTGGCCGTCGTGGGTCCAGCGCGCCAAGCGCTTGAACCCGTCGAGCACCTGGTAGGTGCCGTTGCCGGCCGCGGCGACGCGCAAGGGCAGTGGGGCAGGGGGGCTCGCGGGGTCGGTGCGCGGCGCCCGCAGCGGCGCCAGGGTTGTGCCGAGGTGATCGAAGGGGAGGTCGAGCACGCGCGTCATGGGCGTGGGGCCTCCGTGACGAAGGGTTCGGTAACCCGGGGTTGCGCGTCGTCGGGCGCAGTGCAACACTTGGAAGATTGTGGGGAAACGCGCGATGGACCTCGGCGTGGTGATGAGCGGAGAGGGCCTGGCGGACAAGCTGGCAGACGGGTGCACGGGCCGGCACCCGGTGGCGATGTGGAACACGCGCCGCGTGCCGCGGCGCCTGACCCCGGGGTGGACGAACCGGCTCTACGTGGCGTGCGGCGGGTGGTGGCGCGGCTACTTCCCGCTGTGGGGGGACGTGCTCTGGACCCTGCAGGACGCGGCGGCGCCCTACGCGCTCATCTTCGACCCCCGGCGCTGGACGCCGATCGCGGCCGTGCCGGCGCTATGGTTCCGCGGGTGGCGGTACCTGGCATTACCGCCGGGGGGCGAGGCAACATCGGCGGCGGAGCGATTCGACGGACCCCGGGAGCCGGAGGGAAGTACTCCTCCAAGAACTTCTCGAAGAGGCGTGATTAAGCGCTCACTCTACTTCCCCCACCGGCTACGCTCACTTCTCCCCCACCGGCCGTGACACAATCGCACGGTAATGCTTTTCCCCTCCTAAAGAGCCGCATCACGCCGTGGCACAACTTGCTCCGGGTTCAACGGGGTAGTCACGGCGCGTCTAGGGGAATCCCTTCCGTGCTGGCACAGATGCTGGGGTTCTGGCGAGCTTCATGGCATCCTACTCGCAATGACCGGGGGGAGTTCCCCTTGTGGGACTGGGTTGCGAAGCCTTCGACCCCGAGAACGCGGTGGGCGAGAAACCACGGATGAAAGGACCCGACTATGAGTGATTTTCATCAGGGCGCGGTCATTACAACCTTGCACCGCCTGGGATCCTCCAACGTAGACGAACTTGAGAGAGAGCTAGAAATCTCCCCGTTAACCAAGCCGATTGCCCTTGTCCTCCCCTGTCTGCATTCCGAGCTGCACGGAGAGGCCTTGCCGAGGATCGTCTCCGAGTTGCAGAAAGTGCGGTACCTCAGGGAGGTCGTGGTCGCGTTGGGCAGGGCGAGCGAAGCGGAGTTCGCCCACGCCCGCGACTACTTTCAGCAGCTCCCCCAGGAGACCCAGCTGCTGTGGATTGACGGTCCGCGAATGCAGGGCCTCCTACGCGAGCTCCTGGACGCCGGAATCACGACCGGCCCTGATGGGAAAGGACGATCGGCATGGATCGCATTCGGCTACGTGCTCGCTCACGACAAGAGCGAGGTGATCACCCTCCACGACTGCGACATCCTTACCTACACCCGCGAGCTGCTGGTTCGTCTCTGCTATCCTGTTGCGAACCCAAGGCTGGCGTTCGAATACTGCAAGGGATACTACCCCCGCGTGACCACACGGATGCATGGGCGAGTGACCCGCCTGTTCGTGACTCCGCTGCTCCGGGCGCTCTGGAAAATGCTGGGACCCCACTCGTTTCTTACCTATCTGGACAGCTTTCGCTACCCGCTGGCCGGGGAGTTCTCGATGATTTCGGACTTGGCCCGCGTGAATCGGACCCCCGGAGACTGGGGGCTCGAAGTGGGAGTGCTGGCCGAGGTTTACCGGCACTGCACTGTGAGCAGGGTCTGCCAGGCGGATCTCGCAGAGACTTACGACCATAAACACCAGACGTTGACCCGGGATGATCCGAAGTCCGGGCTGATGCGCATGGCGATCGATATCGCCAAATCGATCTTCAGAACGCTCGCAGAGGATGGAGTGGTCATGTCTCCGGACCTCCTCAACAGCCTCTCCGTGGCCTATCTGCGGAGTGCCCGGGAATTAACGAGCCGCTACCAGAACGACGCTCTCATCAACAGCTTGCAGTTTGACCAGCACGACGAAGGGAGTGCAGTGGAAGCCTTCGCGCACGCGCTGCGGGTCGCCAGCCAGCAGTACCTGGAGGATCCCCTCGCAACCGTCCTCATCCCCGACTGGAACCGCGCGGTTGCGGCCATTCCCGATGTCTTCGACAAGCTGCTGACTGCGGCGACCGAGGACAGTAAGGGGTGAGCATCGCGGGATGGAGCGTTACGTCGTTTTCACTGACCTCGACGGGACGTTGCTTCAGCACGAGACTTATAGGTTCGATGCGGCCAATCCTGCGCTGACTCTCCTCCGGGATAGGGGCATTCCGATGGTGCCCTGCTCGAGTAAGACGCGAGTGGAGATCGAGCACTACCGCGGTCTGCTACAGAACAAACATCCATTCGTGGCCGAGAATGGCGGAGCTGTCTTTATCCCCAACGGATACTTTCCTTCCCGCGCACCCCGGGCGATCCGTGGCGGGTATGAGGTGCTGGAGTTCGGCCAGCCGTACGAAACCATTGTTCGGGCCCTTGAGCAGTGTCGGCGAGAGACGGAGGCGCTGCTTACCGGCTTTCACGACCTCTCGCCGGAGGAGGTTGTCGCCTTGACGGGCCTCTCCCTGGAAAATGCCCATCGTGCAAAGGCTCGAGAATATGACGAACCGTTTCTCCTCTACCGCGAGGAAGACCGGTCATCAGTCGCGGCGTGGGTGCGCAGGGCAGGGCTCCGGATCAGCGGAGGCCGCCGTTTCTATCACCTATCCGGCGATCATGACAAGGGACAAGCTGTCGATGCACTCCTCGGGCAGTTCAGGCGGGAGGCGCCCGTCATAGCTGTCGGCATTGGCGACAGCACCAACGATCTCCCGATGCTGCAAGCCGTGGATCTGCCGTTGCTCGTGCAGCGCCATGACGGGACCTACGACCCGCACATCAGCGACCCGAAAATCGCACAGGTACCCGGTGTAGGTCCCCTGGGATGGAACAAGGCAATTCTCAGTCTTCTGGCCGCGACGTGAGGCAGTAAACGGACGGCTCGCCTCTAGAGGGCAGTTTCAAGAAACCGAGAGAACCCCACGATAACGAGGAAGTACGCGGCTACTAACCCATACACGACTCCCCAGTTGATGCGCGACGGTTCCTGAGCGCCGAGGCTGACCGTTCGCCCCTCGCCCTCATCCAGCCCTGCCAGCACTATCGCGCAGACAACCGTCGCCAGGAACCCCGTGAGGTTCCACCACAGCCACGAAATATCCGTGAGCTGCCACAGCGCCACGTTCAGGCCAACCCCCGCCACCACACCGATTTTGGTCGCTTGAGGGCCGGCCCAGCGCGTGAGCATGCCCAAAACGAAAGCGGCCAGAATCGGGCCATACAGGATGCTCCCAACGGCATTGATGAGAACAATGGTAGTTTGGCGGGTGGCCTCCGCGGTCGCTGCGAACAGCAACGCGAACCCAACGCAGAATGCCCCCCAGAATACCGTGAACAGTTTAGAGGCAGCGAGGTAGTGCTTCTCGTCGCCATCACGTTTCCAGTACCTCTGGTAGAAATCCCTCACCGTTACTGCGCTCATCGAATTCAGCGCGGAGTCCAGGCTCGACATCAACGCGGAGAGGATCGCCACAAAGATAAGTCCGATTAAGCCGTGCGGGAGATAGGACAGAATAAACATTGGAAGCATTCGGTCCGGATCCCGCTCGAGGGTGGCGGTAACCATGGCCGGACTCGCGCCTATGGCATCGGCGGTGCGCTCCAGGAACCCGGATGTCGCCACGACTGCGCCTACAAAGATACCCATCACGGAATAGAGCAGCACGATGGGAAAACGCCCTACCGCATTGAGGAGAATGGATCGTCTGACGTTGTCGATGCTCCCCACGGTGAGTTGGCGCTGGACTTGGCTCTGGTCGCACCCATAGTATGAGGCGTAGAGGAAGAATCCCCCGAGCGCCATAGGCCAAAAGGCATACGTTCCCCCCGCATCGAGCCCCAAACGGCCAAAATCGAGAATCTGCAGACGCCCCGGATCGATCGAGGCCCAGGCCGCGTTCCACCCCACCAGGCTTAATGCGACTCCTCCGCACACGACAATCCCCACGACGATGATGACCATTTGAATCACGTCACTGAGGATGACGATCCGGATGCCACCCAAGACATCATAGATAATGGTCACCACGCCGATTGCGATGATCGCTGCCGAAGTGGAGATGCCGAGCGCTGTCGAGAGGATCAGCCCGCCAGCCAGCACGGAGACGGCGGTCGCCAATCCACGTCCGACCTGAAACAGAACGCTGACCAGCGCTCGGGTCCCCTGATCGAAACGGCGCTCCAGATACTCATAGATGCTGATCACGCCGGACCGGTGGAAGGTGGGAACAATGATCGCCATGACCAAAATGAGTGCGAGCGGCACGCCGAATTCGTACGCGAGCCACTTCAGCCCCCCATCGTCCTTCAGCGCCACAAAGGCGGGGGCTGATACGAAGCTGATCGCGCCGAGCTGCGTGGCCATACTGGAGACGCCCGCCTGCCACCAGCGCACCCTTTTTCCACCGAGGTAGTAGTCACTGATCGTCCTCTGCGAGCGGCCCAAAACGGCTGCTGTGGCCACGATGACTACCAGGTAAAGGGCAACGACACCCCAGTCGAGAGGATTCATAATCAGCTCCCTCAGCGGTGGGCCGCAGCCTCGGCGAGCGGGAGCGAAACCGGCTGGCCGGTTTCGGCGGAGCGGTACGCAGCGATGGTAATCTCCAGCGCCGCACGGGCGTCGCCGCCGGTAATTGCTGGCTCCCGCCCCTGCCCGACGGCCGTGATGAAGTCGTCCACAAGCAGCGGGACGTCGGCCCGCCACCACGGACGGCGCTCTGTCCCCGACTCATCAGCCAGCTCAAGGTCGTGGTACGGTTTTTCGATCAGCACGGCTCCGGCGGTGCCCAAGGCTTCAAAGCTCACGCTGAGCCAGGCTGGATTCCCCGGGGGGTTGACCCAGCCGCTCTGCAGGGAGGCGAGCACGCCATTGTCGAACTCGATCAGGGCCGTGCCGATGTCGTCGACGGCAATGTCGTGGTGGATCAGTCGGTCGATCCGGGCAAACACCTGCCGGGCCTCGGAGCCGGCCAGCCATCTGAGGGCATCGATAGCGTGGATCCCGATGTCGCCAAAGCCGCCAAACCCTGCGCGGGCCTTGTCGAAAAACCACGTGGTATCCAGGCCGGGGATTCCTCGCGGAAGCTTTCCGTACTTCGTGGCGTGAATGTGCCGCAAGGTTCCGAGCTCTCCGGCCTCGATCATTTCCTTCAACTTCATGACCGGCAGCTGAAAGCGAGGGTTGAATGGGACCATGAGCTTCACCCGATGTACATTCACAAGATCCAGAACGGCATTCGCATCCTCGAGGGTCGTGGCCAGAGGCTTGTCGCACAGGATGTGAATTCCTCGCGGCGCGACCTCCCGGATAATGGCGAGATGTTGGTCGGGCGGCGTCCCGAGATATACGGCATCGATCTTCTCTCCCTGCCACAGGGCATCCAGGCGCTCGAGGTACCGCGCCCCGAATCGTCCGGCATCCTGCCTGGCCAGGGCGCGGTTCGCTCCAGGGGCTACGACAGCGGCGAGGCGCGCCCGGGGATGTTGCGCGATGGCCGGGGCGTACCTGGGCAGGTGGGCGTGGTCGTACCCAACAATCGCGAGCGTCACCATTCCTAGGCGGCTCCAGAGAGGCGGACTGGCCGTCCACAGGAGATCGATTCGAGCGCTGCGGCGATGACCTGCACAGCCAGCGAGGCCTGAGCTGGAGTGCTCCTGGGCAGCGCGGTCCCTGCGATGCAATCGAGGAAATGGTTGAACTCGTCCACGAAGGTCTCGGGGAACGTGCTAAGTAACGGGGAGTAGCGGGGGACCCCAATTTCTGTCTTGATCACGGTCATGGGGCCGGCCTCTCGATCCGACAAGGTGAGCTTGCCGCGGGTCCCGATAACTTCGAGGGTAGAATAAAATGGGGCGTACTCGTGAGGGTGGGCCCAGCTCACCTCCATGATCCCGCGTCTGCCTCCCGGGAACGCGACGTGGATGAGCCCGAAATCGAAGCATCCGCTCGCCTGAGCCTCTTTCCGAACCTTGAGAGCCTTGGCATAGACCTCGCTCGGCTCGGCATCAAGGAACCATGCGAACAGGTCTGCCACATGCACTCCCAGGTCCATCAGGACGCCGCCATTCCCGGGGTCCCAGTGCCAGTTACCCGTCGGGAAGGCGCCCCAGCAGCGCTCGCTCCACCGCACTGCGACCGGCTCCCCGATCCGGCCCGCCGCAAGCTCCGCTTTGACCTGGGTCCACCGGCGATCGAAGCGGCGGGCATGTCCGACGTAGAGATGCCGCTTCTCTTCACTAGCGGTGTCAATCATCCGAGCAGCATCCTCCGCGGTGAGAGCGATGGGCTTCTCACAGATGACATGTTTTCCGGCCTGGAGAGCCCGGATGGAGAGCTCCGCGTGGGTGTCACTGGGGGTGCAGATATCTACCACGTCGATCCCGTCGTGCTCGAGCAGGTCGTCGACCCGGTGGAAGAAGACCTCGGCTTTGGATTCCCGGCAAGCCTGCTCCGCGCGCTCTGCCACGAGGTCGCAGACGGCGACTACCCGCACCCGGGGAATCTGGCGCCACGCCGGGCCGTGGGCCAACCGGTAGATCCCACCCGCGCCGACGATGGCGACGGTGAACTCGGTCACGAGGTCCTAGACTCCTCGACGCCGATGGAGAGGATATGGATCTGGTGCTGTCGCGTCACCTCAGCCAGGAATGCGGCCATCGCGCGGGTGCCGTACTCATCCCGGAGGTACCGATAGTTGCTCCCGTAATCAGTGATGCTCACCTCGGGGACTGCTCGCCCTCGAAAGTGCTTTTCGGCCAGCGCTTGGAGAATCGCGGGGATAGCAGTTCCATCCTGAGCCCTGATCTTCTCCCCGTTCGCGATGAAGCTCGGGACTCCCTGCCGGAGAGCGAACTCCCGGTGGACCCACTTGCGCATGCCATCCCGACCATCCTTCACCTTCAGCTGCGGAGAGATCTGCATCACCGTCCGGATGAGGTCTCGGTCCAGGAACGGGGCGCGCAGCTCCAGACTGTGAGCCATCGTCATGCGGTCCTCACGCTCGAGCGTGTCCAGGTAGAGCTTCTGGATGTCATCCCACATCCGGTTGTGCAGGATCAGGTGGCCACGTTCCGCGACCACGGTTGGGTACCACGCGTACCCTCCGAAGAGCTCGTCGGCACCCTGCCCGGTAAACAGCACCTTGTGGCCGTCCTCGGCGGCCATCTGGGCCGCAAGGTACATTGGGATCGCGGCCTCAACCTGAACCATGCCGTTCAGTTCGATCGCCTCGATGACTGCGGGGAGCACCGCGGCCACTATCTCCTCGGTGAGGAACGTAGTCCGCAGGGCGATCACCATCTCGCGGGCAGCCCGAAGGGCATTCTGGACATCAGAGGCCTTCTCCATCCCCACACAGTACCCGGTTATGGGTACGCCTCGGCTCTGGATAGCTCGGGCGACTAGCGTGCTGTCAACTCCGCCGGAGAGAAGAACGGCGGCCCGCTCGAGCCCAGCGATTCGTTTCCCGATGGCCCGCTCGAAGACGCGCCCGTAGGCCCGTATGGCCTCCTCCATCTCGGTGATCCGGACCTCCGGTCGTTCGATGCGGTACCCCCCCTTGACCGAGATCCTGGTCCGGTCCACCGAGAGAATGTCCCCGGGCTTGAGGCGCAGGATCTCCCGGCCGAACCCGTGAAGGGCCTTCGTTTCCGAGGCGAAATAGAACGGGAACCCCTCGATATAGTAGACGGGCTTTTTCCCAACGGGATCCCGCGCGATCACCACACGCTCACCGTCCGTGACAGCGAGGGAGTACATTCCGTCAAGCAACGGCATCGCCCGCTTTACCGCTTCGGCGAGATCGCCTTCGTGGAACTCCTCGATCAGATGGAGAAGGACCTCACTGTCGCTGTCGGTTTTGATATCGTGGCGTGCCAGCAGTCCCCGAAGCTCTAGGTAGTTGTAGATCTCGCCGTTGTGGATCAGCGCCAGCCTGCCGTCGCAGGCTGTTAACGGCTGAACTCCCGCCGCTCCGCCAACGATGTCGAGCCGCGAGTGGCCGAGGCAGACTGTCCCAGCCTTCGGAAGCTCGGCCAGTTGCGAAACCTGCCGACCCCGCCGCACGACCCCGTTCAAGTAGAGTCCCACGCCATCGGGCCCCCGATGAGACGTGCGGGAAAGCATGGCGAGGGCCTCGGTCACGTTTCGAGGTCGTTTGTCGACAAACCCGACTATCGAACACATCCCGTGCTGCTCCGCCGCACAGTCGGCCGGGTCGGCATCAATCTCGTTCGAGTAAGCACAGCCAGAGAATCCTTAACGCACACTTATTTTACGCCTACGCAGACCTGGCCGCCAAATTGGCGAGTTGGCGCTCCCCAACTCCACAAACGGGTTACGGCGAGATCCGGTAGTGAACCGCAGGCTCGACGTCGCGCAGAGGAAGCGATTCGAGCTTTTCTAAGAGAGCCTGAGTGCGCTCGACTGTGGGCCGCACCGCCTCCAGCTCGGCCTCAGACCAGACGTAGCCCTGAAGCGCGGCGACCTGCCTGAGGCTCTCGACCGCCTTCGCTCCATTCAACCCTCCCGCTCTCCCAGGCCACTCGCGAGCAGCATAGCCGCGCGGCGAAGGCGGGTCAAGGCCCTCGATGACAGAAAGCGTCGGATCCACGGGGCCTCCGCTATTGCACGTCGAACGCGTCCCGGATCCCGTCACCCACGGCGTTGAGCCAGTAAAGGGTCAGTACGAACAGGACCCCGGGAAAGACGATCAACCACCCGTCGGCGCCGACCGAGGACATGGCGTTTGCGCCCTCGCTAATCAGCACACCCCACGAGGTCATCGGCTCGCTAAGAGCATGGGCGCGATAAAAGCCCTCCTCGGTCGGTCCCGCCCCGGCCCGAACCCGCGCCGGCGGCTCCCGGGCCTCC
>JBHIAB010000096.1:0-12337 GCA_046758385.1 Methylomirabilia bacterium | reverse complement strand
CCGGCTCCCGATGCCATCACCATCTTGGAGTCACACGGGCTGGCCATGGAGGACCTGGCCGCAGGGGCCCGGATCCTGGAACGGGCCCGGGCTCAGGGCATGGGGCGGCTCGTCGAGTTCGGGCCCCCCTAGCGGCGGGGGGAACCAGACCGTTCCCGTCGGGCGCGGTCGGTGAGACCACGGTGCCGTCATGCGATGAAACTTCGTGAAAGATGGAACTTTCTCCTTTACCAAGTTCTTGACAAGGCCGACCCCCTTGGGGTAGTTTTTTTTCAACGCGAAGGGTTCGGACCTTTGCGGCATTCTGGAGAGTGCCCTCAAAGATCGCGACCTTGGAGGGCGTAT
Organism: Methylomirabilia bacterium; assembly: GCA_046758385.1. Lineage (GTDB taxonomy): Bacteria > Methylomirabilota > Methylomirabilia > Rokubacteriales > CSP1-6 > JBHIAB01. Next base: position 11,992 of record JBHIAB010000096.1, on the reverse strand, counting down.
GTGTATCGGGGGGTAAGTCCCCCCATCGCCGCCTGAGAGCCGATCGGGAGGCTGCTTGCGGCAGGAGGCCCGTGATGCCCGCAAAGTTGTTTGTCGGCAACCTCTCGTTCCAGGCCACTGAGGAAGACCTTAGAGAGCTCTTCCAGCAGGCCGGCACGGTCGAGTCGGTGCGGATTATTACCGACCAGTTCACCGGGAGGCCAAGGGGGTTCGGGTTCGTGGAAATGTCCACGAAGGAGGAGGCCACCAAAGCAGTCGAGATGCTCAACGGCCAGCTCTTTCGAGATCGGAACCTTGTCGTCGACGAGGCGCGGCCGCAGCCTCAGCGCGGTGCTGGGGGTCCGAGGGGAGGCGGGCCAGGGCGGCGCCGCTAACACTGGCGGATCAACCCCACCCGGGGGTCCTCGTGCCCCCGGGTTTTTTTGGGGCGCTATAACTCAACACATGAATAGATTAATGCTGACAATGGACGGCCCGCCAGCAATGAGCGATCCCTGCGTGGAGAGGTGGGGCGCGACTGCCTTCGAGTTCGTCACGGTCCCCACGGACCGGCGAAGCCGAGTCCTCCACCCTTTTGCCGTTCCGTGCATGCACGGGGTCCTCGCGCTGAACGTCAGCCGGGGGTGCGCCCACGCGTGCGCTTACTGCTACATGCGGGCGTACCCTGAGACGCCCCCGCGCGGCTGGCTTCACGTTTACGACAACTTGGCCGCCAGGCTGGAGGAGGAACTGGCCCGGATGCGCAGGCCTCCGCGTGCCGTCAGCCTCTGCACCGCCACCGATCCGTTCCAGCCGTCCTCAGCACTCCTTTCATCGACCTATCAGGCTGCAGAACTTCTTCTCAAGAAAGGAGTTACGATCACCTTTCTCACAAAAGGCTTTATCGCGGATGAATTCATTTCTCTCTTCTCCCGGTTCCCGCACCTGGTTCGGGCGCGGATCGGGTTCCTCTCGCTGGATCCCCTCTACCACCAGCTCTTCGAGCCAGGGACCGCGCCACCCACGGCGCGGCTCGCGAACATTCAACGGCTCAGGGAGGCAGGGGTCCCGGTTGGCGTGAGACACGATCCCGTGATCCCCGGTGTGACGGACCGGCCGGAGGGCCTGGAGGCCCTGTTCGGCGTGCTGGCCCAAGAGCAGGTCACCCAGGTCGACGTGGGGCATCTCTACCTTCGGCCCGGGATCATGCGGCTCCTGGAAGGCGAGTTGCCTCGTGAGGTGGCCCGACCGCTCTTACGTCAGTTTCGGGGCGGGCCGGTGGCCCGAGTGGCAGCCTCGGCAGCGACCCAGCTGCTCCCGCCCGAGCTCAGGGCGCGCAGCTTTTCCACGATCCGCCGGGTTGCCCGGGAGCAGGGGATCACCCCGATCCTCTGCCGCTGCAAGAACCCCGATCTCGCGGCGGAGCGCTGCCAGGGCGCTCGCGAGCTTGCCTTCCCGAGGCTGCGGCGCCAGCCCACGCAGCTCTCCCTGACACTTGGACCCGGGCCCGGTGTGAATCCGCGCACCGAGCGGTGAGACGCTTCGCGACCAAGAGCGCTCGGAGTTTACGTCACTCTCCGAGCGAGAGCTGAGGCTCCGTCGCCTCCTCTTCGACCGGTACGAGGCCCCCCCGTTCCACGAAGGGACGGAACTTCTCCCAGAGCTCACGGACCTTGGCCTGGTAGTACTCCACGTTCTCGTCGGGAGCGGTCGGGTCCCACTGACTCGCGAGCTTGGCCGCCTCGTTGACCTTCACCTTGAGGCCCTGACCCGTAACGTAGTAGGAGACCTGGTCTCCCGGCTGGTACGGGCGTTCCGACTTGAGGGCGAGCTCATACGGAGCCGAAGGGTTCCGCTTCTTGGCCCTCACTTTCTCGCGGTAGGTATCGAGAGAGTCCTGGAGGGTCTCGGTCTTCATGAACTGCCTGATCGGGGTGCGATGGGCGGCAAAGTCATCCAGGTAGCGTTGCACGAGGGCCGGGATCTCCTCGGGGCGCCCCTCGAGGATGAGCCGGAACAACTGCTCCATCCAGAGGCGTTGGAAGAGCTCGAGGCCCCGCGACCGGAGTCCCGAACCCTTGATGGTGAGCTTGCCGGCCCAGTCGAGCAGCGCGTAGTTCTTGATCTTGTAGCTGAACATCGCGGGGTAGCGGCCTTCCAACTCGATGTGAATTCCCTCGGGCAGGACCTGGGAAAGCCCGGCCACCAGCTGCTCTTCCGCCGCTTCGTCCAGGACCCCGCCTGGCGGCACGAAGTAGAGGCCATCGGTGTCCAGCTCGATGACCGTGGCCCCGCGGTCACGGAGCCAGGCCACCAGCGCCTTGATCAGCCTCCGCCCCTCCCCGGTGACGCGGTTCGCGGCCTCGAAGTCGTTCCAGTGGCCCGTGCCGAAGCCCAGGTATCCGTAAAAGGAGTTGATCAAGATCTTGAAGGTCTGCTGCAGCGCCGTGAGGTGGAGCCGCTGCTCCGCCGCCGCGGTGCGGGCCAGGGATTTGGCTCGAAGGCGAAAGTCGCGGAGATCCCGGAGGAGGCGGGCGAAGACACCCAGCTCATCCTTGGCGGGGAAGATCCCGTAGGTCAGCATCAGCGAGGGGTAGAGCGAGGTCACGTCCGCGTGGAGCACCTGGCGTGCCACACCCTGGCAAAAGATGGCCGTGTAGCCTCCCGCGACGCCGGCTCCGGCTGAGGGCGCCGGAATCGCCCGCCTGCGGTAGAGATGCTCCCGCATCAGAAGCGCGTCGATCTTGGTGGCGTTGCCCTTCACCACGACCCCCTGGTAATCGAAGGGAAAGATCTGAGCCTGGGTGAAGTAGGAGGGCGAAAGGATCCCGGATAGCGCCAGCGTTTCGCGGACATCGTCCCGCGCGTAGGCCACGAGTCGCTCCGGGTCCTCCCGGAACACCCGGGGAATCTCTTCGGGAGCGAGGTAGGTGCGGTCTGGTGCGGCCACGCCAAAGTGTCGGGCGACAACCTTGAGCCCGTACGACTCGAGTGACCGGGTTGCCACGTCGTAGTGCTGGACCAGAATCCACGTATCGACGATGTGGCGGCCCCAGGCCCGTGCGCGTCGGTACGCAATGGCGCGCTCGGCCACCTGCATACGGGAGGCGTGCGAGCGGAGCGGTGAGCCATCTCTCCCCCACCGCAGCTCGACCCCGTAGCGTCTGGCCCGGGCCTCGAGGTACTCCAGGTCGAAGCGGAAGATGTTGTGGCCCTCGATGATGTCGGGGTCGCGCTCCCGAATCAGGCGGGAGCAGCGATCGAGCATCTCCGGCTCCGAGAGCTCGCGCCCAGAAATCACATACTCCCAGCCGGTCGAGTCGGCCAGCGCGATGGCGATGATTCGGTCGGACTCCCGCGCGGCGTTGGGGAACTCGAACCCTTCGCTGGTGAGCACCTCGATGTCCAGTGCGAGTCGTCTCAGATCGGCAAACGTGAGGCCCAGGAATGACGTCTTGCCGGTCAGCAGCAGGAACTGCTGGACCGCGTCATTGAGGAACCGGTATGGGGCGTCTGGGGTGGTGGGGCTCTTCTTGGTGGTCTTCTGGCAGTGGTCGCGCCCCCTCACCGCTGCCGCCCACGAGGGAAATCGGGCGAGCCAGCGGTAGCATCCGAGCCCTTCCAGAGGCATCATCTCGTGCTCACCTTTGAGCCCCTTGAGGAGGTCGGGATCGGAGAGCAGGAGGAAGGGCGAGAAGGGCTCGAGCGCAGAGCCGGTTTGCGAGGCGTGGCGCGTGAACACCCGGATACGGTCACTTCCGTCCGGCTCGAAGGCCAGGAGCCGGAGAGTCTGATCGCGACCGAAGAGAAGGGTGTTTTCGTAGAAGGGCAGGGAGAGCTCGGTCAATTGAGCATGCCCAGGAGGCTGTAAGTCCAGCCGAGAAACGTGTGAGCCTCGGCAGTGGGTTTGCACTCGATGCACTTCGCCCATGGCTTGCTCAAGCCATCAGCCCCACCACTCTCCGGTATTCCTGAAACCCCACCAGCCCGACCAGCCGCCTGCCGCCGTTCACCACGACGGTGGGGATGGCTCGGACCCCGTTCTGGGCCGCTTCCTCGTAGTCCCCAAGGACCCACTCGCGGGCCTTCCCGCTCTGATAGTCGGCCAGGAACCGCTCCACGTCGGCCCCCGACTCCCTGACCACCTCCACGATTTCCTCGGGCCGGGCGATGTTCCGCCCCTCGGTGAAGAGCGCGGCGTAGAGGCGGAGGTGCAGACGCTCGAAAGCCTCCGCCCCCTGCAAGGCCACGCACTTGGCTGCCTCCAAGGCAGGAAGGCTCCAGTTGGGGTAGTCATCGCGGCTCCAGAGGTTGAAGTCGATCCCATCCGGTTCCGCCATGGACCGGCAGCGCTTCCACGCCTCTTCGCGATAGGTCCCTTTGAAGGTCACCGAGGGATCCCGGACGGGACGGAGCGGGAAGGCCCGCCATTCGATGGTCAGGCGATCCCCCAGGTCCTGCCGGAGCTTCCGGAGGCGCACGGCCGCCGGGTAACACCAGGGTCAGAGGTAGTCAGCGTGCTCGATGATGCGGATCGGTTCGGTCATGAGAAGCCTCCCTTTTCGGTGGATTCTACCCGTCGGTCATGCTCCGGTCAATTCGTGCTGTCGAAGGTGGTCGGAGGTGTTGTTCATCCACGCTTGACGCCTCCCCGTCCTGGAGCTACATTGGCGCCACCGTCTCCGTTCTGTTCGCTGGCCTGAAGGGGTCCATCGAGTTGCCCGCTGAGCGGGATTGCGAGTGTTTCGGATAGGCGCGTGGCTCTCCACCCGGATCCTTACCGTGCCGTTGATCGTCAGGCGGATCCGCACCGCCTCGTCGAGAGCCTGGAGGCCCGAGGGAGGACGCCGACCCAGATCCGGCTCCGCCGCCGATTTCTGGCCCGTATGAGAATGAAGCCAGGATGGAAGGTCCTGGAGGTAGGGAGCGGCAGCGGCGTGGTGTGTCGGGATGTGGCCGCCCTCGTCGGTCGTAAGGGAAGGGTGGTTGGGGTGGACCCCAGCCGCGTGTTCGTGCATGAAGCGCGGCGGCTTGCCCGGGCGCATGGTCTTGGCTCCCGAGTCCGCTTCGAGGTGGGAGACGGCACCCGCCTCCGCTTTCGCGACGGGACATTTGACGCGACTCTGGCGATCACCGTGCTCCTCCACGTGCCGGACGCCCAGGCACTCCTGCACGAGATGATCCGGGTCACGCGGCCAGGGGGCGTGGTCGGAGTGCAGGATCAGGATTTCGGGACGCTGGCGCTCGATCACCCCAACCGGGCGCTCACCCAGCGGATCCTGGACGGGGTGGCCCGGACGATCTACGCCGATCCGTGGAGTGGGCGAACTCTCTACCGAAAGTTCCAGCGTCTCGGGCTGCAATCAGTGCGCCTCACCACCGATGTCTATCAGGACACGTCCTTCGAGGCGTGGAGCCGCTCGTTTCTCCAGCGTCGTGCCGAGAACGCGGTGAAGTTCAGGCTTATCAGTGAGCGGCAAGCCGAACGATGGCTGGCGGCGATCGATTCCCAGGCCGGGGCCAAGACCTTTCTCATGACGTTGAACTTCTACGGCGTCGTGGGAGTGAAGACAGAGGCGGAGCTGACAGAGCGGAGGACGTGAGCTGTCCACTCAGTGCAGGTTGGACGATCGCCGGCGTGCTGGCACACCTGGCGTTTGGGGATCAGCGCATCCTCGTCCTCATTGAGCGCTGGGAGCGAGGCGCTCCTGGCTCGGCGCCACCTCCTCCACCCCCGGTCAATTTGCGCTATGCTTATAAAATATGCCAGACCCTTCGATGTCCAAGTCCGCGCTTCGAGACCAAACGTGGCGGCTCCTCGAGATCCGACGGGTCACTCGGTTCCCCGGCCCGAAGGGTCGAATCCCGAATTTCCTCGGGGCCGAGCGCGCGGCCCTGGTCCTTGGCGCCCTGCCGGTCTGGCGACGGGCCCGCGTGATCAAGGTGAACCCCGACTCCCCGCAGCTACCGGTTCGACGGATGGCGTTGCGGGAGGGCAAAACGCTCTACATGGCGGTCCCCAAGCTCAGAGAGGAAGAGTGCTTCATCGAGCTGGGGCCGAACCGCCTGAGTAAGCATCTGGCAACGGCAGCGACGATCAAGGGCGCCGCCCGCGTCGGCCGCCCCGTGGAGATCGGAGAGGTCAAGCCCCTCGACCTGATCGTGTGCGGATCCGTCGCGGTCAACGGCCAGGGGGCTCGCGTGGGAAAGGGTGGAGGATACTCTGACCTGGAGTTCGCCCTATTGCGTGAAGCGGGGCTCGTGACGGAGCGCACGCCGATCCTGACTACGGTGCACCCCCTTCAGATCGTTCCCGGTCAGATCGAGATGCTCCAGCACGACATCCCCGTGGACTGGATCGCCACCCCCGGGGGGCCGCTCCGGTGCGGCTCCCAATACCCGAAGCCCCGTGGGATCTATTGGGAAATCCTCCCGGAGGAGAAGCTCGCCGCGATCCCTGTCCTGAGGAGACTCCGTGGACGCCTCGCCTGAGCTGGTCAGGCAGCTGCTACCCGCGGTGGTTCATATCCACACGCAGGTGCCATCCAAGCACCCCTCGGCGCGCATGCTCGGTGAAGAGCGGATGGGGTCCGGTGCGATCGTTGACCCCGGGGGGCTGATCCTGACCGTGAACTACGTCGTCATGGGTGCGGGGAAGGCTTACGTGTCGCTGGCTCGGGGTCGCCCCTTGAAGGCGGAGATTGTGGCCCAGGACTTCGATGTGGGGTTGGCCCTCCTGAAGATCAAAGGGCAGGGACTCTCCACCGTCACCCTCGGGTCCTTGGAATCTCTGGAGCGGGGGCAGGGGGTGTTCAGCCTCGCCTCGACAGGCTCACACGAGCGGCGGGTTTCGGGAGGCCTCGTCACCTATCTGGGGGAGTTCGACGCCTACTGGGAGTATCTGCTCGATCAGAGCGTTGTTTCGAGCGCGCTGAACCCGGGGTTCGGCGGCGGTCCCCTCTTCACGCTGGACGGTCGCATGATCGGGATTGTCTCCTTGAACCTCAACGAGATCGCCAGGTCTTCGCTCGCGATTCCTGGCGAGTGCTACCGAAACTTCGCGGCGGAGCTGCTTCGCTACGGTCGGGTCGTCAGCCGGCCCAAGCGCGCCTGGTTGGGCCTCTTCGCCCACGCGATGGACGAGGGTGTGGTCGTGGTTGGGCTCGTGCCCGACGGGCCCGGCGAGCGCTCCGGCGTTCGCGAGGGGGACTTGATCGTCTCGCTGAACGCGGAGGAAGTCCCCACCCGGAAGGATCTCTACCGATCCCTCTGGCGGCACAGCCCGGGGGAGCGGATCACGCTGGAAATCATGCGAGACAGCCAGCTCAAGCGCGTCGAGGTCACAAGCGGAGACCGGGCTGATTTCTTCAAGTTCCTATAGCGGACGGGACCGGAAGCCGCGTTGGGAGGAAGAGGGCATGGATCTCGGACTGGGAGGAAAGGTGGCGATCGTGGCAGGGGCATCGAAGGGCATGGGAAAGGCCTGCGCGCTCGGACTCGCGGCCGAGGGGGTCAGGGTGACCATGTGCGCGCGCACCGAAGAGGATCTGACCGCCGCGGCCAGCGAGATCCGGCAGAAGAGCCGAGCTGAGGTGTTGCCGGTCCCCGCCGATGTGACCCGGGTGAGGGACGTGCAACGGGTGGTGGCACGAGCCGTGGAGGCGTTCGGTCAGGTGGACATCCTGGTGACCAACGCCGGTGGCCCACCCCCAGGAGGCTTTGACCAGATGGCGGACGCCCAGTGGCAGGCGGCCTTCGAGCTGAACTTGCTCTCGACCATCCGGTTTGTCCGCGAAGTGCTTCCTCATATGCGCCGGCAGCGCTGGGGGCGGATCATCAATATCCAGTCCAGCTCGATCAAGCAACCCATCGACGGGCTGATCCTCTCCAACGCGATCCGACCCGGCGTGGCGGGCCTCGCCAAGACCCTCGCGGTTGAGCTGGCCGCCGACAACATCCTGATCAACACGGTGTGCCCCGGACGCATTCTCACCGATAGGCTCCGGAGCTTCATGGCCCACCGTGCCCAGCAGGCCGGAAAGACCTTCGAGCAGTACCTTCCCACGGCGGTCGCCGACATCCCGCTACGGCGCATCGGAACGCCCGAGGAGTTTGCCAACGTCGTGGTGTTCCTGGCCTCCGAGCGGGGCTCCTATGTCACCGGGGTGACGGTGCAGGTGGACGGAGGGCTGGTCCGGGGACTCCTCTGAGACTCGGCACATGGGCTCCGCGGCCCATGCCCCGTGGTCGGGCTCACGTGAGTGTGCTATCCTCAGCCGAGGCATCTCCGCTTCGCGGCTCCCGCAAACCCAAGAGGAGGCGATCTCATGATGCTGAAGGACAAGGTGGCGGTGGTAACCGGTGCTGCCCGGGGCATCGGTCGCGAGATTGCCCTGCTGATGGCCAGCGAGGGCGCCAAGATCGTGGTGAACGACTTTGGCGGTAAAGAGGACGGCTCCGGCAGCGCGTCCGCTCCTGCTGACGAGGTGGTGAGCGAGATCAAGGCCGCGGGGGGGCAGGCCGTGGCCAACTACGACTCCGTGACCGACATGGCGGGAGGGCGGAACATCGTCCAGACCGCGCTAGACCATTTCGGCCTGGTGGACATCGTGGTGAACAACGCCGGAATCCTCCGGGATCGGATGATCTTCAACATGACCGAGGAAGAGTGGGACGCCGTCCTTGGCACGCACCTCAAGGGGACCTTCGCCGTGACTCGCGCCGCGGTGCCCCACATGAGGGAGCAGAAGTGGGGGCGCTTCATCAATATGACGTCGACCTCCGGGCTGGTCGGCAACGTGGGGCAGGCCAACTACGCGGCAGCCAAGATGGCCATCGTGGGGTTCACCCGAGTGGTCGCCTTGGATATGGCCCGCTACAACGTCACGGCCAACTGCATCTCTCCCTTTGCCTGGACCCGAATGATCGGCACCATCCCCGCAGAGACCGAGGCCCAGCGGCAGCGCCTAGAGAAGATCAAGAAGCTCTCACCGGCCCACATCGCTCCCTTGGCAACGTACCTGGCCTCAGAGGAGGCCAAGGAGGTGAGCGGCCAAGTCTTCGGGGTTAGGGGCAAAGAGGTCATGCTGTTCTGCCAGATTCGGCCCATAAAGGCCATCCACCGTGCCGAGGGCTGGACCCCCAAGGACTTGGCCGAGGTGTTCTCGGGAACCCTCCGGCACCACCTCGTGCCGCTGGAGACCTCCGCCCAATACTTCAGCTACGATCCGCTGGTGTGAGAGCGATGACCCGCGAAGAGCTGTTCGATGCCATGCACGCCACCCCGAACCGGGTGAGCGAGCTGGCTCAGGGGCTCTCCTCGTAGCCGTCGCGGATTCCCTACAGGGCCTCCAATCCCAGTCCCTCGTCTGCCTCGCGCATGCCGATAACTTGTGTGAGGTGCCACCTCCGCCTGGTCCCAAGGTCGCTCTCCGAGTGAAGCTGCCCGGGGGTTCGAGAAGAAGATGGGAGATCAGGCTAGCGCGCGGCGGATCGTCTCGGGCCGGGCGTACCTGCTGACCGGCCGCCCAGGGGTAGGGAAGACCACCTGCCTCAGGAAGGTCCTGGACCTGCTAGGGGCCCCCGCGGGAGGATTCCTCACCGACGAGATTCGTGAGGGGGGACGGAGGGTGGGTTTTGCCCTCGTCACGCTGGACAACCGACGGGCCACGCTGGCTCACATCGACCGCTCCGGCGCCCCCCGGGTGGGCAAGTATGGCGTGAACCTGGACGCCCTTGACCACTTGGGTGTCCCTGCGATCCGGGGAGCTGTCCGGAGCAGACGGTTGGTGGTTATCGACGAGATCGGGAAGATGGAGATGGCGGCGCCCGCCTTTCGCGAGGCGGTCGACGAGGCCCTCAAGGGCCCCGCGCCCGTGCTGGGGACCATTCTCGCGGCCTCGCACCCCTGGGCCGACCGGGTCAAGGCGCATGCTCGGGTCCAGCTCATCGAGGTCACGCCCGCCACCCGGGAGTCGCTGCCCCGGCGTCTGGCGGAACTCCTCGCCTCAGGAGTCTCCGGTTGACTTTTCTCCAGCGCCAGTGTTTAAGTAGTGCCGTTGCGTCGATATCGCGCGGTATCGGTATCGGCCGGGTCGGTGATCGAGGGCCAAAGGCCGCCCTCGATCGTGGCACATTAACCGGGGCTCAGATCCCCAACCGATGGAGAGGCCTATGGATAAGCTCAACGGCCTGAAGTGCCGTGAATGCGGACGCGGCTACCCTACCGGGCCCGTCCACGTCTGTGAGTTCTGCTTCGGTCCCTTGGAGGTGGACTACCGCTACGACGCCCTGAAAGGGGCTGTCACGAGGGAGTCCATCGCCAGCGGCCCCCCCAGCATCTGGCGCTACAAGGATCTGCTCCCCATCGAGGGGGAGGCGATCGTCGGCCGCCACGTCGGCTTCACCCCGCTCGTCCGCTCGCAGAACCTCGCCCAAGAGCTCGGCCTGGCCGAGCTGTACATCAAGAACGACTCGGTCTGCCACCCGACCTGGTCGTTCAAGGACCGGGTGGTGGCCGTGGCCGTGACCCGGGCTGTAGAGTTCGGTTTCGACACCGTGGCCTGCGCCTCGACCGGAAACCTCGCCAACTCCGTGGCCGCGCATGCGGCCGAAGCCCGGCTCAAGAGCTACATCTTCATCCCCGCAGACCTGGAGCCCGGGAAAGTGGTCGCCACGCTGGTCTACCACCCCACACTGATCGCCATCGAAGGCACCTATGACGAGGTGAACAGACTCTGTTCCGAGGTCGCCGACAAGTACCGTTGGGCGTTCGCCAATATCAACATTCGCCCGTACTACTCGGAGGGCTCGAAGACCTACGGGTACGAGATCCTCGAGCAGCTCGGTTGGCGCACTCCCGCGCACATCGTGGTGCCCTGCGCCGGTGGCTCGCTCATCACCAAAATCTGGAAAGCCATCAAGGAATGTGAGACCCTCGGGCTGGTGGATCAGGCGACGACCCGCATGCACGCGGCGCAAGCAGCTGGGTGCGGCCCCATCGTCACCATGATCAAGGACGACACGGACGTCCTGCGGCCTGTGCGTCCCAACACCATCGCCAAGTCGCTGGCCATCGGAAACCCGGCAGACGGGTACTACGCCTACCGTGTGGTGAAAGAGTCCGGAGGCACCGGCGAGCTTGCCACGGACGCTGAGATCATCGAAGGCATGATGCTCCTCGCGCACACTGAGGGCATCTTCACCGAGACCGCCGGGGGTGTCACTGTGGCTGCGACCAAAAAGCTGATCGAGACTGGCGCCATCCGGCGGGACGAGCCTGTGGTCATCTCTGTGACGGGCAATGGGCTCAAGACCCCGGACGTGCTCCATGACCGGCTTGAGACCCACGCCAGGATCCGGCCGTCGCTGTCGGCCTTCGACCGTGCGCTGGCTGAGCTGAAATCGAAGACCGTATAGGAGGAGGTCCGAGCATGCCAGTTCGGGTGCGAATTCCCACTCCGCTCCGACCCGTCACGAAGGGGGTAGGAGAAGTGGAAGCCAAGGGATCCACGATCGGCGAACTGATCGATGACCTCGAGCGTCAGTTCCCGGGGCTCAGGGAACGGCTGGTGGGGGAGGGCGGCGATCTTCGTCGCTTCATCAACGTCTACGTCAACGAAGAGGACATCCGCTTCCTCCAGGGCAAGGACACGGCGGTCAAGGACGGCGATGAGGTCTCCATCGTCCCGGCCATCGCGGGAGGGCGCTGAGGCAGGAGTAGCCATGAGCAGAATGCGGGTTCGATTGACGTTTCCCCCGGAGCGAGTGCAGGAGCCCATCATCCACCAGCTCGCCAAAGAGTTCGAGATCGTCACCAACATCCGTCGCGCCGATGTCGGCGCCGACTACGGGTGGGTCGCTCTGGAGCTCGAAGGGAAGGAAGAGAATCTGGAGCGGGGAATCGCCTGGCTCACGGAGAAAGGGGTCAAGGTGGACCCGATCGAGCGCGACATCATCGCCTAGACACACTCGGAGGGGGGCGCTGCCCCCCTTCCGAACCTCCCCCCTTGGG
>JBHIAB010000095.1:0-12345 GCA_046758385.1 Methylomirabilia bacterium | reverse complement strand
CGCTCCTGGAGCTCCTCGAGCAGGTTGATGATCTGGGCCTGGATCGAGACGTCCAACGCCGAGACCGGCTCGTCGCAGACGATGAAGGAGGGCTCCATGGCCAGAGCGCGGGCGATCCCCACGCGCTGGCGTTGCCCACCCGAAAGCTCATGGGGGTAGCGGTCAGCCTGGGCTGACAGGAGCCCGACGTACTGCAGCAGCTCCGCCACCCGGTTGGCTCGGGCGGCGTGGCCCGGCACGATGCCATGTACCTTGAGCGGCTCACCGATGATCTGGCCGATGGTCATGCGCGGGTTGAGCGAGGAGTACGGATCCTGGAAGATGACCTGCATGCGGCGCCGGACCTTCCTGAGCGCCACCTGATCCAGCCGTGTGAGGGCCTCGCCCTCGAAGACGACCTCTCCAGAGGTGGGGCGCTCGAGCTGAAGGATGCAGCGTCCGGTCGTCGTCTTCCCGCATCCTGACTCGCCGACAAGCCCGAGGGTCTCGCCCCTCGCAATACTGAAGCTGACTCCGTCCACGGCCCGGATCAGGCCCCACGCGCCGAAGAGCGTTGCGGTCCGAACCGGGTAGTGCTTGACCAGATCCCGGACCTCGACGAGGGAGTTCGAGCTCTCTCGGCCCTGGCTGATGTACGGACCGCGCGGCTCTGCATGCTGGCTCAGGTGGGTCTGGGCGTCCGTCACGTCTTCACCTCGGCTTCGAGGCGCTCGGCGACCCAACAGGCGGAGAGATGGCCGGGCTCGGCGGCAGGCCTCAGAGGAGGAGTCTCCCGGGTGCAGCGGTCGATCTTGTAGACACACCGGGGAGCAAAAGCGCAGCCCGGCGGAAGCTGGGTCAGGTCCGGCGGCTGTCCCTCGATGGGCTTGAGCTTGGACTTGCGCGGCTCGTCCAGGCGGGGAACGGAGCGGAGCAGGCCCAGGCTGTAGGGGTGGCGAGCGTTAGCGTAGATCTCGCGCGCCGTCCCCTGCTCGATCATCTTTGCCGCGTACATGACGTTGACGCGGTCGGCATAGCGCGCCACCACGCCCAGGTTGTGGGTGATGATCACCATGGCGACGCCGAGGCGGCGAGAGAGGTCCTTCATCAGCTCCAGGATCTGGGCCTGGATGGTGACATCGAGCGCCGTGGTGGGCTCGTCGGCCAGGATCAGGGAGGGGCTGCAGGAGAGCGCCATGGCGATCATCATCCGCTGCCGCATACCGCCGCTGAACTGGTGGGGGTACTGGCCCAGCCGGCGTTCGGGGTCGGGAATGCCGACCATGGCAAGAAGCTCCGCCGCCCGCCCCCGCGCCTGGTCAGCGCTCATTCCGAGATGGATCTCCAAGGGCTCCGTCAGCTGGCGGCCAATGGAGAGGACCGGGTTCAGCGAGGTCATGGGCTCCTGGAAGACCATGGCGATCTCCTTGCCCCGGATCCTCCGCATCGACTCCTCGTCCAGCTTCAAGAGGTCCCGTCCCTTGAAGAGGATCTCTCCGCCGACGATCCGTCCGGGCGGGGCGGCCACGAGGCGCATGATGCTGAGCGCGCTCACCGTCTTGCCGCATCCTGACTCCCCGACGAGCGCCACGGTCTCTCCCGCCTGGACATCGTAGGAGACACCGTCCACCGCCCGCACCACGCCGCGGGAGGTGAGGAACTGGGTCTTGAGGTCGTGCACCTCGAGCAGCGCGGCCATGGGCTATGAGAGCGCTTCCTGGAGGATGCGGCCTTGGTAGTCCGCGCAATCGAGACCAAGGAGATGGGAAAGCGTCGGTGCCAGGTCCACGATCTGGCCGTTCATGATCTCGCTTTGGGGACGGACCCCGGCGCCGGCTATAACCATGGGGATCGTCTGCTCGTAGAGCGAGCCGTGGGAGCGAAGCCCCTCCTCGCTCTTCACCGCCCCACCCTCGCTCCAGACCCCGAGGGTCCACTCGCGCTGACCGAAGCAGATCAGGTCCCCCACGCGCTCGGGCGGCAGGCGGACCTCGGCCGCCACGCTGCGGGGCAGGACCGTGTCAACCCCAGGGGCAGTGGTGAGCACGTCCCGGGCCCGCTCCGCCTGATCAGGATTCTCCAGGTAGAGATACAGGGCCCCCCCGAGGTCACGGTGATGGGCGTAGAGGCCATCGCGGATCAGCGGAACGCCCCGGGCCTGGATCCCGGCCCCGCCCAGCCACCGGACCGGGCTGGCCGATCGAGTCTTGGCGTTCATCCCGTGGTCGGCGGTCACGATCACCACCGAGCGGTCGAGCCGATAGCGCTCCACGATCTCGCCCATCACCTCGTCGGCAGCCCGAAGGTAGCTCTGCACCTCGGGCTGCTCGGGGGCGAGCTTGTGCTGGGGGTAATCGGTGGTCGCCACGTAGAGGAGATCCGGGGCGTAGCGGGTCGCCACCTCGCGGGCCATCTCGAGCACCCAGAGGTTGATCTCCAACGAGAAGAGATCGGGCGCGGGGCCGACGCGCCGTGCCACCTCGTCTGGAGCAGCAGTCATGTCCACGCACAGATCGAGTCCCCGGCGGAGGAGCCGGGTCAGCTTGTTCTTGGCCGTGACCAGCGCGGAGCTCCACCCCAGAGATTTTACCCGCTCGAAAAGGAGCGGTTCTTGAACGAAGGCGACCTGATCCATGAAGACTTCGGCCCCGGTGGCCCGGTCAAAGTAGAAGTTGGCTGAGAGGCCGTGGCGCTCGGGGTAGGTCCCGGTCAGGAGTGAGATGTGGTTCACGTTTGTGAGGCTCGGGAGCACTCCCTGGCCCTCCAGCGTCGAAGCCCCGGACTTTATGAGAGCACCGAGGCATGGAAGGTCAGCCTCTCGGACGTACTCGGGGTCGAGCCCGTCGATCAAGAACACCAGGGCGCGGGAGGGTCTGTCAGACATCGACGAGGAGTCTAACACAGGTTTCCCCGGGGTTCGGAGGCACCTAGCGCGTAGATCAGTGGCAGCGAGAGAGGACTAGGTGCTGGGAGGCGGTGGGCCGCATCTCGGCGTAGAGCCGGCAGATCGCCTCGACAATGCACGGCCAGCGGTAGCGGCTTGCCATCCTGATGGCCTCCCGCCCAAAGCGCAGGCGCAGCGAGTCGTCCTCCAGAAGCTCGGCGGCTCGCAGGGCCAGAACTCGAGGATTGCCTTCCGGGACCAGGTAGCCCGTCACCCCGTTGACGACCGTGGTGCTAAGCCCACCCACCCGGGAGGCGATCACCGGGCTCCCGCACGCCATGGCCTCCAGCGCCACCATGCCGAAGGACTCGTAGTACGACGGCATAATCGTCATCCGCGCGGCGCCGTAGTAGAGTCGGAGGCGCTCCTGGGGCTGGGGGCCGAGGAAGTGCACGGCGTTGTCGAGCCCGAAGGCCGCGACCTGCTCCCGGAGAGAGGCCTCATGGCCATTGTCGGGCTCGTCGGTGTCACCCCCCGCGACAAGCAGCTGGAGATTCCGGTGCCGCCTGTCATGTCCAAGGTATCTCAAGGCCTCGAGCAGGGTCTCGAGTCCCTTGATGGGGGTGAGGCGCCCCACGTAGAGGACAACTGGCTCGGGGCCGAGCGACGCGGCTTCCTTGGCCTCTTTCAGGTTCACCGGCCGGAACAGGACGGTGTCCACTCCGCACGGGATCACCACGATCTGATGGCTCCTGGCCTCGTACATCTCGACCAGGTGCACCAGTTCCACCGGACTGGCCGCAACGATGCGGTCTGCCTCGCGAACGATGCGGGTCTCCTCGGCAATTCTGAACTCTGGGTCGCGGCTCCTGGCCTCTCGGGCGGCGAGATTCTTGAGTCGGCCCAGCGTGTGGAACATTTGGATCAGCGGCGTTCCCCACCGGGCCCTGAGGGCAAGACCCACCACACCGGACAGCCAGTAATGGGCATGAATGAGATCGTAGGTCAGGCTCTCCCGGGCCCTGAACGATTCCAGCGCCTCGACGAACTCGCCGAGGTGGTGGTAGACCCCCTCCCTGGGCATGGGGGCCGCGGGGCCGGCGGGCACGTGGATGACGCGGCAGTTGATCCCGAGGGGCACGATGCGAGGGATTCCCGGGTTCTGGGAGCGGGTGAAGACATCCACCCCGATCCCCATTCGCCCGAGCTCGCGGGAGACTTCGCGGACGTAGACATTCATCCCGCCGGTCTCCTTGCCGCCGAGGGCCGCCAGGGGGCAGGTGTGGACCGAAAGCATGGCGATCCTCATCGGCGCACCACCACGTTCAGGACATCCTGGGGGACCGGACCGAAGCTGTACTTGTATGGTTCCTCCCCGCGTAGGAAATCGAAGTGGGCCAGCCTTCGGTCGATCGCGTCCCGGATCACGTGGGAGAGGAGCATGACGCCCGGAGAGAGCGCGGCCTGGGCCGGATCGAATCCCGAGTTGTAGAGCCCCACGCTGTCTTCGAACTCCAGGCAGAAGTAGGCGGCCACGGCGGCACCCTGGTGCTCGAGGAACCACAGGCGAAGCCACCCTCGGCTCGCCAGTGCCGTGGCTACATTCCGGAAGAACCCCTCCATCCGCTCGTCCATGAATCGCGCTTTGCCGGTCTTTGATCGGCGGTGGAGGGTGAGGAACGCGGTCATGGCGGCATCCAGGCCGTCGGGTGAGGCATGCGAGGTGACGGTGGCGTCAGGCCACTCGCGCTCCAGCCGCCGGAGCTTTCGCCTGAGCTCGTGCCGGGCCTTGCCGGACAGACCGTTCAGGTAGGCTTCCCAAGACTCAGGGAGGGTCAGGAGGGGACAGCGGTCCTCGCACTGGACCGTAACGGAGAGTCCCGCGGCTGGCGCCAGGTGGGGGACGAGAGACGCGGTGGGGGAGTCGGCGCGGATGCAGTGGAGCTCCCAAGCGCTGGTGTCGGCGGCCCGGTGGTGGAGGAGCGCCGACCAGATCTCCTCCTCATGGCCGCGCGCCGCCAGGAGGTCGAGGTAGTCGGAAATGTCCACGCCGCCTACGATCTGCCAGACGCTAGCGGCTGTCTCGTAGAGCGGGAGGAGGCCGACGACTCGACCGTTCGCACCACTCACATGGAGGATTGTCAGCGGCCGGCCTTGAGCGAAGGCCTCCCACCAAAGGCTCTGCCATTGCCAGCTGAGGAAAGGGACGGGGGTGGCTGACCGCGCCAGGAGGTCGTTCCAGGTCGATTCGCCCACCAGAGCGAACCGGTCCAGCACCTCCACCTTCACCGGGAGTGCCTCGCGTCACTCACTCGTCGTCCCCGCCGAGTTCTCCGGCACCTTCCCGTCCTTCTCCAGCCTTGGCTTCCTCTTCCGTGGCCTCGTCGATGGCGGCATCAAAATCCTCGCCCAGATCTTCGCCCATCTCCTGCCCCATCTTCTTCATCCATCGCGCCATGCTCTTTGGATCGTTCTCGTCCAGGTCGCCGAGCTTGGATGGGTCGGCCAGCGACTCCAACCGGTCCTCCTCGGACTTGACCCTCGCGAATCGTGACATGAGCCGCGTCAGCGCTTCGCTCCCGCATTTGGGGCAGCGAGGCGGGGGCGCCGTGGACGGGGCAAGGATCAGGAGGCTCACTCGGCGCCGGCAACCGTCACAGTGATACTCGTAAATCGGCATGATTCCGCCTCCCAACGGACCAAAAGTTCGAAGCTCATTCTAGCATGATGCCCTCGAAGGGGGCCTCGACGGCCCCCTCCGAGCCACCCCCCGATTGCGCGGGCAGAGCCCACGCTCGAAGCGACGGACCAATTGCTTAGGCGTCCGAATCTTTGTAGGTTGTCTGCAACCCCTTGCGTGGAGGGCGTCGAGGCCCCCTTCGACATTTCTAAATGGCGAGGGAGACGTGGCCGGTCTTGGGGTAGGCAGCGGGGTCGAGGATCACATTGAGGCACCAGACCTCATCGGAGGCCAGCGCCTGCTCGAGGGCGGGTCGGATCTCTGTCGGGTCGGTGAGCAGGGCGCCGCGCCCTCCTAGGGCCTCCACCATCTGATCGTAGCGGGTGAAAGGCAGCGAGGTGGCGACGGTCCGCTCTGGTCCCCAGAAGGAGAGCTGGGGGTTTCTGATCTGGCCCCACCCCCCGTCGTTGCCGATGATGCAGGTCATCGGCAGGCGGAAGCGCACGGCAGTCTCGAGCTCCATGCCGTTGAGCCCGAAGGCCCCATCGCCAGAAATCACGAGAACCTTCTGGTCCGGGTGAAGGAGCTTGGCCGCCAAGGCGAAGCAAGGCCCGATACCGAGGCAGCCGAACGGCCCGGGGTCGAGCCACTGGCCGGGGCGGTGGAGTGGGACAAATTTCGAGGCGCACCCCACCACGTCGCCGCCATCACCCACCACCACGGTGCTCGCGTCCACCACTTGGGCGATCTCCTGAGCCCACCGATAGTGGCTGATCGGGACTTGGTCTGAGCGCGCTTGCGCCCTGAGTGTTTCCTCGCCTTCTCGCTCGCTCTCTCTGACGCGGGCCAGCCAGGGGTCGAAGCGGCCGGCGATACATGCTGAAAGCGCTTCGCGAAGGTGGTGAAGCGTCAGCCCGATGTGGGCCGCGAGTCCGAGGGCGAGAGGGCGGTTTCGTCCGAGCTCGACCGGGTCCGAGTCCACCATGGCTACTGAGACGTCCTCTGCAAACGTTGGTGGCCGTCCATAGCCGAGTCGGAAGTCCAGGGGTGCGCCCAGCACCAGGACGAAGTCGGCGTGCCCGAGGGCAACCCCGCGGGCCTGGGCAAAAGCGAGCGGATGCTCCGAGGGCAGAGAGCCACGCCCCGCGCCGTTCATGAAGATCGGGAGCCCACTCGCCTCGGCAAAGCCGAGCAGCTCTTTGGCGGCGTCGTCCCAGTACACCCCGCTCCCGGCGATCACGACCGGGCGCTCCGCATGCGCCAGGAGATCGGCCAGCTTGACAACGGCGGCCGCGTCTGGAGCCTGCGGGATCCGGTGGAGGTAGTCAGTCGGGATCGGGGCGAGGCGATTCTCCACCTGTCCGATGAGGAGATCCACGGGGATCTCGGCGAAGACCGGCCCGGGGCGACCGGTGAGCGCTGTGCGGATGGCGGTGGTCAGGACCTCGGGAATCCTGCGAGTCTCGACCACGCTCCAGGTCCCTTTGGTGATGGGGTGGAAAAGCGCGGCCTGCTCCATCTCCTGCAGCGCCCCGAGCCCCTGGAGCCCCAGCGGCGCCGCGCCACCGATCAGTAGGAGCGGGCTCCGGGCGGAGAATGCATTGGCGGCTCCGGTCGCCGCGTCGGTGATCCCGGGTCCCGCGGTGACCAGGGCCACTCCGATGTTGCGCGTGAGGCGCGCGTAGGCATCGGCGGCATGGGCTGCGGCCTGCTCGTGGCGGACATCGATCAACCGGATCCCCTCGGTGAGGCAGCCATCGTAAATGGGCAGGATGTGGCCGCCGCAGAGGGTAAAGACATGCCCGACGCCCGCGTGTTTCAGGACCTTCGCGACCAGCTCGCCGCCAGTCACCTCAGCCATGGCCGTGCGTCCATCACCAGAGCTTCTCCCACTTGACGGATTTACGGTCGAGGCCTTTCTTCACCAGGACGTCGCGCACCCTGCTGATCATCTGGCTGCCGCCCGCGACGTAGGCCACCGACCCTTCGACGGATGACACGGTTCGCTCTACCACGTCCTCCGGTTCCGCCTTGTCACCCGTCCACCCTTTGGTCGCCTCACGCACGACCGGAATGTAGGTGAAGCCTGGGTAGCGGCGGCTCAGGACTCGAAACTCCTGGTCGTAGGTGAGCCAGGAGGGATCACGGGTCCAGTAGATCAAGGTGGCGGGGCGGCCGAAGCCGGTCTGGTAGAGGTCCCAGAGGATGGACCGGATGGGGACGATGCCGATCTCCTCGGCCACGAACAGCGGCCATCTCGGGTCGGCTCGGGTGAAGACGAAGCCTCCAGCGGGGCCTTTGAACTCGACCAGGTCTCCGGGTTTGAGCGCCCCGAACCACCTGGATCCGATGCCGCCGGGAGTCAGGTCGGCGGAGAGGGTGAGATGCTTTGACAGGGAAGGGGCAGAGGCCATGGAGTAGGCGCGAACGGTCTTGGGACCGAAGGGGACGGAAACCCACTGGCCGGCGTCAAACCGGAATTCAGGCGGATCCTCCATCCGGAGGTCGACTTCCCGGATCTCGCATGTCAGGGACCGAACCGCCTCCACCCGTGCCGTGCACGCGACGACCTTGGCGGCCACGGTCACCCGCTCAGGAGGCCTTCTTCTTGAAGTGCGGGAGGATTTCTGAAGCCATCATCTCAAACTGCTCGCCCTCGGCGGGAACGTCGCAGATGGCATTGAGGAGGAAATGGCGACAGCCGGCCTCGACGAAGCGCTCGATCTGCTCGATGCACCTGGACGGGCTGCCGATGAAGCCGTACTTCTCAGCCAGCGGACCGAAGTCCTGGTTGTACCGCTTGGACAAACGCCCCACCCAGGTGGCGCGGGCTCTGTCGTGGTCTTTCCCGACGGTGATGAAGGTGAGGTGGGCGGTGTCGAAGCTGGAAAGATCCCGACCCGCGGCGTGGGCCGCGGCCCGGATCTTCTCGAGGCTCTGCGCGTACCGCTCGGGGGTCACCACGTAGGAGACCCACCCGTTGCCGAGCCGCCCGGCGCGCTGGAGGGCGGCGTCCGATCGCCCGCCGATCCAGATCGGGGGACCACCGGGCTGGACGGGCTTGGGATCGATGCTCACGCCGTCGAACTTCGTAAACCGTCCCGAGAACGAAGCAGGGGCCTGAGTCCAGAGGGCGCGGACCACCTCAATCCCTTCATTGACTCGCGCCCCACGCTCGTTGTGGGGAACGCCGCAGGCCTCGAACTCTTTGGGGTACTCTCCACCGAGGCCGACGCCGAAGACCAGGCGCCCGCCGGAGAGGACGTCCAGCGTGGAGGTGACCTTGGCGACCGTCGCGGGGTGACGAAGAGCCAGGAGGAAGACCGCCGTTCCCAGCTTGACTCGCTGGGTGACTCCCGAGTAGGCGGCCAGAAGGGTCAGCGATTCGTAGAGCGGGTTGTAGAAGCTCACGTGGTCTCCGCACCAGATGGAGTCGAAACCGAGGGTTTCGATTCGCTTGGCCAGGGCGAACTGCTCCGGAGCGGGGTGTGGGGAGACAAATGTGCCGAACTGTACGGATGCCATGGCTCCTCCGATCGGCTATCTGGGGAACGCGTCCTTGAGGCCCCCGTCGACGGTGAGCGTGCAGCCGGTGGTCTTGGCGGAGCGATCCGAGGCCAGGTAGCACACCGCTTCGGCCACATCCTCGGGGAAGACGGAGACCGCGAGGATGTTGCGCTTCTGGTAGAACGCCTCAAGCTGCTCGACGGGGATGCCCTGGGCTTGGGCGCGTTCGCGCCGGACCTCCTCCGACCAGAGCTTTGAGTCGCGGAAGACCGCATCCGGGCTCACGATGTTGGAGCGGATCCTGTCCGGGCCGCCTTCGAGGGCGACGAGCTTGGCGAGCTGGGCCTCCGCGGCTTTGGAGGCCGAGTAGGCGCCGAAGTCCTTTCCGGGAGACATGACGTTCTTGGTGCCGATGAAGACGAAGGAGCCGCCGAGCCCCTGGCGCTTGAGAACGCGCAGGGCCTCCCGGCTCACCAGGAAGTGCCCCGTGGCGTTCACGGCGAAGCTCTGCTCCCAATCCGCCAGTTCCATTCGATCCAGTGGGGCGGCATGGGCCACCCCCGCGTTGGAGACCACGATGTCGAGTCCGCCGTAGGCCAGGAGCGCCTCCTCCACCGCCCGTCGCACTGAGGTCTCGCGGGTGACATCCAGCTCGAGCCCCAGTGCCCGATCGCCCCCGTTGGCGTGGATGATCTCCTCCGCCACCTTTCGGGCCCCGGCCTCATCCAGGTCTCCGATCACGACGTGGGCATCCTCACTGGCCAGCCGGTGGGCCACGGCGCGGCCGATCCCGCCGGCCCCGCCGGTCACCAGCGCCACGCGGCGGGCCAGCTGCTTCTCCGGGGGCGCCAGCGAGAGCCTGTAGTGCTCCAGCGGCCAGTATTCGATGTCGAAGGCCTCCCTCGGGGTCAGTGACACATAGCGACCGACGGCGGAGGCGCCGCCAAGGACCCCGATCGTGTGGCGGTAGATGCCGTCCACGATCAGCGCTGCGCGCTTGTCCTTCCCCGTGGTGAACATCCCGAGGCCCGGAATCAGGACGACCCGGGGGGAGGGATCGAGGGGAACGGCGCCCTCGAAGCGGTGGGTCTCAAAGTAGCGGCGGTAATCGGCCGCAAAGCGCTCCACAGCGCTCTGGACGGCTGAAGTGAGACGGTCCGGATCGCCCGGCCGGTCAACGGTGACGAAGCACGGGAGTCGCTTGGTGTAGATGGTGTGGTCGGGGGTAGCTGGGCCGACCTGGGAGAGCGTGGCGGCCTCGGCCGATCCGACGAAGTCGAGGACCTCGGGGGAGTCGTCGAAGTGGAGGATCGCGCGCCGTTGCCGGCTCACCAACCCCCGGAGCACTGGCGCCACCGACGCGGCGATCTTTCGTCGCGTCTCGCGCGAAAGGGGAGCGACCCGGGGATCGCCGAAGCGGCGGCGGCCATGGCTCCGGGCGGCGATGGCCTCCTCCGCACGGGTGATCAGGTCGATGGTGGTGAGGTAGGCCTCCTTGAACGTCGCCCCCCAGTTGATGGTGCCGTGCTTCTCGAGGATCACCGCCTTCGCCTCGGGCTGAGCCTCGAGGGCCCGCGCCACGGCCTTGGAAAGGTGGAAGCTCGGGCGCCGGTATGGAATCGCCACCACATCGGGCCCGAACACTTCCCGGAGCAGATCCTCGCATCGATTCGTGTTGGTGAGCGAAACGATCGCGTCGGCGTGGGTGTGGATCACCACCGCGAAGGGGAGGAAGCCGTGGAGCAGGGTCTCGATGGAGGGCCGGGAGCCGCCAGGCTCTTGGAGCGCGCGGGTCAGGTAGTCCACCATCTCTTGATCGTTCATCTCCTCCCGCTGAAGGAGGTGCAGGATGTCGTCCATCCTGACGCCGGCGAAATCCCGTTTCGTGACGCCCTTGAGGTCTGAGCCGCTGTCTTTGACCCTGAGCACCTGGATGGCTCTCCCTCGAAGGTCTGGTTCCGTGACCTTGAGGGAGGTGTTCCCGCCGCCCCAGAGCACCAGGGACGGCTCCGCCCCGATGAGGCGGGAGGTGTAGACGAGAAGATCGAAGCTGGAGAGGCTGCTGGCCTCGGTGTCCGACCAGCGTGAGCGCATGGTGACTTCACCATACACCCGGGCGTGAGCGGGAGTAAAGGAGTTGGATCGGTGGGAGCGCGCCTCGGTCGTCGAGGACGGCTTCGGAGTCGAACTTGCTTATTCCGCTCTGGGTCCGTGAAGCGATGTGCGGTATGATCGGTTCTCTGGGTGATTTCGGGCCGCTGCCCGCCGCACTCCCTGGTGGTTGCGAGAAGTGCTTCACACCGCCTCAGGGACATCCTGGCTTGTTCCCCGGGGCGGCAGCCGGTTGCGCCCCGCGCTCAGGAGCAGAGGGCATCCAAAAGGTCGCGAAAAGGCCTCGTCAGACTGGAGGGTAGAAGAGCATGGACTGGGGTATGAAGAATCGCCTCGCAGGCATCATCACACCGAAGACCGGCCGCTGTGTCATGCTGGCGGTGGACCATGGTTACTTTCAGGGACCGACGACCGGACTCGAGCGTCCCGGAGAAACCGTTGCGCCCTTACTCCCGTATGTGGACGCGTTGATGTTGACGCGGGGGGTGTTGCGCAACACCATCGACCCGGGCACTCGCATTCCCATCGTCTTGCGTGTCTCGGGGGGCACGAGCATCCTCGACGAGGATCTTTCCAACGAGGACGTCACGGTCTCGATCGAGGACGCGATTCGCATCAACGCGTCTTGTATGGCCCTGTCGATCTTCGTCGGGGCGCCCTTTGAGAAGCAGACGCTGACCAATCTGGCAAAGCTGTGCGACAGCGGTCACAAGTACGGGATTCCCGTTTTGGCGGTCACCGCTGTGGGCAAGAACATGGTGCGCGATGCCCGCTATCTCGGCCTTGCCTGCCGGATCGCCGCTGAGCTCGGGGCCCAAATTGTCAAGACTTACTACTGCGAAGACTTCGAAAGCGTTGTCGATGGCTGTCCGGTCCCGGTCGTGATTGCGGGCGGCAAGAAGATTGAAGAACGGGATGCGCTCAAGCTGGCCTACGACGCCGTGTCACGGGGCGCGGTGGGGGTTGATATGGGGCGCAACATCTTCCAGTCCGAGTGGCCCGTGGCCGTGATCCGAGCCGTACGAAGCATCGTGCAGGACGGGTGTACGGACAAGGAAGCGTGGGACTATCTCAACACCTTGATCCACGAAAAAAGTCTGGCGCCGTGCCGATAACCGTCGCATCTCGGCGTCCTCGGTCGTCGCCCATCCTCAACGTACAGGGAGTACGCCTCCGGTGGGCT
>JBHIAB010000094.1:0-12361 GCA_046758385.1 Methylomirabilia bacterium | reverse complement strand
CCGATCCCCGGCACCGAGTTCGAGATGGAAGCGGAGCTGGTGCTCCTTGCGATGGGATTTCTGGGCCCGGAGCGGGACGGTGTCCTCAGCCAGCTCGGAGTCAAGCTGACCGAGCGAGGCACCATCTGGCGGGACGAGAACTGGATGACGAGTGTTCCTAGCGTGTTTACCGCGGGAGACATGCAGCGCGGTCAATCGTTGGTCGTCTGGGCCATCGCCGATGGCCGGAGTGCCGCCCGCGGTATCGATCTCTCTCTCATGGGCCGCTCCGACCTGCCCGCGCCGCTGTGACCCGCAAGGGCCCATAAGCGATGCCCGCCCTCAATGTAGGGATCTGTCCCCCAATCCAGCGAGCACCGCGAAAGGCCAGCTCAGCACTCGCGAACGACGTCGTCCATCTTTTTAACGAAACGCTCGCGCTGTTGCTGCTTCGCGGGGTCGCGTAATTCTTGTAGGTACTTTTCAAATTCCGTTTTCAACGCTCTATAAAACCCGGTCCGATTCAAGGCGTAGCGATTGCCTAAAGGCTCAACGATCCGGCCCTGTGGTTCGCCACGCCAGATAAGCCAGCGTCGGGTTTCAGCTTCATGCAGAATGCCATTTCGAATTCCCTGAACGAATCTTTTGGCGATCTTGCGGTCGTCAAACTCGCCGTGGAAAGCAGGCAGCTGCAAGAACTTTATGAAGAGGTCCCTTGTAGAGGATGGCAGACGAATGCAACGCCCTCTTGGGTAAGAACACGGCCCGACGACTTGGGCTGGCTGTTCGGGAGCTTCGCGGAACGACTGCAATGTCTCAATGAGGAGACAGCAGAGCGCCACGACCGCAAATCCAGGAACCACAATCCGCTTTCCATTATCCTTTGGTAAAGTTGAACACTCCGCCGGCGCTCCTGGCGCGACCTCTTTCTCCAACTGCGAGTCGGCCTTCTCCAGCGCCTCAATGCAGGAGAGGAAACGCTCCCTCATTCTCCGCTCAAACACGTCCACAGCACAACCCCAGGCAGTTTCGTCGTTATATATCTGCCCGTCACGCCCACCCAGGCGTTTTCTAAGTCTCTTCCATTGCTCGTCTGTAAAACCCCGACAGATCTGCGTCGGCTCCTTCATGCTATCCGAACCCGTCGTAGCCAAAGAAAGTTAGTTCTCAAACAGAATGCTTGGCAGTGCAGCGTCTTCCCAGCCTTGTTCGCGCATCCGCGTTCGAACCGCCGTCTGAATGTTTGGCGGTGTGTTCCTGACGTACTCTCGCGCACGATCATGCGTTGTAGCCACCTGATCTCTAGCCGCTTCCAATTCCTTGAGGTACCTGACGGCATCCTCGAGGGTAAAGTCCTGCCCTCTCTTCTTCTTCCAATTGCCGCCAAGGCCCGTCCAGATGACGGCGTGAAGATCCTCGTGCACCCCTAACCAGCCCTTCACTTTTTCCACAACTTCTAGGGGAATCCCTTCCGCGGCCTGTCCGTTGGAAATCAGGTAGTGGATGTCCGCAAGCTTCGCGTTCTCCCTCTCGCTGAGGTTTCGCCGCGCATTATCCAGCGTGCTGAACTCGCTGAGGGCCCAGTACGTCGGCTGATCTTCGAAACCCGGATGGATCACCAAAGTCAGCCGCTCGTCTCGGGAAATCCTCGCGAACTCGATCGGCAGTCTTGGACCCTCAAGCCGCCATCGCGTCTTGATTCTGAGACTTCCAGGCCACCATATCAACGAGCCCCAGCCGACAATCGCTATGCTCATAAGATTCAACCGGAACGGCCTCAGAGCAATACGTTAAACTCCTCAACCGACAATCGAGCTTGTTTGAGAATGTGCGAGAGAGTAGACCGCTTTATCGGCCGGTGGGCAGGGACGATGAGTTTAAGAGTTTCGTCAGGCGTATGCTTCTGCAACCGGATGTGACTTCCTCGTTGCCGCACAACCACCCATCCGGCACGGCGCAAAGCCCGAATCACCTGCTCGTAATTCAGGCTCGGCACCTTCGTCATAGCGCGATCTCGATTACCTCAGCATCTGGTGCCAGGGCCAGGTCGTCATCGACCGGCTCAAGGTAGAGCTTTATGGCTTCCTCAATGTTCTTCAGTGCTTCCTGGCGGGTTTCTCCTTCGCTGATGCAGCCTGGCAGGGCCGGCACAATCGCGGTGTAGCCCCCTTCCTCGCTGGGTTCGAGGATTACGCGAAGTTTCATCTTCTCCTCCTCCCCCGCCAGGCCGGGGGTGTAAGCGCGGTAACGTGTTCAGCCGACCGGTACTAATCGGCTGTGCAGCTTGACCACGGATCCTCTCATTTCGGGCTTGGCGAAGCTCGAAGGTCTTGCGGTTGTCACACATTCTCTGAGGCGTGGGTGGCGCCCTCTCATGGACTAACGCTAGTCACACCCGCGCCGCGAGCACGCGCTCGAACACGGGAGCCTAATGCTTCTGAGCGACGTTGGATCTCGCGGGGCGCCGCCCCCAGATCACCGCTTCGAGCGCCGGCTTCGCCGGCGCAGCCTTTCTCGGGGGGAGGCATCGGAAGGGGGGCGGAGCCCCCCTCCGAGTTTCATCCACCGCGCGTGTGCATCTCCCGGTGGGGGTCCCGCTTGAGCTCGGCAACTTGGACCAACGCGCTCCTCACGCCGAGGGTCTCTTCAAGTTCCTTCCGCTCTTCCGCCCCGCGATCCCGTCGGGCCCTCCAGTGGCTGGCAATGATAGACTTGAGCTCCGCTCTTGAGGCGCCACTTCTGAGCGGTTGTCTCAAATCGATCCCCTGTTGCGCGTACAGGCAGAGATACCACAAGCCGTCTGCGGTCAGTCGACTCCGATCGCAGGTCCGACAGAACGGGACGGTCATGGACGCGATGATCCCGAACACGGTGCCGTCGGGGAGGGTGAACCGCTCCGCCGGTGCCGAGCTGACCTCGACGACCGGTTCGACCGGCCTGTAGTAGCGGCTCAGCGCCTCGAGCATGGCGGCGCGCGGGAAGACCTGGTCGCTCGACCAGCGCGTTGCCCCGCCCACGTCCATGTACTCGATGAAACGGACCTCGGCGCCCACCTGCTTGCCATACTCGATCAGCGGGACAAGCTCGTCGTCGTTGTAGCCGCGCAGGACCACGGTGTCGATCTTCAAGCCTTTGAACCCGACCTCGCGGGCTGCCTCGATTCCCCGGAGAACTTTTTCGTGCTCGTCCCGTCTCGTCAACGCCTTGAAGCGGTCGGGGTCGAGCGTGTCGAGGCTGACGGTCACGCGGGAGAGGCCTGCGTCGTAGAGCACCTGCGCATGGTCTGCCAACGGCACCCCGTTGGTCGTCAGGGCCAGGTCCTTGATCCGCGGGTTCTGGGCGACCATCCGCACCAGCGTGGACAGGTCCCTGCGCAGGAGCGGCTCGCCGCCAGTAATGCGCGTCTTGTCCACGCCCAGCTCCGCGAAGCAGTCGACCAGCTCGGAGATCTCCTCAAACGTGAGGACGTCTTGGCGCGGAAGATAGAGGTACTCCTCTTCCGGCATGCAGTACTGGCACCGGAGGTTGCAGCGGTCCGTCACTGACAGGCGCAGATTCCGAAGCGGCCGGCCAAACGTGTCTGAGAAGTCATGCCGTTCGCTGACCGGCATTGGGATGATGTGCATGTGACCTACCTCACCAACCCTCGGAAGTTCACGCAATACGCAATTATGAAGATTCCCGCCGCAGCCTGTCAACGCCCCCTGCATGCGCCGGGGATGCCCTTACGGGGCGGGCCGCTCCGAGCGCGGGCTTTGCCCGCGCCACTTCACAGCTCGACGATGACTGAGCTCCCCTCCACCTTCACCGGAAAGGCGGCCACCTTCACGGCCGGGGTATTCACGTTGGCCCCCGTGGTCACGTCCCATCGCCAGGCGTGCCAGGGACAGGTCACCACATTCCCGTCCAGTTCACCCTCGCCGAGCGGACCGCCCCGGTGAAGGCAGGTATTGTCGATGGCGTAGTAGGTTCCTCCGACGTTGAACACAGCAAGGGTCTTGCCCTCGACCTCCACGACCCGTCCCTCACCGGGGTTCAGGTCGGTCGTCTCTGCCACCTTGACCGGCTTCGGCATTATCGAGCTCCTCCTATTGTCGGGTGCCGCTCCGAGCGCGAGCTCTCACCCCAAAGACCAGAGGATCTCCTCGAGCGGTTTCTTCACGCAGGTGTAGATCGGCGTGTCACGAACGGTGTACTTGGAGGCGTCAGTTTCTCTCAGACGCATGACCAGCGTGACAAAGTCCTTCGGCTCGTCCCCTTCAAAGGCCACGACGAAGTCCTGATCGTCCAGCCCGAACGAGTAGCCCGTGTTGATGCGGATCCCGGGGAACTCATGGCCGGCCCGGATGTGCTCGGCCATGAGCTTCTGGCGGACCTCCATGGGGAGCAGGTACCACTCCCTCGTCTTGACGAAGGGGTAGACGAAGAGATACTTCGCCTCCCCCGGGGGCACCAGCACCGGGACCTCTTCGGCATGCCCCTTCAGATAGCCCGACTCCCGCGTGACCGCCAGGTAGCTCCCGGTGTTCTCCAGATACGGCGCCATGGCGGTCTGCCTCAGCCCTGCCATGAGCCCCTGGATCGAATCCAGCCCCAGGGAAATCAGCCAGAGCAGAAAGTCGGCGTCCCGCTTGAGCCCCAGCGTGGAGTAGGGCCGAATCACCACGCGGTGGCTGAAGTCATCGACTCGTGCCACGTACTCGGCGATCGCCCGGGCCTTGTCCTCCTTGGCAAGCCCACACCAGGCCGGCACGGCGCGAAACACCGTGTAGAGCATGAAGCGTCCCCGCGGCGTCTGTTCCACCGTGGTTCCTCCTTACACTACGGCCTCGGCGGGGGCCAGCCCCGCCTTCTGGAACTCCCGGATCAGCCCGGCCTTCTTGACCCCCACCTCGAAGTGATCCCAGGGAAGGCTTTCGTCAAGGCCGCGTGATCGCGTCGTGTAGAATTCCGCATCCCCATCCCACTCTCTGAGGGCTCGGCGCCAACTCCCGTCCAGCCGGGCTGCTAGCTCCAGAAAATCCGCCACCCGCCGGTCCCCTCGAGCCAGAAGCGCCTGCAGCCAGGCCTCGCGTGGATTCTCATGGAGCACCCGGACGTTGGGAAGGCGGCGGACCCCTTCCTTGATCACTTCCAACTTTTTCTCCAGGCTCCGGGGCTCATCGAAAGGAGCCCACTGGAGCGGCGTCCATGGTTTCGGAACGAATGACGAGATCGAGAGCGTGAGCCGCCCGAAGGGACGACCGTCCCTCGACGGGACACGGAGCCGCCCGAGGAGCCGCTCGGCCAAGTCGACAATGGCCTCCACGTCCTCGAGGGTTTCCCCGGGAAGCCCGATCATGAAGTAGCACTTCAAGTTTGGGATGCCGTAGCTCCGGACCAGGTCGCAGGCCGTATAGAGCTGCTCATCGGTGATGGCCTTTCGGATGATTCGCCGAAGCCGTTCCGTCCCCGCCTCCGGGGCAATGGTGAGGGTCCGGTGGCCACCCCGCTGGATGGAGGCGACAAGATCCTCGGTGAGGCTATCCGCCCGGATGGAGGAGAGCGAGACCTCCATGCCGTGCTCCTCAAGGATCGTCAGCAGCTCGCCGACCCAGGGGTAGTCCGAGACACAGGCGCCGACCAGGCCCACGCGGTTCGTCTCTTTGGCCAGCCTGGCGACGGTCTCGCGCAGCGATTCCAGGCTCCGGTGGCGCACCGGCCGGTAGACCTGGCCTTCCAAGCAGAAGCGGCAGCCACGACCGCAGCCTTTTCCGACTTCCAGGAGCGCCATGTGACCGTACTCGGCACGCGGGCTCTTGAGGACCGACAACGTCTCGAACCGGTTCACGTCCTTGAGCCGGCGTTTGACCACCACAGGAGGAACGCCGTCGTGCCGAGGGCCCACCGCGGCAAGCTCGCCGTCCGGCGCGTAGGTGACCTCGTAGGCTGACGGGAGATAGATCCCCTGCAGTCCCGCGAGGCGGCGCAGGAAGACCTCCCGCGTCCGGGCCTCGGCTGTGATGCCCTCGTAGGCGTCCCGGTAAGCAGCAACCATCTCCCCAACCAACTCTTCGCCCTCCCCCACCACGATGAAGTCCATGAATGAAGCGATGGGCTCCGGGTTGGAGAACGCGCAGACGCCACCCATCAGGACCAGCGGGTCGTGGGGGCGACGGCTCTCGGACCTGAGCGGGATCCCCGCCATCAAGAGGAGACGGAGCACATTGATGTAATCGCCCTCGTAGGTCACGGAGAAGCCGACGAGGTGGAAGTCAGTGAGGGGGCGCTGGGACTCCAGCGAGAATGGCGCGGTGCCGGTCCGCCGGTATTCGTCCAGGTCCTCCGAGTCGGGAAAGAAGACGCGCTCACAGACCACATCGGGCAGCCGGTTCAGATGAGCGTAAATCGTCTGAAAGCCCAGGTTGGACATCCCCACGGCATAGGTGTTGGGGTAGACCAGGGCTACCGAGATTTTCCCTCCCCAATCCTTTCTGACGACTCCATCCTCCTGACCGAGGAGGGCTCGAGCTTTCTCCTCGAGCGACCAGGACATGCTTTTCCTTGTTTGTTCGACAGTTAGCGCAAGGCTCAGTCTACCTAACCCGATCTAGGCGGTCAAGGCAAGTGAAGTCCGTGCAGGGCGGCGAGAGGGCGAAAAACGCGCAAAAAACGCTGGTCGGCCCACCGCCCCGGCTCCCTTCACCGCGCCCGGTTGTGAGGGGTGTCCTCAACGAAGGGGAAGCATCAACCCTTGATGACCCCGATGGGGCGGAGCTTGGCCACCTTCTTCGAGATGCCGAACTTCTCGACCACGTCCACCACGTCCTTGACGTCCTTGTAGGCCTCCGGCATCTCCTCTTCGAGCGCGTCCCGACCCGTGGCCCGGGCTAGGACGCCCCTGGCGTTCAGTTCACGGGCGATCTGACGCCCGCGCGCTTGCTTGACGGCGGCGGTCCGGCTCAGGAGACGGCCGGCCCCGTGGCAGGTGCTTCCAAAGGTCTCGCGCATGGACCCCGCAGTCCCGACAAGCACGAACGAATAGCGCCCCATGTCGCCCGGGATCAGCACGGGCTGGCCGATCGCTCGGTACGCCTCCGCAAGCTCCGGGTGGCCGGGCGGAAAGGCGCGAGTCGCTCCCTTGCGGTGAACCACGAGGCGCCGTCTCACCCCGTTCACCTCGTACTCCTCGGTCTTGGCGATGTTGTGGGCCACATCGTAGACCAGAGCCATGCCGAGCGCATTCGGAGAAATGCTAAGAACCCGCAGGAAGGTTTCCCGAGTCCAGTGGGCCAGACAGTGCCGGTTCGCAAAGGCGAAGTTGGCCGCCGCCCGCATCGCGCCCAGGTAGTCCCGCGCTTCGGGAGAAGAGAGCGGCGCGCAGGCAAGCTGCCGGTCGGGGAGAGAGATCCCGTAGCGCCGCACCGCACCCTCGAGCCGGCGGAGATAATCCGTGCAGAGCTGGTGCCCGAACCCACGGGAGCCGGTATGGACCAAAACGGTCACCTGGTCAGGATAGAGACCCAGAACGGACGCGGCCGTCTCGTCATAAATCTCCTGGACGATCTGGACCTCGAGGAAATGGTTCCCCGACCCGAGCGTACCGAGCTGTCCGCGACCGCGCTCGTAAGCACGCTGGCTGACCGCCTCCGGGTCCGCCTCGGGGAGCGAACCGCTGGATTCGATGTATTGGAGATCCTCCGGGATCCCGTATCCTTCCTCCACCGCCCAGCGGGCCCCTTTCACGACCACCCGGCGCTCGTCCGCCACGGAGAGCTTGACCCGTCCCCGTGAGCCCACACCCGTCGGAATCGCCTCGAAGAGGGCGTCGACCAGCTGGCGAAGGCGGGGCTGAATGTCTGGGGAGGTCAGGTTGGATCGCAGGAGACGGACCCCACAGTTGATGTCGTAGCCGACCCCGCCGGGGCTGATGACCCCATCGTCGACGTCGGTGGCCACCACTCCACCCACGGGCAGTCCATACCCCTGGTGGATGTCGGGCATGGCGAGGGAGGCTTTGACGATTCCTGGGAGGAAGGCCGCGTTGGCGACCTGCTCCAGCGAGGCGTCCCGCCGGATCTGGGTCATCAAGCGCTCGTCGGCGACGACCAAGCCAGGGACCCGCATCCCCGGCTTGGCATCGGGAGGAATTTGCCAGAGATACGGACCGATCTGCTGGACATTCACCGACATCGAGGTGCTCCCTGCTTTCCCCTCAAAAGATGAGACTATCCACCCTGGTGAGACTGCCTTGCAGCGGTGTCTTTAGAGGCCCTTCAGAGGATGTGGAAGTCCCGCGCCGGTCGGTCAGATCCCGAGGATCTGAACATCGATGGTCCGGTGGCGCGGCCCATCCAGCTCAGCAAAGATGATGGACTGAAAGCGACCGAGAGAGAGCTCGCCGCCGTTGATTCCCACTGCCACGCTCCGTCCCAGGAGCGTTGCCCTGAGATGCGCGTGCGCATTGCCCCGTTCACAGTCCGAGTACCGCGGGTCGTTATGCTGGTATCCACTGCGCTCGTTGACCAGACGCTCGAGCATGGAGTTGAGGTCTTTCATGAGCGCGGCCTGGAACTCGTTCACGAACAGCCCGACGGTGGTGTGGAGGGAGTTGACGAGGAGGACCCCTTCCTTCACGTCTGCAGTCAGGACGATGTCGCGGATCTGCTTGGTGATATCCAGGAGCTCGGTGCGCTTCTCGCTGAGGAGCGTCAGGGTCTTGCGAACCACTTTCACCGTCTGCACGGCGACTCCCTCCCTCCGAATGGGCCGCACCTCATCTAAAAGAACGGCCTCTCTGGTCCACTGAGCCCTTCCTCTAGGCTGGAGCCAGAATTGGCCACCCCCGGTCAAAACCCAACATATCGTACACCATCCGGCATTGTCGTCAAGGGTTTCCGCGCGCTTGTGAAACCCCTCACGTCCCTAGAACCCGGCCCGGCTCTCATGCGCCGTAGAGCGCCTGCCCCCTAACGCTTTGAAACTTTGCAGCTTTCACATCTGGGTTCACGCCAAACACTGGTGCCGGGCGAGCGTAGGGACGGGCACGCACCGTGCCTGCAGTTACCGGACTCCGAGGTGGCTCCCCTGCCCCCCCCGGGGCTCACGGGAGCCTCCGGAACTGGTTCAACCTGGCTGCCGTCATGGAGCAGCCGGAGGCCTCACTGGGCGCCGTACACCATGAGTGAATCCACCTCAGCCTCTGGCGCCACGAGCAGAACGGTCGCCACAATATCCTGCAGGTGCTGGGACACAGCCAGTTCCCCGATGCCCGGTGGCGCATAGACCGCAAACAGTGCCTCTCGAGTGTCGGAGGTGACACGCGTGCGACGGTCGGGGCCGTGGACGACACTGGAGATGACACCCTGTGCATCGGCCATCAGCATGTCTCCCGGCTTGGCCTCTTGTTCCTGACCGCTGAGGAGGATGTAGCGTTCCCGACCAGTTGCCACATCGAGGGCGACCGGTAGCTGGAGGGCAGCCAGGTCATGGGCTGCCGTCAGGAGCAGGTTTTTCAGCTCGGCCATGACCATTGTCGCCACCAGTGCCGGACCGCGAGGCATTGCCTTGCCTTTGAGCACGGCTGACTCCAGCTGGAGTTGAACATGATAAGTCTTCGTGAACCGCTTGTAGTAGGCGGCGTAAGCGTTGAGGGGAGGGAGCGCTCTCAGTGCGGCTCGATCGGCGCCAGCAAATCGGGCTCGGATCTCATTCTCGAATTCGTCGATGCACCGGTCGAGGGCCGAGTGACGAGGTGGGTTGGCAACGTTGCGCATCGACACTATTCCGGCCGCAGCCCCCGGATAGGCTGTCTTCCACGCTTCCGACACCCTGAACATGTTCTTAGAGACCTCGCGGACGCCTCAGCCTCTCGGGTCGGTTACTCGTGCAGGGCCTGGACGGCTTCCCGCATCCTGGAGAAATCGTATGCCCAGCCCCATCGCGACAGAAGGATCGCCATCCCAGCCGACATCAGAAGCGCGCTGCCAAAGCTCAGCAAGAAGTCACCTCCGGGTTCCGGGAACCACCATGGAAACCACCACGCCCCCACGGCCAACCCCGCGATCGTGCTGATCACCGCAGCCGTGCCCCCAAAGCGTGTCGCATAGAGCCCATAGAACACTGGGAACACGGCCGCGCTGCATAGCAGGTCGGCAATGAGGAACAGGTAGAGAACGCTGATGCCCTGTGCCGCCAGCAGGACAGCCGGCAGGATGAGGACGAGGGTGGTCACCCACGAGATCCAAAAAGCCACCGCCTGCCAAGGATCGGCCCTTTCCCCCCGTACCGGCCCACCATGCCTCGATCCTTCCCGCCTGCGGACACAGATCCTTTGCCGCCAAGATGGAGTCATCCGCCTGGGAAGCTCCCAGGAAATAATTGATCCGGTCATGGGCGACGATCACAGCGCCACATCTCCATTGGGAATCCTTGAAGCCGCGGCCGTAGATGCGCTCAGGCAAGGCCGTTAGTTAGTTGTGCCAACCTTCTCGCTGCATGGAGTCGCAACTGTTGCCCCAACCGTCCGGTTTTAAATTCGGCTCATTAAGTTGGAACGACACTAGTCCTGGATGGTGTGGACCAGCTCCTTAAGCTGCCCCAGGTCGTATTCCCTACCGGCGTGGAGGAAGGAAGCCACGACGTTTAGGACGACTGCCACAAGGGCGGCAGCTAGGAGGGCGCCCAGGAAGCTGTAAAGCAGGCTGGGCTGGAGGAAGAGCACGCCGCGGCTGAAGTCGGGGAGGGGGAAGAAGAGGGCGCCCACCACCAGCCCGACCAGTGCGCTGACCATGGCCATGGCGCCGTTGTAGCGCCGCACATAGAGTCCATAGAAGACCGGGAAGACGGCCGCCGCGCTGACCAGGTCGGCAATGAAGAACAGGTAGAGGACACTAGGGCTCCAGAACGCGATGGCAACCGCGGGCAGTGCGACGGCCACCGTCAGCAGGCGGGCCCACCACAAGAGCCGGGCTGGAGGGATGCGAGGCCTCATTCGCCACAGGTCGCTAGTAAAGGCACTGACTAGGCCGTTGAGGAGGCTGTCCACGCTGCTCATCACCAGGGCGATCGCCAGGAGGAGCACCGCCCACACGGCCCAGGGAGACAAGGTGTTGACCAGCTCAAAGAGGGCCCCGGAGGGATGTTCCACGATGCCTGCCCCTTTGGCAATCATCCCGAAGAGGCCGGTCAGGAACACGATGGGGATGACCGTGAGCGCCGAAAGGCCGAAGGCCCGGCGCAGGACTCTTGCATCACTGGCAGTCCAGACCCTTTGCCAGTACCCCTGGTGGAACAGGTTGGCGGCCAGGATGGCGATGGTGAGGACGATAGCCAGTTCCACGCCGGGACGATACCCCAGGTCCAGCAACTCCGGGGCCGTGACCCTGACCTGCTCGACCACTGCCCCAACACCGCCTAAGGCGGTCATTACGGCTACCAGGACGAGAACGAGCAGGGGCAGGATGAAGATGAACTGGATGGTGTCCGTGAAGATGACAGCCCGCAGGCCCCCGTGGGCGGTGTAAAGGAGCGTTGCGATCCCCACGATGGCTGCTGTAATGACGTAGGGGATGCCCGCGACCAGGTTCACCGCCAGGGAGATGGCGGTTAGCTCCGCCGCCAGGAAGATGAACATGTAGAACACTATTACCGCCAGGGTAAACCAGTACATGCCCCCTCCATACCGGTGCCACACATACTCCGTCAGAGAGTGGCCCTCCGGCATGAGGGCACGCATCCGCTGCCCCACACCCATGAACACCAGGATGGGCGCAGCGCTGCCCACACCATAGCCAATCAAGGCGATGAGACCGCCTGAGGCCCCGATCTCAGCAGGGCTGGCGAGGACCCACGCCCCCATCACAGTTGCCACCAGAGTGGCTGAAGTGACCAGGACCCCTGTGCTGGAGCGGGCGCTGATGAAGTCCTCGACGGTCCGCACCCGCCGTCGGGCATAGGCAATGCCCGTAGCCATAAAGAACAGGGACGCCAGTGCCACCAGGGCAATGGAAAGGGCTCTCATAGAGGCTTTACCTCCCAGACCTGCGCGGGACGCAGGACAGGGGTCGGAAAAAATCCATCGTTCACCCCCTGAAACCGCTGAGGCTGCGTAGAACAAGTGGGACACACCATCGCCAGCCTCCCCAGCAATGGTATAACGGGCCAACCCAGAGAACACAGCGCGAACTGCCCCACGGGTTCGGGCAACGTACTACGGAAAGGGCGTGAAGGCGACGGGCGCTGAAACAGCTGGCGTCTAATTATGCGAGAGCGTGGTGCCGAGGGGGGGACTCGAACCCCCACGGCCCTTTCGGGCCGGCGGATTTTAAGTTCCTTTCCCTGGTACCGCCGTTCAGTTACCAGCAAAATGTCCGCTGGGGGTGGTGAATTGCGCGAGCTGGCG
>JBHIAB010000093.1:0-12518 GCA_046758385.1 Methylomirabilia bacterium | reverse complement strand
TGATGTAGACGATCGCGTTCAGCCGCGGGTTGATGGCATCGACCCGCTCCAGATGCGCCCGCATCACCTCGACCGGCGAGAGCCGTTTGGTGCGAATTCGCGCCGCAAGCTCCGTGGCATCCAGGTAACAGACATCCTCGTGCATCCCCAAGCCCCCCTTTAGAACGTCATCCGCGCCGGCAGAAGCCGGCGCACAGCCCCTCCCGGCATGAACAGAATGATCGCCACCAACAGCGCCCCGTAGATGAGAAGCCGATACCCTCCCAACACCCGCATGTACTCGAGCAGGAGGGTAAGGGCGAAGGCCCCGACTGTGGGGCCCACGAACGTCCCCAGGCCGCCCACGAGAGTCATGGCGATGACCTCTATCATCA
Organism: Methylomirabilia bacterium; assembly: GCA_046758385.1. Lineage (GTDB taxonomy): Bacteria > Methylomirabilota > Methylomirabilia > Rokubacteriales > CSP1-6 > JBHIAB01. The sequence continues at coordinate 12,144 of JBHIAB010000093.1, read as the reverse complement.
CCGCCACCGAGAGGACCGAGGTCGGGGTGAGGATGAGGACGTAATGAGCGTAGAAGCCACCGACGATCCCGGCCAGGAACGCACTGCTGACGAAGACCAGAAGTTTCGTGCGGGTGAGGTCCACGCCCAGCGACTCGGCGGCGTCTTGCGAGTCGCGGACAGACTTGAGAGCAAGCCCGACCGGCGAGCGCAAGAGCCGATAGAGACCCGCCATCATCGCCAGGTAGAGGACCAGCATCACGTAGAAATAGGGCACCCGCTGCGCGGCGAAGGTGAGCTGACCCATCCCTGGCAGCCGCACCGGCGGAAGCTCGGGGATCCCCCACAGCCCGAGCTCGCCACGCGTCAGGCTAACCAGATTCATCGCCGTGAACCGGCAGATCTCCGCGAAGCCCAGTGTCGCAATGGCCACGTAGGGTGGAGCCCGCAGCCGAAGGCATGGCAGGCCGATCAGAAATCCAGCCGCCGCAGCGACCGCGCCGCCCACAAAGAAGCCGAGCCAGGGCGAGAGGCCAGCCTTCATGGTCAAGAGCGCAGACACGTAGGCCCCCAGGCCGAAGAACGCCTGATGGCCGAAACTGAACAGGCCCGCGTACCCGCAGAGGAGGTTCCAACTCGACGCCAGGGCGGCGTTCATCAGGCAGAGGATCAGGATGTGCACGAAGTAAGCGTCCGAGTTTACCAGGGGAACCAGAGCCAGGAGGGCCGCCAGCCACAAGTATACGCGCGGCCCCTCGAAGAGCCGGCTCACGACCGGCCAGCCGGGCACCGCCCGAACTGCTTCTTGATGGCCGGGTTCGGACTGGCTCGGGCTCCTCGGTTCAGCCATGAGACCTCACCACTCCCGGGTGCCCATGAGCCCGGCGGGACGCACCCAGAGAACCAGGATGAGCAGGAGGAAGGCGACCACGTCCTTCCACTCCGACGACCAGAGGAGCACGGTGAGGCTCTCGGCGCTGCCGAGGAGAATGCCGCCGAGGATCGCGCCTCCCAGGCTTCCCAGACCTCCCAGCACGCAGACGATGAAGGCCTTGAGCAGCAGCGCGGTGCCCATCCACGGGTTGACGGAATAGATGGGCGCGATCATCGCGGCCGCCAAGGCGGCGAGAGCCCCCGCGAGCCCCAGCGTCCAGAGGTAGACCGCGTGCACATCGATGCCGGCCAGTAGGGCGGCGTCCCGGTCCTGCGCTGTTGCTCGCAAGGCCATCCCCCACCGGGTCCACCTCAAGAGGGCCACCACGAAGGCGATCATGACCACGGTCACGACCACGATCAGAACCCGCTGGCGGGCCATCCGTAGCCCCAAGAGACCGACCCCTCCCTCTAGGTAGTAGGGGATGTTCTTGAAGCGTTCTCCCCAGAGGTAGAGGGCCAGGTTCTGAAGAAAGATGGACACCCCCAGCGTGGCGATGATCGGGCTCACATCCCACCCTGGCTGCTCCAGGAGCGGGTGGATCACCAGACGCTCCAGCAAGATGCCAGCGAGGCCGGCTCCCGCCATGGCGATGGGAATGGCCAGGAGCGGCGAGAGGCCGCCCAGGAGCAGGGCAAAGTAGGCAAAGTAGCCGCCCAGCATGTAGAACTCCCCGTGGGCGAAGTTGAGCATCTTGAGAGTGCCCCAGATGAGAGAGAGGCCGCTCGCCATCAGGGCATAGATCGCCCCCGAGACCAGGCCATTGAAGAGCTGCTCGACGATGAGCGCGATCACACCCCCGCCCCCGCTGCTCAGAGCCCGAGGTAAGCTCGACGGACATGGGGATCCGCCGCGAGATCTCGACCGGCCCCGGAGAGGGCGATGCGCCCCGTCTCCAGGATGTACGCCCGGTCGGCCACCTGTAGGGCGAGGTGAGCATTCTGTTCCACCAGCAGGATGGTCACCCCCTGGCGGCTGATGTCCTGGATCACCTGAAAGATCAGGTCGACAACCTTGGGAGCCAAGCCCAGAGAGGGCTCATCCAGCATGAGCAGCCTCGGCCGGGCCATGAGGGCGCGCCCGATGGCCAGCATCTGCTGTTCCCCCCCGGACAGGGTTCCGCCGAGTTGCCGGCGTCGTTCTGCCAAGACCGGAAAGAGGGAACACACTCGATCCAGGCTCCCCTGAGTCTCGCCGCGCGCAGCCCGGGGATAGGCGCCCAGAAGGAGGTTCTCGAGCACCGACATTCCCGGCCAGACACGTCTCCCCTCAGGGACATGCGCGACCCCCATCTCGACGATCCGGTGGGCAGGAACACGCTCCAACGGTACACCTGCCAACATGATGCTGCCCCGGCGGGGGCGGAGGAGACCGGAGATGGTTTTGAGCGTCGTGCTCTTTCCTGCCCCGTTGGCGCCAAGGAGGGTCATGATCTCCCGTTCGCTCACGGTGAAGGAGAGATCCCAGAGAACCTGAACGTCGCCGTAGAGAACGTGAAGACCGCGGACGTCAAGCACCGCGGGACGCGCTCAAGGGAGACGGCCTGTGGACGAATCGGCCGTGCCGAGGTACGCTGCGACCACCTCTGCGTTCTCCGAGATCTCTGCCGGACTGCCCTCGGCCAGCACCTGACCCTGGTGGAGGACGATGATGCGCTGAGAAACTCCCATAACAGCCCGCATCACGTGCTCGACCATCAGGATGCTCACACCGCGAGACCAGATGCTCCTGATGATCTCCATCATCTCGCCGACCTCGGCCGGACTGAGCCCGGCCACCACCTCGTCCAGGAGCAGGACCATCGGCTGCGTGGCAACGGCCCGGGCCAGCTCGAGCCGTTTCCGCTCACCGACGGTGAGCGTGGCGGCCAGGTGGTCGCGCTTTGCCCCGAGGCCCACGAGGCGGAGGACCTCTTCCGCGCTGACGCCGGCCTCCGCCAGTGCCGGCCGCCGCCCCCCGGGTCCGTAGTAGGCCCCCACCGTGACGTTCTCGAGGAGCGTCAGCCCGAGGAAAGGCTTCGTGAGCTGGAATGTCCGCGCGAGCCCCATCCGACAGCGCACGTGCGGGCGCAGCCCAATGATCTCCTCACGCTGGAACCGGACACTTCCGTCGTCAGGCAAGTAGACGCCGGCCAGCACATTGAAGAGCGTGGTCTTGCCCGCGCCGTTGGGCCCGATCAGGCCCACCAGCTCACCCCGCCGGATAACGAGGCTCACCCCGGCGAGCGCGGTGATCCCGCCGAAGCGCTTGGTTACCCCAATGGCTTCGAGGATCGCCCCGTGCTGCATCGGATCGTTTCGCAGAGCACCAGTATCGCGTGACAACGGGGCGATCCCGCCCAGCCTGACGATCGTAGCGCTCGGGCTACTTCGTCCAGGGCTGCGGCACGTACTTGGCGGCGGCCATTGCCTCGGGAAAGACGATGACGTTCTTCCCGCCCTGGATCTGCGCCGTGGGAACGGGGATGAAGTCCGGACCATCCTTCCCCTGCTGCAGCCGCTGGTCGAACTGGAAGCGGCCGACGATGCCTTTCCGGTCGAGCTTCGCCACGGCCTCGATGACCTTGGCCGGGGCCACCGACCCGGCTCGCTCGATGGAATCCACGGCGTTATAGATGGCGTCGTAGCCGTAGCCATGGTCGGAGTTTGGCACCGCGTTGAACTTGGCCCGGATCTTCCGGCCGAACTCCTTCTGGTGCTCCACCACCGCTGGATCGAAGGCGAGAGGGGCCCAGAGCACGCCCTCGGAGTCCTTGCCAGCCTGGGGGATAAACTCGGGCCGGATGGGGTAGTAGATTGCCATGTGGAGCGCCTTGAGGCCAAGCTCGTTGAACTGCTTCACGAACGCGACCCCCGAGGACAGTGCGGTGAACACGGTCATCAGGACGTCCGCCTTCTGGGCCCGGATCTTCCCGAGCTGGGGGTAGAAGTCGGTATGGCCGATCGGGACAGTCTCCATCGCCACTGCGCGCCACCCGATTTCCTGGAAGAGGTCCCGCGCCCGTTCGGCGTTGGAACGTCCGTAATCGGTATCCTCCACCACGAAGGCGATGGTCTTGTTCTTCGCGGCCAACTGGTCTTTCTTGATCAACCACCCAACCGTGCCGAACACCGCATTCGCATAGGCGGTGCTCCCGAAGTCCATCTTCCAGAAATAGCGATACCGCTTTTTGTTCGCCAGGATCTTTTTCACGATTTCTTCGCTGACCGGCTGGGCGCTGACCACGGGAATGTTGTACTTGGGTGCCAGCTCCATGGTCGCCATGGTCACGCTCGAGTGGAAGGCATCGCTGATGAGGTAGTGGATCTTGTCGCGGGTGATGAGCTTCTCCCCCCCGCTCACCCCGACCTCGGGCCTGGACTGGTTGTCCTCAAAGAGGACCTTGAGGGGCGCTCTCTGACCCCCGAGTTTTACCCCGCCCCTGGCGTTGACCTCCTCCTCGGCCATCTTCATCGCCTGCCGCATCGCCACCCCCGCCTCGGCCGCTGGCCCGGTGAGGGGGAGCGTCACCCCGATGCGCACCTCAATCGGGGCCTGCGCGTGAGCTGGCCCGGACGCCAACGCTCCAACAAGGAAGATCACTGCTGCGAAAATCGGCCACCCTCTGTCCCAGTGTGTCATGACCGCCTCCTCCTTCCTGTTCTTCTGGCCGCCGACGCACCCCCGCGCATTGTCTCTAACCGTGGGGTGCGTCGAAGGGGCTAGAGCATAGCACCCTGACAGACATGTTGTCAAAACGACGCCCTCATCCTCGTGCAACCCCGCACCATGCGAGGACATATCGAGCTAGAACCTTGGCGATCGTGAAGATGCTCTCCACCTCGACGTGCTCGTCGGGAGCGTGGAGACCTTCGCCCACTGGGCCGTAACAGGTCGCGGGAATGCCAAAATACAGGTTGAAGAAGCGGGCGTCGGTGGTCGCGGTGCTGGCGAACCATGTGAGATCCTGCCCGGTGACCTGGCGGTGAGCAGCGGCCAGCGGCACAAACGCCGGTTGGTTCGGGTCGATGGCCATGGGCTCCGCATGAAAGCCGTAGAACGTGAGCTCGGCCGGGACGTCCCTGAGGTACGGATCGGCCGCCGCAGCCGCCGTCAGGCGTTCAGTGATCCGCGCCTTGACCGCTTCCAATTTCTGTCCGGGCAGAGCCGAAACCCGAGCCTCGAAAACACACTCTGCCGGCACGGTGGAAGGCCAGTCGCCCCCGCGAATCACTCCAATGTTGTAGTTCAACGGGTGCACGACGTCCTTGTAGAGGGGATGAGCCACGCTGGTGTTCACTTCGGCCTCCAACTCGCGTAGGGCTTGGATCAGCACGTAGCTTTTGTCCACCGCGTTCACGGCGGCATGTGCACCCATGACGTGCGCGCCCCGACCAATTACACGCACTCGCAGCCACATCACTCCCACTTGCGCGGCGACCGCCGCGAGGTTGAACGGCTCCGGGATCAGCGCCGCATCCGCGCGATACCCGCGCGCCAGGCACGCCAACGTCCCGTTACCCGTGCACTCCTCTTCCAGCACCGATTGCAGGATGAGGTCGCCGTCCAGCTGCACTCCGGCGGCCTGGATAGCCTTGACCGCGAAGACCATGGCGGCCACGCCGGCCTTCATGTCGGCGGTGCCGCGACCGTAGAGCCTGTCGCCTTCGAGGGCACCCCCCCAGGGGTCACGCGTCCACAGGCCGAGGGGCTCCGGGCTCACCACGTCGACGTGCCCGTTCAGGATCAGTGAGCGGCCATGCCTGGTGGGAGAGCGCCACACGCCCACAACACAAGGACGACCCTGGTAGCTCCATTCCACTGGAGAAAAACCCGGGAGGCTGTTGATCACGCTGAGGTCGGGATCGAAGACTTCGGTGTGCAACCCCATCTGCCGGAAGGTGCGCGCCATCACATCCTGCACCGACGCCTCGTGGCCTAGGACGCTCGGGTGGCGCACCAGTTCCTGGAGGAATTCGAGACAGGCTTCTCGCTGCTTGTCAACGATTTCGCTTACACGCTCAGCGACATCTCCCATGGATGTTCCCTCTCCCTCAAAATGACCCTCCGAAACGAGTCTTACTGGATGCGACGGTACTTCCCGCCCTCGAGGCGGAGCAGATAGACGTCCTTGATCCCGTCACCCACTTGGTTCATTGAGGTGCGGCCCTCGAGGCCCTTGTAGTCCTTGAGGGTTGCCCACCCCTCGCGGATCTTGTCCCGGTCCTTCTGGAGGTCCCCCGACCGGTTCGTGATCCCCTGTTTCACCATGATGTCGCGCATCATGTAGGTGGTGTCATAGGCACGAACCGCTCCGACGCTCGGCATGACACCCTTGGATCGCATTGTGTACTTTTTAATGAACTCCTGGATGCTCGGATCGGGATTGTCCATCCACGTGCTGTGAGAGGTCATGATTCCCTCTCCGGCCGAGCCGGCCAGCTCGACAAACCGCGTAGTCGAGAATTCCATTCCACCGGCCAGCGGTTGGCCCATCCCCTGCTTTTTGATCTCCCGAACAACATGGGCTCCCTCCTCCCTCAGCGCGGCGATGATGATCCCGTCGGGCCCAAGAGAACGAAGCTTCGTGACCTGACCGCTGAAGTCGATGTCACCGGTGGTGAATGTCACACTCCCAATCACCTTCACCCCGTACTTCTTGAGCAGATTCGGGAACACCTTCGTGCCGTCCGATTGGGAGAAGCGGTCCTTGGCGTCGTACATGATGGCGACGGTCTTGACATTGTTTCGCCTCACCCACTCCCGGACCAGCACATCGTAGACCACCGGCCCAGCGATGCTGTTGCGAAAGGCCCACGGCCGGTTCTTTGCCGCCAGCCCGGGCTTCGTAGACAGCTGCGACACCATGACGGTCTTGCCGCGGACCGCCACGGGGAACGCAACCTCGGCGAGCGAGCTGAACGCGGGCCCGACAACCGCCACCACCTTGTCGACATGGATCAGCTTGCGCGCCAGGCTGATCGCCTGATCCGGCTTGCTGCCCGTGTCATAGATCACGGGCACGAGGGGTACACCCCCCACCCCGCCGGCCTTGTTGATCTCCTCGATGGCCATCTGAATGGCGATCTCCTCCTCCGCGCCCTCGGAGGCGCCGAACCCGCTTTTCTCAAGGAGATAGCCCAGCTTCACCGATGACCCCGCCACCTGCGCCCAGCCGGACGACGCAGTCACGAAGAGTAGCACCGACATCGTAATCAGCAGCATCGTCCACATTGTGCACCGTTTCATGACGTTCCTCCTTTGAGTGTTGGGGTTGCTGTTGTTCCGCCTGACGTGCCAGAAAGGAAGGTCCCCCGCAGGCCAGAGAGCGTTCTCGGAATGAGGCCGTCGGGCCGAAAGACCATCATGAGGATAAGGGTGGAGCCGTAGAAGACCAGCCGCCAGTCTTGGAGGATGCGAAAAAATTCGGGGAGCACCGTGAGCAGGGCTGCCCCGACGACCGGTCCCCAGAAGACCTTGCCTCCCCCCAGGACACAGAAGAACAGGATCTCGGCCGAGCGGAAGAAGTTGAAAGTGTCCGACTCGATGTACAGGGCATAGTGGGCGTAGAGCCCACCCCCGATCCCGGTCACGAATGCCCCCAGGCTGAACGCCGCCAGCTTTTCCCGAGTGAGTGAGATTCCGAGCGTCTCGGCCGCCGCCTCGTCCCCCCTGATGGCCTCCCAGGCCCGCCCTTTCCGGGAGCGGGAGAGCCGGGAGCAGAAGACGACAAGCACAGCCACCACGCCATAGACGCCCCCAACCGTCGTCTCGGGAGCGATCTCCCCGAGCCCGCGCGCGCCTCCGGTGGGCTCGAAGTTCAGGAAAAAGACCCGGATCATCTCTGCGAACCCCCACGTCATGATGACCAGGTAGAGGCCGCGCACCCGAAGGGCGGGGAAGCCGGTCAGGAACCCCATGCCGCCGGCCATGGTGCCACCGGCAAGGACCGCAGGCCAGAAGGGGGCGCCGGCGTGCACCGTCAACACGGCGGAGGTGTAGGCGCCGACAGCCATGTAGCCAGCCTGGCCGAGCGAGGGGAGCCCCGCCGAGAACGGGAAAAAACACCCCAGGGCCAGGATGATATTAATGCCGGTGAAGATCAGGACCGATTCCCAGTAGGCTCCGATCATCCCTCGTAGCTCTTGACTCCGAACAGCCCCTGGGGGCGGAGCAGGAGAATCAGGACCATGAAGCCGAAGGCGAAGGCATCGCGGTAGGAAGAAGCCAGATAGCCCACGCTGAGCACCTCCACCAACCCGATGGCCAGACCGCCCACCATGGCGCCCACGATGCTGCCCATCCCGCCGATCACGATGATGGCGAACCCCTTGAGTCCGATCTCCACTCCCATGAACGGGGAGATCGCGCCGTAGGCCAGCCCCACCAGCACCCCGGCCGCTCCCGCCAGGGCGGAGGCGATGGCGAAGGTGAGGAGGATGACCCGATTGACGTCCACCCCGAGGAGGCTCGCGGTCCGAGCGTTCTCCGCCACCGCACGCATCGCCTTCCCCATGAAGTTGCTCCGAAGGAAAAGGTTCAGCGCCACCATCAGGATCAGGGAGGTGGCGATGATCACGAGCTGCACCGAGGTCACGACCACGGACCCAATGTGATACGTGAGAATCTCAACCGTCTCCGGAAACCGCACCTGGCGCCCCCCGTAGTACTTCACCGCCAAATCCTGGAGTATGAGCCCCGCGCCGAGCGTGCTGAGGAGCGGGGCCAGGTGCGGCAAGGACCGCCCCTCCGTGTAGAGCGGCCGGATCGAGACCTGCTCGACCACAACCCCGACGACCGCGGCGCCCACCAGCCCGCCCAAGAGGGCCACGTAGATATTGACCCCGGCCAGGAGCACGAGGTTGAGACCGACCAGGGCCCCCACCATGAAAACTTCACCGTGGGCGATGTGGAGCACCCGCAGGATGCCGAAGATGAGCGTGTACCCTAGCGCCAGGAGCGCGTAGGTCCCCCCGAGCATGATCCCGTTGAGGAGTTGCTGGAAAATCACGAAACGGCCGCTCCCAGGTACGCCCGACGCACCAGCTCGTTGGCGGCCAGCTCCTGGGCGGATCCGGTCGTGATGATCCGGCCGTTCTCCAGGACATAGCCACGATCCGCACAGGCCAGCGCCTTCCGGGCGTTCTGCTCCACGAGCAGAATCGGTATCCCCATCGCCTTCAGGTCGGCGACGATTTGAAAGATCTGGTTGACCAGCCGTGGGGCCAGCCCCAACGACGGCTCGTCCATCAGAAGGATGCGCGGCTCGGCCATGAGGGCTCGGCCGATGGCCAGCATCTGCTGCTCGCCGCCAGAGAGCGTCCCCCCGAGCTGTTCCACCCGCTCGTGGAGGGCGGGGAAGTAGTCGAGCACGCGCCGCATATTTCGCTGGATCGCCCCACGGGCCTCAAGGGAGGCCCCCCCGAGTTCGAGGTTCTCGCCGACCGAAAGGTTCTTGAGAATGGCACGCCCTTCCGGCACCTGGACCACGCCTCGGGCCACGATCCGGTGGACCGAGGCCCGCGTGATCTCTTCCCCGCGGAACCGGATGGATCCGCCGGCAGGACGGTGCAGCCCTGAGACCGTGTTGATGAGCGTCGATTTTCCGGCGCCGTTGGGGCCGATGAGGCTGACGATCTCGCCCGCCCCGACGGCTACGCTCACCCCCTGAAGGGCGCGGATCGATCCGTAGCGGACGTGGAGATCCTGCACTTCAAGGATGGGCGTCATCGTCTCGTCCGAGATAGGCTTCCAGCACCACCGGGTCACGCTGGACCTTCTGGGGCGGGCCCTCGGCGATGGTCTCGCCGAAGTTCAGCACCGTGACCGTGTGCGAGATCGCCATGACAACGGTCATCTTGTGCTCGATGAGCAGGATCGTGAGCTCTCTTTGGCTCAGGTCGGCGATCAGCTTTCGGATCTCGTCGGTCTCGGCAGGGTTCATCCCCGCCGACGGCTCGTCCAGGAGCAGCAGTTCCGGCTCCAGCGCCAGGGCCCGCGCCATCTCAACTCGTCGCTGCGCCCCGTAGGGCAGGCGCGAGGCCGGCTCGTCCCGGACCCAACTCAGCTCCAAAGACTCGATGATCTCCTCCGCGCGCCGGCGGATCTCGCGCTCCGACCCCATTGGGACGAAGGGGAGCTTTCCCACCAGACTGAAGAGCCCACCCCGGCTCCGGCAGTGCCGCCCCACCATCACATTCTCGAGGACCGTCATTTCGCCGAAGAGCCGGATGTTTTGGAAGGTCCGCGCCACGCCCAGCCTGGCGATCCGGTCCGGTCTGCTCCCCGTGATCGGCTCGCCCTTCCAGAAGACCTCGCCGCCGTCAGCCGGCAGCATCCCGTTCAGGAGGTTGAAGCAGGTGGTCTTCCCCGCCCCGTTGGGCCCGATGATGGCGTGGATGGCTCCCGGTCGCACCTGAAGCCACAGGTCGTTCAGGGCGGTAAACCCCCCGAACCGCTTGGTGAGGCCACGGGTCTCGAGGAGAAGGGAACCGGCAGTCGTGATCGGGGACCGGTTCATGACTGCGCTCGGCGGGAAAGCCCCGCTGCCGCCCCGCCGGCACGCTCCTCGGCGTCCCGGAGCTCTTTTCGCTTGATCTTGCCCGTGAGTGTCTTCGGGATCTCCTCGACGAAGGCCACCTCCCTGGGAGCCTTGTACGGGGCGATCCGCGTCCGGACGAAAGCCATGATCTCCTCGGCGAGCCCGTCGGAGGCGGCGTGGCCGGGGCGGAGCCGGATGAAGGCCTTCACCTTCTGCCCCATCACCGGATCGGGCGAGCCCACGACCGCCGGCTCGAACACCGCCGGATGCTCGCCCAGGCTGTCCTCCACCTCCTTGGGCGAGACCAAATACCCGCGGCTCACGATGATGTCGTCGCTCCGGGCCACGTACCAGAAGTAACCGTCCCCGTCCACCGTGGCCAGATCGCGGGTGTAGTACCACCCACCGCGATTGACCTTGGCCCACTCCTCCGGCTGCTTCCGATACCCGCGGCAGAGGCCGGGCTCGTCTGCCTTGATGACCAGATGACCGACCTGCCCCGGCGGGCACTCCCGCCCCTCGTCGTCCAGCACGCAGACGATGTGGGGGGGCAACGGGATCCCCATGGAGCCCGGACGCTTCTTGAGGCCGCGGATGTTGGCGACGAACCCGTGGCATTCGGACTGCCCCAATTCGTCCACCGGCTCGATGCCGAACCGCCGGGTCCACTCGGCGAAGACCTCCCGCGGGAGGGTCTCGCCGGCGGTGAGGACGTAGGTGAGCGCCGAGAGGTCGTACCGGCGTTCCGCATCGGGGACCGCCAGCATCATCCGGAGTTGGGTCGGGACCGTGCAGAAGTGGGTGACGCGGTAGCGACTCAGGATCTCGAAGTTCCGAATCGCGTCGAAACGTCCGGGCGCCAGCACTACCGAGGTGGCCGTCAGGAATGGGAAGACGAACAGGGACCCAAACGGGAACGAGAAGGAGAGCTCCTGGGCCATGTACACGATGTCGCCGGGCCCGGTCTGCATCAGGTTGGTGTTCATTGGCCCGCCCCACCAGAGTCCCCAGCAGTGGGTATGCTCCACCCCCTTCGGCGTTCCGGTGGTCCCGGAGGTGTAGAACATGAAGGCGGGATCGTCCCATCGGGTGTCGGCGGTCTCCAGCTCGGGTGAGGCCTCACCTACAAGACGGCGGAAATCGAGCCCTCCGCCCCCCGGCGCGTCAACCACAATGAGATGGGGAAGAGAGACGCGCCCCTGGACCTGCTCGTAAATGAGAAGATGCTCGGGCGACGTCACCAGGGCCACGGCGTCGCTGTTCAGCACCACCGCCTCCAGATCCCTCGCCCGGTAAAGCGTACTGACCGGCACCGGGATCGCTCCAATCTTCATCCCACCCAGGATCGCGATGAGCGTCTCTGGCCGGTTATGAAGGAGAGTCAGGAAATGGTCGCCTTGCTTCACCCCCAGCCCCAGGAGCGCATTGCCAAAGCGGTTGGCCGCCTCCTGAAGCTCCCGGAAGGTGATTTGCTCGTCCTCGTAGTAAATGGCCACGAGGTCGCCGCGGCCGGCCCGCACATGGCAGTCTACCGTGTAGCCGGCGATATTCAGCCACTCAGGAATGCACACACCGTTATAGGCCGGCATCCCTCGCCCCGGCGTCCTAAATAGGGCCCCATGATTTGGAGTGATCTCGGGACAAAGATGGCAACACGCCCCCCCACGGCAACGCCGGGCCCTGCATGCGCCGGGGATGCCCTCCCGAGCGA
>JBHIAB010000092.1:0-12647 GCA_046758385.1 Methylomirabilia bacterium | reverse complement strand
TGATCCTGGGGAGCGTCGCCGAGTCGGTGCTCCGGGGCACGACCACGCCGATCCTGCTCGTCCGGCGGCCCGAGGCGCCGGTGCAAGTGCCCGAAGGCGAAGGAGGGACGATCGAGGAGAGAGGCTCAGAAGCGGCCGAGCTGACCTCGAAGAGCTGTTGCTCGGGCTGCAGCTAACACGCGGGTGTACTTCGTGGCGATCCCGGGCCGCATCCTGGTCGTAGACGACGAGCCCGACTTCAGGCAAACCTGTGTCAGGCTCCTCTCCAAGATGGGTTATCATACCCTCGTGGCCAGTAACGGACGGGAGGCACTGTCTCGCATCGACGGTGAGCAACCGGATCTGGTGGTGTGCGACCTCCGGCTACCAGGACTGGACGGCATGGGCGTGCTGCGGCACGCGCGCACCAGACCAGAGAAAATCCCGGTGATTCTCTTCTCGGCTTTCACCACAAAGACGACCTCCAGCAAGGCCCTGGAAGCAGGGGCCAGCGCGTACCTCGCGACGCCGTTCACCGCTTCAGAACTGGAGGCCGCCGTGCGCCGCGCCCTGAAATGAAGCACAGAGAAGGCCCGAGACCCCGGTCATCCCAGGCCAGGGAGGAGTGATCGTGACTGAGCCAATTCCCTTTCCCGGAATTCCCGCCACGGCCGACGGGTCGGAGATGGTGGCATGGGTCGAAACGCACATCAGCCAGGGCGCGTGTGCCTACCCGATCACTTCATCGACAAACATGGGGGCCAGCTTCCAGGCCGCGCAGGCCAGCGGCAAGCAGAACCTGTGGGGGGAGCCGCTCTTCTTCCTCGAGCTGGAGTCCGAGCACTCATCCGCGTCAACCTGCGAAGGATTCGCGCTGGCCGGGGGGCGAGTGACCAACTTCACCTCCGGCCAAGGACTCGTGCTTATGAAGGAGGTCCTCTACACGATCTCGGGCAAGCGCCTTCCGGTGGTCTTTCACATCGGGGCCCGGGCGCTCACCTCCCAGGCCCTCAACGTCCACTGTGGGCACGACGACGTGATGGCGGTGGCCGACACCGGATGGGGAATCGTCTTCGCCAAGAACGCCCAGGAGGCCGGTGACCTGGCGCTCATCAGCCGTCGAGCCGCCGAAGAGGGAGAAACCCCCTTCCTCTGCGTGCAGGACGGCTTCCTCACCACCCACACCGTGGAGAACGTGCGACTGCCCGAGCCAGAGCTGATGCGGGAGTTCGTCGGCGATCCCTACGCCTTCACCCGCCTGCGTAATCTTATGAACCCCGCCAAACCCATCATGTCGGGGGTCGTCCAGAACCAGGACGCTTACATGAAGGGGAAGATCGCGCAGCGCTTCTTCACCGACCGGCTGCCCGACATCCTGATGCGCGTTATCAGGCGCTACAGTGAGCTGACGGGCCGCCGGTACCGCGTCGTCGACGGCTACCGGCTGGAGGACGCCGACTTTGCCATCGTGGGGATGGGAAGCTTGGCTGAGACCGCCATGGCCACGGCGGACTGGCTCCGGGCCCGCAAAGGGCTCCGCGTTGGGGTGCTCGGGGTGACCGTCTTCCGCCCCTTCCCCGCCCCGGAGATCTTGGGCGCCCTCCGTGGGCTCCGGGCCCTGACCGTGGTCGAGCGCATGGACAACCCCCTGGCCCAGTCAAACCCGCTGGCCGTCGAGATCAAGGCGGCCTTCGCCGACGCCCTGGCCGGGGCTCCGGGCTACCCCGAGGTCTCCCGGGTTCCGGCGGTTTACTCCGCCGCCGCAGGGCTCGGAAGTCGGGATGTGAGACCCGCGCACTTCGTGGCTGTCGCCGAGCACATGGCGGCGGCCCAACCACGGCGTACCGTGGTCCTGGGCATCCCCCACGAGCTGGCCCTCCCCGAGACTGAGGACCCGGACGTGCGCCCGTCGGGGGCATTCTCCATGCGCGGGCACTCCGTTGGCGGGTTCGGCTCGGTGGCGACCAATCGCATCATTGCCACGATCACGGGTGACCTGTTCGGCCTCTCCGTACAGGCCTACCCCCTGTACGGCTCCGAGAAGAAGGGCCTTCCGACCACCTATTTCCTGACTGTGGGCGAGGAGCGGATTCGCGCGCACTCGGAGCTAACCCACGTGGATTTTGTCCCGGTCAATGACGCCAATGCCTTTTACACAGCAAACCCGTTGAGCGGGATCGCCCCCCGCGGAATGGTGTTCATCCAGACCGCCGAGGCGGACCCGGCCCGTATCTGGGGACAAATCCCGGCGCCCGCTAGAGCGACGATCCGTCAGAAGCGGCTTCGTCTCCTAGCCTTGGACACCGCCAGAATCGCTCGGGACAGCACCAACCAGCCGGAACTACGGCAACGGATGCAGGGGATCGTGCTGCTCGGCATCTTTCTCCGCGTGACCCCGTTTCTAGGGCGGCGAGGACTCTCGGAGAGCGAAATCCTCCAAGCCGTGGAAGAATCGCTCAGGAAGTTCTTCGGCAAGCGTGGCGAAGCGGTGGTCAAGGAGAACATGGAAGCTGTACGGCGCGGCTTCACCGAAGTGTTCGAGGTGCCTGTGCCCGAAGGGGAGCCGCTGGAGGTGGGGCATGGCTAAAGTTTGCGTGCGGGACTGGATGCATCCGGGAGTGATCTCGTGCTCGCCGGACACCCCGGTGAATGAGGTTGCGACCACCATCGCCGATCACCGCATCAGCGCCCTGGTGGTCATTGATGAAGCCGGGCTCGCGGCAGGAGTGGTCTCCCAAACGGATCTGGCCAACGCGGCCTTCGTTCAGCCCTACTTCAAGTACTGGAAAGGGTTGACTGCCCGGCACCTAATGTCTTCGCCGGTGCTGAGCGTCCGCCCGGACGCGCCCATCGAGGAGGCTCTGAACCTCCTCCGCGAGCGCAAGATCCACCGGCTGATCGTCACCGAACCCGCCCGGGGTGGGGAAGTGCCAGTCGGGATCATTTCGATAACGGACATCGTGACCCGGATGGAGATCCCGCATGAGTGAGCCGACCCCTTGGAGCCTCCTCAGTCGCGAACCCGAACTCGAGCTGGAAACCGCTGGCACGAAAGTTCCCGGTGCCGCCAAGGACGAGCACGAGGCTGCACTACCGCAGCGAAGCCTGCTGGAGCTGGACGTCGAAGCCTACGTGAACGATTTCAACAGCCGCGTGATCGGCGCCTACGTCGCCGGCACCGGCTCTCAAACCCTTCCGGCAGACGTGGGTGTCGCCAGAAGCCTGGTCCCGCCAGGAACGGCCGCGCTTCGCGACTTCAGCTACCTGACGCCCGAGATCCCCGAGTTCATCGCCGGCCAATGCACCGGCTGCATGACCTGCGTGACCCAGTGCCCGGACACCGCGATCCTCGGTAAGGCCATCCCCGGCTCCCATCTCCAGTCCGCACTCGAAGAGGTGGCTCCCGAGGATCGGGCGTTCCTCGAGCCCCACTGGGCGCGGACCCGCAAGTATTTCGATGTCCCCACCCGGAAAGGGCACGAGGGCGCCATGTTCGGCATCTTCGTGGACCCGACCAAGTGCAAGGGGTGTGCAGAGTGCGTCGAGGTCTGCGCCGACCTCGGCTACCATGCGCTCCGCATGGTTCGGAAGGACGAGACGACGCTAGCAAGCTACCGAAGGACCTTCACCTTCTTCCGAAAGGTCGAGCCGACTCCGGCCCCGTACATCAACGAGCGGGCGCTGGCCGACATGATGCTGGCAGAGGAGTCGGCGCTGCTCTATCTCGGGGGAGCGGGCTCCTGTATGGGGTGCGGCGAGGCCACCGCCATCCGGATGATGGTCGCAGCGACCGGCTTTGTCCACGGCGCCGACGGGCTCGCCATCGTCGCAGCCACGGGATGCAACACCGTCTACTGCTCGACGTACCCGTTCAACCCCTTCCTCGTGCCCTGGACCAATTCCCTCTTCGAGAATGCTCCTGCGGTCGCTCTGGGGGTTCGGGCCAAGTGGGACCAGCGGGGCTGGCAGGCCAAGCGCCTGTGGGTCATCGGCGGGGACGGGGCCATGTATGACATCGGCTTTCAGTCCCTCTCCCGCATGCTCGCCTCGGGCATGGACATCAAGGTCCTGGTGCTGGACACGCAGGTGTACTCCAACACGGGTGGACAGGTCTCCACGGCGTCCTTCACCGGACAGGACGCCAAGATGGCCACGGTGGGTCCGGCGGTGGCCGGAAAGCAGGAGGGGCGAAAGGATCTCGGACTCATCTGCCTGGCGCACAGGGAGGTTTTCGTGGCCCAGACCACGGCGGCTCACATCAACCACTTCTACCGTGCGATCCTGGACGCCAACAGCTTCCCGGGCCCTGCCGTGGTGATCGCCTACACGACCTGTCAGCCCGAGCACGGGGTGGCGGACGACCAGTCGGCCGCGCAGGCCCGGCTGGCGGTGGACTCTCGCGCTTTCCCCCTCTTCATCTACGACCCGCGCAAGGGAGAGACGATCCGGGAGCGGCTCTCTCTCCAGGGAAATCCTGACCCGAAAGAGGATTGGACGCGCCTCCCCAAAACCGGCGAGGCGGTCGATTTCATCGCCTTCGCTCGGACGGAAGGCCGGTTCGCGCGGCAGTTCGACGCCTGTGGCGACCCCTTGCCGGCCTTGCTCGCCGGGCAGGCCGATCGGCTCTCGAACTGGCGACAGCTTCAGGAGCTGGCCGGAGTCCGCTGAGCCAGCGGCGCCTGTCCCGTGCCTGGTCGGCGGACCCGGAAGGGCCGGTCGCTTGCAGGATCTTCATGGCCTCCCCCCTCTTGTTCGGCTTGGGAGGTCACGCAGTATTTAGTTCATTCGCCAGCTCGGCGATCTCGCCCTGATCCCCGATCCCCCCGGGCGGTCCCGGCACCCGGGACCGGGGGAGCCGACCCTTCCTCAACGGGCATGCCAGCCCGAAGCGACAACAACCCACTAGCTTGTGGAGCGGCAGCTAGGACCTGGGCGGCGACAGTGGGGTAGAGGCGCCCCAGGCGAGGTGGACTGCGGGCTCAGAGTCTCCTGGGTTTATTGAGCTTTTCTGCTGGCACCGGAATTGCATCATCATAGGGAGTCACAGCAGGGGGAGCCATGGGACCATGCTCCGACGCCCGCTCTCGAATCACCGGCGAGCCAATCTGCCCCGACGACCGCGGCCTGTCCGAAGGCGGATCCCCAACCCAGAGGGCAGATCTATGATCCGATTTTCTTCTTCGAGCCTCCGCGTCCGGCTATTGCTGCTCGTCCTCCTCGCCGTCCTCCCAGCATTGGGGCTGATCCTTTACACGGTCTCGGAACACAGCCGACACGCCGCCCATGATGTCGAGGAAAACGCGTTGCGGCTGATCCGGCTCGCCGCCCTCCAGCAGGAGGGATTGATCGAGGGAATGCGCCATCGCCTCATCGGCCTGGCGCACTCCCCCGCCCTGCGCAAGCGCGACCCCGAGGGTTGCGGCGCCCTTTTTGTCCAGGTTCTGGCGCGATTCCAGCGGTACACCAACCTGCTGGTGGCGACTCCGGACGGCCAGGTGTTTTGCAGCGGTGTGCCGCTCCCCCAGCCGGTCGACCTTTCTGATCGGGTCTATTTTCAACGCGCCCTTGAAACGCGCGACTTCACCCTCAGTGGGTACCCGATCAGTCGCATCACCGGTAAGCCGCTGCTTGCGCTCGCCTATCCCATTCTCGACGATTCCGGCGTCGCACGAGGCGTCATCGCCGCGGGGCTGGATTTGGGCTGGGTGAACGAGCTCGTGGCCGAAGCGCGGTTGCCCGACGGGTTTCTTGCTCGCAGTCTAGCCGGCCTAGTGCTCGTCGCCGTGTTGGGGCTCGTGGCGGCGTGGGTCGGCGGTGACCTGTTCATCCTGCGCCGCGTGAAAGCCTTACTGGGCGCGACGAAGCGGCTGGCAGCCGGCGACCTGAGCGCCCGTACCGGGCCGCCGTGCGGGCGGGGGGAACTGGGGCAACCCGCGTCCGCCTTTGACGAAATGGCCGTGTCGCTCGAACAGCACGTGGCCGAGCGAAAGCGGGTGGAGGAGGCGCTGCGAGAGTCCGAAGCGCGGTTCCGGGGCCTGACAGAGACGGCGACCGATGCCATCATCACCACGGGGGCCGACGGACACATCCGGGTGTTCAACTCCGCCGCGCAGCGCATGTTCGGCTATTCGGCTGGGGAGATCGTTGGCCATAATATCGACGTCCTCATCCCGGAGGAATACGGAGACAGACACAAGGCTGCCATGCGCCGCTACCTGGAAAGCGGGCAGTCCACGATTCTCGGGAAGACGGTAGAACTGACGGGACGACGCAAAAGCGGCGAAGTCTTTCTACTGGAGCTTTCCGTTTCGGTGTTGCGAGCCGGTGGCGAGGTCATCTTTACGGGCATCATCCGCGACATCACGCAGCGCAAGCAGGCGGAAGAGAAACTTCGGGACGAGGAAGCGCGCTATCGCGCACTGTTCGAACAGTCGCCCGATGGCGTTGCGATTATTGATCCGGAGAGCACCCTGCCCATTGAGTTCAACCGGACGGCACACCGTCAGCTGGGCTATTCGCGGGAAGAGTTCGCTAAACTGAGAGTGTTGGACTACGAAGCGATCGAAACGTCCGAGGAAACGGGAGCGCATATCGAGAAAGTCCTGAGCAAGGGAAGGGACGACTTTGAAACCAAGCATCGCGCAAAGGAGGGCGAACTCAGGGATGTCCTGGTAAGTGTTCAAGTGATTACGATGTCGGGCCGGGATGTTTTACATTGCGTCTTCCGCGACATTACCGAGCAGAAACGGGTCCACGAGGAGGTTCAAGGCCAGCGCGAAGCCCTCTTCCAGCGCGAGAAGCTGGCCGCCATGGGCGAGCTCCTGGCAGGCGTGGCCCATGAGCTGAACAACCCCCTGTCGGTCGTGCAGGGCCAGGCGGCGCTCCTGGGCCAGGCGGTCGGGGAGGGGCCCCTGGCGGCGCGGGCGGAGAAGATCGCCTCCGCCGCCGACCGCTGCGCGCGCATTGTGAAAAACTTCCTGGCGCTAGCGCGCCAGCACCCCCCAGAACGTCAAGGGATGGGGCTCAATCAGGTCGTCCAGGAGGCGGTGGAATTGCTGGCCTACCAGTTCCGGGTGGACGACGTGGAGGTGACGCTGGATTTGGTCACGGACCTGCCCGTTCTCTGGGCCGATCCCAACCAGCTTGCCCAGGTGCTGGTGAATCTCCTCACCAACGCCTACCAAGCGATGCACCATGCCTCCCCGCCGCACCGGCTGAGGATCACTACCCGGTCCGACCCCGCACGAGCTCGGGTCCACCTCGAGGTGGCCGACACGGGTCCCGGGATCCCGCCCGGGATCCGATCGCGGATCTTCGAACCCTTCTTCACCACCAAACCTCCGGGCGAAGGGACCGGGTTGGGGCTCTCCGTCTGCCAAGCGATCGTTCGGGAGCACGGCGGGGCTATCCGGGTGGAGAGCCAGCCGGGGCACGGAGCCACCTTCCGCATCGAGCTGCCGGTCCAAGCGCAGCCCCTGGTCGAGCCGGAGACCCGAACGACCGAAGCGCTGGCGTCCATTCGGGGGAAGACGATCCTGGTGGTCGAGGACGAGCCAGATGTGGCGGACATGTTGGCGGATATTCTGTCATCCGACGACCATCAGGTGGACACCGCGGCGAATGGGGCCATTGCCCTGGAGAAGCTCCGCAAGCACGACTACGATTTGATCATCTGCGACCTCAAGATGCCAAAGCTGGATGGGATAGGCTTCTATCGCGAGCTAGAGCACCGCTATCCGAAATTGCTTCCGCGGGTCATTGTTCTCACGGGGGCGACGATGAACCCCGAGATTACAGCGTTTCTGCAGACGACGAAACTGCCCCTCTTGAAGAAACCCTTTCTCATAGATGAGGTCCGACAGGCGGTCCAGACGCTTCTGCGGGCCTCGTGGGATTCATCTTCATCACCGGGGCCACGCTGAGCCGAGAGACGGAGGAGCATCCGAAGCGAATCGGACCAACCCATTGAGCCGTTCCTCGCTACCGTCCGGCAGGCACTTTGGCGCCGGTGTCTCACGCAGGATGCGACCGGCTCCGGGTGAAGATGCCAGCCCCATCATCTCAGGTGCCCCGATTTCAGTTTTCTGACGGTCACGCCAGCCTCCGCGTAGTCCACACCGGCACAGACCACGCCGCCCGCTTCGGGATGAGGCTCCTCAAGCGTGAGGTCGGCCGGTCCAGGTCTACGAAATCCCCCATCGGGAAATGGCAGGAAGATTGCAAGAACGGTTTTTGAGAATGGAAGGCCTCGTCGTTGAGGAGGCCAGGGGCGAAGGGGGGCTCAGCCGGCATCATGACTTTCAGCGAGGTTGTGCAAATGGCAAGCGAGGGCGTAACCTTTGAAGAAATCAAGCCCTTCGAGACGGGGACTCTTGAGGTCCCGGGAGGTGAGGAGGCCTTCGAGGGGGAACTGGAGGAGGCTCCAAAGGCCGAGGCCCCTCCCCCCCGCGCTGAAGACCCATTGCGCCTGTACCTGACGGAAATCGGTAAGGTGCACCTGCTGACCGGAACCCAGGAAGTCGAGATCGGCCGGCGCATCGAAACAGGCCAGGCGGAGCTGAGGCGCTCGCTTGCGGCGATTCCGCTGGCTGCCTGGACGCTCGTTGACGTCGCCGACCGGGTGCGGAAGAAGGAGGTGCCATTCGAGGAGCTGATCGTCCTGCCCGAGGGTGGCGAGCCCCGGGCCAAGGAGGTAAGACCGATCCTGGCCGCGTTCACCCGAATCTCGGAGATCGAGCGCGAGACAGAGAGGCTCCGTGCTGCCATCCGGGACCGCCGCCGGTCGGCAGCCACCCGCTCGAGATGTCACCGCCAGATCGGCCAGAACCGAATGGCCGTCCAACAGATTGCGGCTGACCTCCCCATCAAGCCGGCCGTGGTGGACCAGCTCGTGGCCGAGCTCCGACGCGTGAGCAGAGCGATGCAAGCCGCCGTGGCTGGGCCCCCGCTCCGCGGACAGCGCGCCGAGGAGCTCCGGGCCCTGGAAGCTCGGGTTGGGCTCCCCCGCCAGAAGCTCGAGGAGGTGCTAGGCGAGATCAGAGACAAAGAGCGCGTGGTTCAGGAGGCCAAGCGCGAACTGATGGAGGCCAACCTCCGCCTCGTGGTGTCGGTCGCCAAGCGGTACCTAGGCAGCGGCCTCTCCCTCTTGGACCTCATCCAAGAAGGAAATCTCGGGGTCATGAAGGCCGTGGACCGCTTCCAGTATCGGCGGGGATTCAAGTTCTCGACGTATGCCACCTGGTGGATCCGACAGTCCATCACGCGGGCCATTGCTGACCGGTCCCGGACTATCCGAATACCCGTCCACCTGGTGGAGGCGCTGAACCGGCTCTCGCGACTGAGTCGAGCCCTGGTCCACCAGCTTGGTCGCGAACCCACAGTGGAGGAACTGGCTGAGCGAACGGGAATCTCTGCCAAGAAGGTGCGATTGATTCTGGAATCCTCTCGAAAGCCCTACTCGCTGGAAACGCCGATCGGCGAGGACTCGGAGCTCGGGGACTTCCTGGAGGACAAGCAAACGGTTCCGCCCAATCACACCGTGCTCAGCCAGGACCTGAGCAATCAGGTGGAGCGAGCGCTGGCGACCTTGTCTGGCAAGCAGAGGGAGATCCTCCGCCTCCGCTTCGGGATCGGCAGCGAGCAACAGCTTACCCTCGAAGAGATTGGCAAGCGGTTCTCGGTGACCAGGGAGCGGATTCGCCAGATCGAAGCCAAAGCCCTCCGCAGGCTCCGACACCCGGTGCGGGGGGCAAGCCTCAGGGCCCTCATAGAAAGGTAAAGCGGCGGGACCGCCCTGGTCACCGCTCGGCGTGACGATTTTTAGTCGTGCGCGGCGAAGGACTAGCGGTCCTCGCCCCGGCGCAGCGGCTCACGACGCACCGGCACCACCTCGGTCGCCCCCACCTGGGCTTCCAGGGAGCGTTGCAGTGAAACCAGGCGGTGGCTGTATGCGACAGAATATGTGCCGGCGTTTTTCAGGCGGCGGAGACCCTCCGGCACGGCGGCGACCTGCGCTGTGCAGTAGTCCCGGACAGCGGTCAGGGGCGGATGGGGTTCCACAATTCGCCCCGACGTCATGACCGTGCGCAGAAGGGGCTCGGCCTTGGCGACGGGAGGCGGCTCGTCGCGCAACGTGAGAAGGTCGCCCCTGAACCGACCGTCCCGCTCGCGGAAGCGGTACACCTGCTTTTGGCCCGCCCAGGTCGTCTTGCCGGTGCTGATCTTGAGCACGTTACGACCCTCGTAGGCGACCAGCTTGTAAGCCATGTCCAGGTACGGGACGTCGGCGGAGACGTCCATGCGCGTACCGACCCCAAAGGCGTCTATCGGGGCGCCCTCCTTCAGGAACGCGTCCACGTAGTCTTCGTCCAAACCCCCGCTGACGAAGATACGCACGTAGTCCAGGCCTGCCGCGTCCAGGACCCGACGAACCTCTTTGCTGAGCGTGACGATGTCGCCGCTGTCCAGACGAACCCCGGCGAGCCGCTGGCCCCGCGCCTCCATCTCCCTGGCCATCTCCACAGCTTTGTGGGCGGCGGCCACGGTGTCGTAGCTGTCGATGAGGAGGATGGTGTTGGCGGGGAAAGCGCGGGCGAAGGCGCGGAACGCGTCGATCTCACGCGGAAAGGCAGTGACGTACGAGTGGGCCATCGTGCCCGTGGGCCGGATGCCGTAGTGCTGACCGGCAAGGACGTTGCTGCTCATGGTGGCGCCGGCGATGAACGCGCACCGGGCAGCCTTCATGCCCGCGTCGATGCCGTGGGTGCGGCGGAGGCCGAAGTCGACGACCGGACGCCCGCGAGCGGCGATGACCGAGCGGGCGGCCTTGCTGGCCAAGAGCGTCTGGAAGTGGCAAAAGTTGAGGACTGCCGTCTCCACGATCTGCGCTTCGATGATGGGCGCGGTAATCTCGAGGAGGGGCTCGTCGCCAAAGACGGCGGTGCCTTCGCGGACAGCCTGGACCTCTCCGGTGAAGCGGAGAGTGCGCAGGAAGTCCAGGAAGTCGCCCTCGAAATGACCGAGGGAACGCAGGTAGCCGATGGCCTCCCTGGAAAATCGAAAGCTCGCGAGGTAGTTTAGGGTGTCCTCGAGCCCGGCGGCGATGAGGAAGGGCCGCGCTTCCGGGAGCTTGCGGACGAAGAGGCTGAAGGTGGCCGAGCCGTCCATGCCCTCACCAAAGTACGAGGCAGCCATGGTAAGCTCGTAGAGGTCGGTAAACAGCGCGGCATCCCGGAGCAGGAGGGGCCCGGATGCGAAGGTGCCATGCCGCCCCTGAGCCGTCATTCGAACCTTGGGGCTGCTTCTCCCTCTCCCGATGCCCATGGCTCTTACGATTATATTTCTTCGGCTGCCACTTCTCCAGGTCCTGCCCGTCGTGCGCAACCCACGTGCCCGGCCGTGCCTGAAAGCAGCTGCCGCTTAAACTTGGAGCAGAAGACTGTGCGCCCTGAGCAACCTGCCCTAGCCCGGGGGTGAGACTTTCACCGGTGGAGAGACGGATCCGTGACGTAGTGGAGAGGGAGCTTCAGCGCATGCCGGAGTTTCGATCCGAGCTGATCCGCGGCGAGCACCCGGTGTGCTGACCATCGATGGCTCCCACGGTGAAGGCGGGGGCCAGATTCTGCGCACGGCGCTCTCCCTTGCCGTGGCCCTCCGCCGCCCCGTTACGGTGACCCGCATCCGCGTTCGACGGCCAAAGCCCGGGCTTCAGCCCCAGCACCTGACAGTCGTTCAGGCCTTGGCCGCCATCAGCGGCGCCCAGGTGGAAGGCGACACGCTCGACTCCACAGAGCTGACGTTCGTTCCCCGAACCTTGCATGGAGGAACCTACCGCTTCGACGTGGGAGCCATCAAGGCGAGCGCCGGGTCGGTCTCACTCCTCTTTCAGGCCCTGCTCCTGCCGCTGGTCTTCGCCGAGGCCCCGTCCCGCCTCACCCTCATCGGTGGGACGCACGTGCCCTGGAGCCCTCCCGTGCATTACCTGACCGACGCCTTTTTGCCGGCGCTTCGGCGGAGCGGCCTCCAAGCCACGCTCACACTCCACCGCTGGGGCTGGTATCCCAGAGGTGGTGGGGAGATTCAGGGGCGCATTGCCCCGAGCCCCGAGCTCAGGGGGCTCCGCTGGGAAAAACGCACTGCCCCGGAGGCGATCAGCGGCATTTCCGCGGTGTCGCGCTTGCCGCTGTCCATTGCCGAGCGGCAGCGTCAACGAGCCCTCGACCGCTTGACCGCACGCGGAGTGGTGGCAGACATCGCGCTCGTGGAGGACGACTCAGCCCTGGGACCGGGGACCGTTCTGTCCCTTGCGGCCAGCGGGCCCAGCTCACTGGGCGGCGCCTCGGCCCTCGGGCGGCGCGGTCTCAGGGCCGAGGCCGTAGCGGACGAGGCGGTCGAGCGCTTCCTGCCCTACCTGGAGAGTGAGGCTTCGGTGGACGACCATCTGGCGGACCAACTCGTGCCGTTCCTGGTGCTGGCCCGAGAGCCCTCGGTGTTCACGTGCCCGATCCTTTCAGAACACCTCCGGACCGTCGCGTGGGTCGTCGAGCAATTTCTCCCCGCTCGGATCGAGCTGATCGAGGGAAGGCCCGCAGGGGTCAGGATCACTCCCGCCCAAGCCACCTGACTAACTCGGAGGGGGGCTCTGCCCCCCTTCCGAGCCTCCCCCCGAC
>JBHIAB010000091.1:0-12676 GCA_046758385.1 Methylomirabilia bacterium | reverse complement strand
CCACCGGCGACCCCACTGGGGAGGACCCACTCTGCCCCTACGAGCCTCACGTTCACGGGGGACCGGAAGACAAGCTCACCTCACCGAACCTTTGACGCCGCGCCTGGCCTCCATTTCCTAGTCCCGCCTGATCACGCATGGTGGAGGGCCAGACTGACCATCGGCCGCGACACTACGCCCTGAAGATCCGCGTCGTTCGGGGAGTGGGGCTCGGCGCAGACTGGGGCAGTCGCTCCACATATGGGGCGCCGCCGCCCCGGTGCCCTGGCTCCCGGGCCTCGCTGCTCGCCCTGAACCCCAGTCTAAGTGTCTGAATAACAGAGCACGTATCTCTGGTGCCTCGGCATCTCTTTTGCTAGTGTATTTGAATCAGGATGAGCCAGGGTGCAGACTGGAGCCCGCTTGAAGCCCGACCTGCTGCTAGGAGGAGGGACGGAGATGGACCTCGACGGGCTGCTCACTCAAACTGCCGACGGCGCCTTCGCGGTCACCCCCGAGGGCAAGATTGTGCTGTGGAACCGGGGTGCGGAGCGGATCCTCGGCTACCCCGCCAAGGAGGTGCTCGGCAAACCGTGCTGTGAGGTCTTTGTGGGCCGGGATCTGGCGGGGAACCGTCTCTGCTACCAAGGTTGCCATATCATGACGCTGATCCTGCGCGGGGAGCCGATCCACCACTTCGACATGGCCACCCGGACCAAGGCAGGCAAGCCCATCTGGGTCAACGTGAGCACGGTGGTCGTGCCCGGCAGCCGCAGCACCCTTCAAACGATTGTCCACATCTTCCGCGACGTGACGGCCTCACACGAGCTGGAGGCACTGGTCCGGGAGCGGTTGGCCCAGCCCCGCCCCATCTCATCCGGGGACGATGCCCCCGTTGCTGCCCTCACCCGGCGTGAGGTCGAGATCCTCCGGCTGATGGCCCAGGGCGCCAACACGAGAACGATGGCCGAGAGGCTCCACGTCAGCCCGGCTACCGTGCGGAATCACGTGCAGAACATCTTGGGCAAGCTTGGCGTCCACAGCCGTCTGGAGGCTGTCGCGCAAGCGACTAATAACGGGCTGCTCTAGCATAGGCTTCCGCGTCATCGCTGTCCCCTCCCCCGGTGCGCTAGAAGGAGGGGCGGGTAATTCGTCATATCTCAGGCTGCTTTGGTCTCATTGTTCCTCGCCTAATCCGATGCATTTGCATCATGAAAATGAGTCAGTCGACACATTGCTGGTCCTCTTGCCGAACGCTTAGCCTAACAGAAGATCGAAGCGTCGTTCGGTGGAGGGTTCGGTGACGATCGAAGAGCGCTACCCGGCCATCATACAGGCGGGCCTCGAGACCTTCGCCCGGCGCGGCTACCATCAGGCGTCGATCCGGGAGATTGCGCGGGCCGCCGATCTCTCGCTGGCGGGCCTCTACCACTACGTCAGGGGGAAGGACGAGCTTCTTTTCCTCGTTATCGACGGCTCGCTGGACAGTCTTCTCGGCAAGCTGGAGGCAGCGGTGGCCGAGGCTGTGACTCCGGAGGCCAAGCTCCTGGCTCTCATCCGGACCCATCTGGAGTTCGCCTTCCATCAGGGTTCCGCCCTCAAGGTGATCAACCGGGACATCGAGACCCTGTCAGAGCCCCACCGGGGTGCCGCAGCCTTGAAGCGGCACTCCTACCTCCTGCGCGGTCTCGAGGTCCTCCGGGCTCTGGATCGGAATGGGCGCTCCGACGACGAGCTGCTCGACGCGACCAACTTGCTCCTCGGTATGCTCAACGGCATCGCGACCCGTCCGTTCATGGTGCCTGCTGGGGGCGGTGGCAGCGTGGCCGAAGTCGTCAAGAACCTGTTTCTTTACGGGTTCTTCGGGACGGGTGAGGGCTCCGCACCCTCGCCCGGAGCCCACGGCTGAGGAGGCCCTATGGCAGTTGATGTCACCATCGAGCGGGCCCGCGCTCTAGTCGAAACCCCGGTGGGTCAGGTGGTGGAGCGGTGGAAGTCTGCCCACCCGGATGGCAAGGTGGTCGGCTGGTTTCCCGTGTACAGCCCGATCGAGCTGACCCATGCCGCGGGCATGCTTCCGATCGGGGTCATGGGCGGAGGCAACCAGATCGAGATCGCTCATGCCGACTCCCGCTTCCAGTCTTTCGTCTGCTCCATCATCAAGAGCACACTCGAGCTTGGCCTCACCGGCCAGCTCAAGGCCCTGGACGGCGTGATCTTCCACTCCATCTGCGACCCTGCCAAGAACCTGGCGAGCGTGATGCGACGCAATTTCCCCGGCCTCTGGGTGGAGTACGTCCATTTCCCCCAGAATCTCGTCTCCCCCCTGGCCGAGGACTATCTCGTCGCGGAGTACCGGCGGATCCTCAAGGCCCTGGAAGACCTCGGGGGGCTGTCGGTTACGGAGGATGATCTCGAGAGGAGCCTTGCGGTCTACAACGATAACCGGGCGCGGATCAGGCGGCTCTGCCAGATCCGACGGGAGGCCCCACAGCTCCTCTCGGCCACAGAGAGCTACGTGCTGGTGCGGGTCGGAACCCTCATGCCTCCCGAGGAGCACACGGCGCTGCTCGACGAGGCTTTGGACGACCTCTCCCGCCGCGAAGTCAGGCCGAAGGACCGGATACGGGTGGTGGTGGAGGGCTCGTTCTGCGAGCGGCCGCCGCTGGAGCTGATTCAGGCCATCGAGGAGGCGGGGTGCGACATCCTGGATGACGACTTTCTCCTCGGGTGTCGGTGGTTCCTGGACGACGTCGCGGTCGACGGCGACCCCATTCGGGCCCTGGCCCGGAGCTACATCAACGGCAGCGTCGCCTCAGGGGTCAAGCACGACCTCCGGCACACCAAGGCCGAGCCCCTCCTGGACAAGGTCAGGAGCGCAGGGGCACAGGCCGTCCTGGTGTTGGCGGCGAAGTTCTGCGAACCGGCCCTCTTCGATTACGCCCTGTATCGGAGGGCTCTCGATGAGGCAAAGATTCCCCACATCTTTCTGGAGTTCGAGGAGAAGATGTGGATCTTCGACAAGATCCAGAACGAGGTGGAGACGTTCATCGAATCGATGCTCTTCGATTGAGGAGAAGGTCATGACCAGCACCCAGTCCCAGGGACGGATCCACGAGCTCCAGAAGGAGCTGATGGGGCAGTATTTCCAGGAGCTGACCCGGGCCGCGGAGACAGGTCAGGGGCAGGCCGCGTGGATGCTCATCAGCGGCAATCCGGTGGAGCTGGTGCGCGCCTTCGATGTGCTGCCGGTCTATCCCGAGGTGAACGCGCTCCAGCTCGGGGTGCGGCGGCAGTCTCTCCCCCTGATCCAGAAGGCGGAAGAGCTGAGCTATTCCATCGACAACTGCGCCTATGTGAAGGCCGACGTGGGACTCTTCTTCTCCGGCCTGAAGGCCTCCTTCGGGACGATCCCCGTGCCCGCTCTCCTCCTTTGCAACTACGTGGGGTGTGGCGTGTATCTCCAGTGGTTCGAGCACCTGAGGGAGTACACCGGAGCCCCGATCTTCAACTTGGACATCCCGGCGATCCGGACGCCGTCCGGCCAGCCCACCCCGGAGGATGTTCGCTATGTGGTCAAGCAGCTGGAAGAGCTGATCGGCCTGTGCGAGCGGATCACGGGCCGACCGTTCGATGAGGGCAAGCTTCGCAAGATCCTGGCGCTGTCAAAGGAGACCGGGGATCTCTGGTCGGAGATCAAGGCCCTCACCAAACACGCCCCGTCCCCCTTCGACTCCTACTTCGACGCCGTGACCATGATGGGCCCTCTCTACTGCCTGCGGGGCACGGAGGCCGGGGTCTCCTTCTTCCGAGAGGCCCACCGGGAGATCACCGAACGGGTGGAGCTGGGGATCGGCCCCCTGCCTGAGGAGCGATTCCGGATCGTCATGGAAGGGCCGCCGCCATGGCCCTATCTCAAGGTGTTCCGAAACCTCTTCAGCAAGTGGGGCGTCGTGGCGGTCGCTTCGACTTACTCCACCGTGGGAGGGCTCTGGGAGTTCGGCTTCCGCCACGACCCGAACCGGCCGCTGGAGTCTCTCGCCGACCACATGCTTCTGTACAACGTAACCAACCGGAGCTTTCTGCAGCGGTACGAGCAGATCAAGCAGTACGTGGAGGAGTGGGAGGCCGACGGTCTGGTGATCCACTCGATCAAGAGCTGCCGCCTCTACTCGGCAGGGCAGGGGGACATGCGCGAGTACTTCTCCAAGGAGCTGGGGGTGCCCACGCTGCTCCTCGAGTCTGATCTCGAAGATCCCCGCTACTTCTCCGAGGCGCAGATGAGGAACCGGATCGATGCGTTCTTCGAAGCCCTCGAGCACAAGAAGCTAGTCAAGGCATAACCGGAGGAGGCCATGCTGATTGCCGCGGGCGTAGATGTGGGATCGACCCAGACCAAGGCTTTGCTCGTCAACGACCGGTGCGAGATCGTGGGCCGGGTGCTCATTGACACCGGCGCCAACGTCACGAAAGCCGCCGAGCGCGCCTTCGACGAGATCATCGGCAACGCGGGTCTCGGTCGGGACGAGGTGGCCTATGTCGTGGGGACCGGCTACGGCCGTTACAAGGTGACCTTCGGCGATGCCCAAATCACCGAGATCAGCTGTCACGCCAAGGGTGCCGCGTTTGTCTTCCCCCGGACCCGAACCGTCATCGACATGGGCGGCCAGGATGCCAAGGGTATCTTGGTGGGGGAGGGAGGGGAGGTCCAAGACTTCGTGATGAATGACAAGTGTGCGGCCGGGACCGGACGCTTCCTGGCCAACGCGGCAGAAGCCATGGGCTTGAGCATCGAGGAGATCGGCGAGATCTCTCTACGGGGGCGGAACCCGGTGCGTCTGTCCACCGTCTGCACCGTCTTTGTCGAGTCCGACATCATGGCTTACTTGGCTCAGGGGAAGAAGGTGGAAGACATCCTGGGAGGTGTGCACAGTGCAATTGCCGCGCGAACTGTCGCGCTGGTCCGACGGGTTGGGTTGGAGCCCGAGATCACCTTCACGGGAGGGGTGTCCCTGAACATCGGGATGGTTCGTGCCCTGGAGGAAAAGCTCGGGACTGCCCTCAACGTGAGCCCGGAATCGCACTACATGGGCGCGCTCGGGGCGGCTCTCTGGGCCGTGGAGCGGGCCCAATCGCAGACCCCGGCAACGGCGGGGAGGAGGTGACGAACATGTCGTTCGTGGCAGGGATCGACATCGGCTCCCGGACCACCAAGGCGGTGATCCTCGACGAGGCCCGGCGGATCCTGGGGACGGCCGCTGTGCGAACCCGCCCGGATTTCCCTGGGGTGGCCCGGGAAGCGCTGGCCCACGCGCTTGCCGAAGCGGGGCTTCAAGAGGGAGACCTGACGTACACCGCGACCACCGGCTTTGGTCGCTACAACGTCCCGTCCCGGGACATTCAGATCACGGACATCACCTCCGGGGCGCGAGGGGCTTCATTCGTCTTCCCCGGCACCACCTGCGTGCTGGACATCGGCTGCCAGTCAACCCGGGCCATCAGAGTGCGGGACGGAGGCAAAGTCAAGGAGTTCCGGACCAATGATAAGTGCGCGGCTGGGTCTGGCGGGTTCATCGAGCGCGCCGGCCGGTACCTCGAGGTCGGGCTGGAGGAGATCGGCGGGCTCTCGCTCCAGGCGGACTCCCCGCAGTCGATCTCCAGCGTGTGCGCCGTGCTGGCGGAGTCGGAGATCATCAACCATTTGACGGCGGGCGTGAGCGTGGAGAACATCCTGCGGGGGATCCATGTTTCCCTCGCCAACCGGGCGCTGGCCTTGCTCAAGCGGGTGGGGCTCGCGCCGGAGCTCACGGTCATCGGGGGCGTGGCGAGGCAGGCAGGCATGGTCAAGGCATTGGAAGAGACCCTGGGCATGGCGGTCAACGTCCCGTCCCAGCCGGAGCTCGTCGGGGCCGTGGGCGCGGCCCTTCTGGGCCTTGGCCGGGCTGAGAAGCGTGGCCTAGCCAAGGCAGCCGCGTAGGAAATCCGATGACATCGACCCCACCGACTGGTGCGCCGCATCATCACCACGGAGCGACCACTGCCACCGCTATGCTCCGGGAAGAGCACGAGGTAATCTTGAGGGCGCTCGAGCTTCTGGAGCGACTTGGTCGCGATCTCGAGACGGGACGGGCGGTGGACCGGAATGCCCGAGAGTGGCTCGTCGATTTTTTCCGTACGTTCGCTGACCGCTGCCACCACGGCAAGGAGGAAGCGCTCCTGTTCCCCGCGCTGGAGCGGCACGGCGTCCCGAAAGAGGGCGGACCTGTAGGCGTCATGCTTCTGGAGCACGAGGAGGGGCGGGCGCTTGTCCGCGCGATCGGAGAGGGGGACGATGCCGGGGTTGCGGCCGCGATACGCAAGTACGTCACTCTCCTCCGCGCACACATCGAGAAGGAGAACGGCGTGCTCTTCCCGATGGCAGAGCAGGTCCTCCCCGATGAGGAGCAACGGCTGCTCGTGCACGCGTTCGAGGAAGCGGAGCGCACGGCGGTCGGTCCCGGTGTGCACGAGCGTTTCCTGGCTGGGCTCGCCCGGCTTGAGAGGGAAGCACGGTGACGACGCTGATTGAGAAAATCCCGGTCTATTGTTATCAGTGCGTGGCCGGCCCTGACCTCCTGAAGGTCGTGGTCAAAGACGGTGTGGCCGTGGGAGTCGAGCCCAACGCGGACTTCGCGGAGGTCCATCCGGCTTGTGGCAAGGTGTGCGTCCGAGCTTACGGCCTGATCCAGAAGCTCTACAACCCGAACCGGATCAAGGCTCCGATGAAGCGCACCAACCCGCGCAAGGGGCGGGAGGAGGATCCGGGGTGGCAAGAGATCACGTGGGACGAAGCCCTCGACCTCCTGGCGGAGAAGCTCAAGGGAATCCGTGCCAAGGGTCTGGTCGACGAGGCAGGCTATCCGCGCTTGGCCGCCACCTTCGGCGCCGGCGGAATCGCCCCGGCCTACCTGGAAACGTTCCCCGCCTTTCTGGCTGCGTGGGGGCCCGTTGACCAGGGGATCGGCAGCGGCCAGGGCGTCAAATGCTATCACTCCGAGCACCTCTACGGGGAGTTCTGGCACCGGGCCTTCACGGTGGCCGCGGATGTCCCCCGATGCGAGTATGTGCTGTCGTTCGGCTACAACGGGGACGCCTCGGGAGGTGTGACTGGCGTGTTCCGCCACGCCGAGGCGCGGGTCCGAGGGCTCAAGTGGATCCAGATTGAGCCCCACCTCTCGGTGACGGGGGCCGGAGCGAGAGAGTGGGTGCCGATTCGTCCCAAGACCGACGCCGCAGTGCTCTTCGCCCTCATACACGTGATCCTGCTCGAGCATGACTGGCGAGGGGTTTGCGACACGTCGTTCCTCCAGCTGATGACCAGCTCGCCCTACCTCGTCGGGGCGGGTGGGTACTACCTCAGGGATCCCGAGACGGCAAAGCCCCTCGTCTGGGACTTGGACCGCCGCCGCCCGGTGCCGTTCGACGACCGGACCTGCGTGCGGCCGGCGATGGACGGCGAGTTCATCGCCGCGGGTGTGGAGATCTCGGCTGACGGCGCTCGAAAGAGCGTCAGCGAGCGCCTGCGACCCGCCTTCGCGCACCTGATGGAGCATGTGCGACCGTACACGCCGGAATGGGCATCGGGGATCGCGGATGTGCCGGCCGAGACAATTCGCCGTCTGGCCAAGGCGTATTTGAGCCACGCCAAGGTCGGCACGATGATCGAGGTCGATGGCGTGAGCTATCCCCACCGGCCCGTCGCCGTCCTGCTCGGCAAGACGGTCACCAACGGCTGGGGTGGATACGAGTGCTGCTGGGCGAGGACGGTGCTGGCGGCGCTGGTCGGGGCGCTCGAGGTGCCCGGTGGAATTCTCGGGACGACGGTGCGCTTGAACCGTCCGGCCCAGAACCGGCTCGACTCCGTGCGGCCCGGCCCCGACGGGTTCATGGCCCAACCGCTGAACCCCACGGAGAAGGATCGTTGGCAGGCCCGACCCCACATCCGCAGCGGGTATCGGACACTGGTTCCCCTCGCGGCCGACTCGCCGTGGTCGCCGGCGCTCTCCCCGGCCCAGCTGCCGTGGCTCTTCATGAACGAGCCACCCGAGCGCTGGCCCGCGGCCACGCTCCCTGATGTCTGGATCCTCTACCGGACCAATCCGGCGATCTCCAACTGGGAGACCGGGAGGATTGAGGCGACGCTAGAGCGCTTCCCCTTCGTGGCTGCCTTCGCCTACACCCAGGACGAAACAAACTGGTATGCTGACCTCCTGCTTCCCGAGGCGACAGACCTCGAATCGACGCAGCTCTACCGGATCGGCGGGACCAAGTACATCGAGCAGTACTGGGAGCACACGGGGTTTGCTCTCCGCCAGCCGGTGACCGATCCGCCCTTCGACACCCGGGATCTCACCGACATCGCCACGGAGCTGGCGGAGCGGTGCGGGCTCCTCTCTGAATACACGCAGGCTGTGAACCGAGGCTCGGGGACTGGGGTGCGGCTCCAGGCTCGGGACTACGACCTGAGCCTCGATCCCTCCTCCCGGCCCACGTCCCGGGAGATCTGGGACCGCGCCTGCCGCGCGGCGACCCTGAGCTTGAGCCGCGGGGAACGGGAGCATGGTCTCAAGTGGTTCAAGGAGCAAGGCGCCTTCTTCGTCCCGTTCCCTGTGGAGAATTACTACCTTCACACCGCGATGGTGGCCAAGGGCCTCCGCTACGAGCTTCCCTACCAGGAACGGCTCAAGCGGGTCGGCGAGGAGCTCGGACGCCGGCTCCACGAGACGGGGATCGGGTGGTGGGACACCCAACTAGACGAGTATCAGGCGCTCCCCCAGTGGAAGGATTTCCCTGGCATCTGGGGTCGCGCCGCCGTGCGCCACGGGCGAAACCCGGAGGAGTTTCCGCTCTGGCTCCTGACCAGCCGGAGCATGCAGTATTCCTGGGGCGCCAACGTCTCCCTGCCGGTGATGGCCGAGATGGCCCGGCATGTCGCCGGCCACTTCGGGGTGATGCTCAACCGCACGACGGCCCAGGCCCTCGGGATCACCGATGGCGATCTCATCGAGATCGAGTCTCCCACGGGGCGGACACGGGGGTTTGCCATTCTG
Source organism: Methylomirabilia bacterium (assembly GCA_046758385.1). Classification (GTDB taxonomy): domain Bacteria; phylum Methylomirabilota; class Methylomirabilia; order Rokubacteriales; family CSP1-6; genus JBHIAB01. The sequence continues at coordinate 3,608 of JBHIAB010000091.1, read as the reverse complement.
AAAGAAGGAGTGAGGCCGGATGTGGCCGTGGCTCTCCAGCAGTTCGGCCATTGGGCCACGCCGGTCGCGAAGGATTTGGGGATGCCGAACCTGAACCAGGTGGCCAGCATCGACCTGGCCCTGACCGACGCCACCGGGAGCGGCGCCGACCTCGTAAAGGTCTCCATCAACAAAGCCCCACGCGTATGAAACGAGCAAAGAGCATGGCCCAACCAGCTTTCGATCACGCGTTTTCTAGCGCGGGCTTTGCCCGCGCAACGTTGGGGGGAGGAATCGGAGGGGGGCGTTAGCCCCTCTCCGAGAGAAATCTTTGGGGGGAGGAATCGGAAGGGGGGCGTAGCCCCCCTCCGAGGAGCGTATGCGTTGGGGAATGGTTATTGACTTGGTCAGGTGCGTGGGCTGCCAGACGTGTACCATCGCCTGCAAGCAGGAGCACGGCCTGCCGGCCGGAGTCGTGTGGCGGTATGTGGTGGACTGTGAGGTAGGACGCTACCCCGATGTGCGCCGCCTCTTCCTCCCCATGCAGTGCATGCACTGCGGTGAGCCGCCCTGCGTGCCGGTGTGCCCGACCGGCGCCAGCCAGAAGCGCCAGGACGGGATCGTCTGGGTGGACTACAAAAGATGCGTGGGATGCGGCTACTGCGCGATGGCCTGTCCCTACCTCGCTCGCCACCTGATTCACGAGGAGGAGGGATTCTTCCCCGGCGGGCCCACTCCCGCCGAGAAAGCCACGGCCCGCCCAGAGCGCCGCGGAGTGATGACCAAATGCACGTTCTGTGCCGATCGCGTCGACCTGGGGGTGGCACAAGGCCTGAAGCCGGGTGTGGATGTGGACGCCACGCCCGTGTGCGCGGTGGCGTGCATTGCTGGCGCGATCGTTTTCGGCGATCTGGACGACCCGGAGAGTCAGGCTTCCAAGCTGATCAAGGAGCGGGGCGGCGTCCGGCTCATGACGGAGCTGGGGACCGACCCCTGCGTCTATTACCTGACCGAGTGAGCGATGGAAGTCCATCTGCTTCCTCCGGTGAGGCAGACCCTCTGGGGGCGGCTCGCCGTGGCGAACTTTTTCCTCGGTGGGACCGGGGCGGGCGCCTACGTGCTGGCAGCGGTCCTGTCCGCATTCGAGCGTTCCCCCGTCCTCGTCACGGCTTCGGTGCTCGGACCGGCCCTGGTGCTGGCAGGGTTCCTCTGTGTGGCCGTCGAGGCGGGCCGGCCGCTGAGAGGGCCTTTCGTGCTCAGGAAGGTCGGGAGCTCCTGGATGTCGCGGGAGCTCTGGGTTGGCGGTGCGTTCTCGGTGTTCGCGATCACCGACCTCCTCTGGCCGTTCCTCACGTTGCGCGTGGCCGCCACCGTGGCTGCTCTTCTCTTCGCCCTGGCCCAAGGTGCCATCTTGTGGCGGGCCAAAGGAGTGAGCGCCTGGAGCGTGCCCCTGATGCCGCCGCTCTTCCTCGCGTCGGCCTTCATCTCCGGAGCCGGAATGCTTGGCCTCATCCTGCCTCTGCTGGGTGGGGGGGACAACCCAGGATCGCTAGCGGTTTCGATGGGCGGGCTCATCGTCCTGAGCGCCCTGGTTTGGGCCGGCTATCTCGCCTGGCCGGGCGACCTTGCGTTTCGCCGGGCCACGGCGGCATTCTGGACGAACACCACCGTTGTCGGAGTCTTCGTGCTGGGTCACCTCGTCGCCCTGCTCTTGCTCGGCTTCTGGGCTTCGGCCTTCGTTTGGACGATGGCGGCGGCGGGCATTCTCGTCCTCCTGGGCCAGCTTCAAGCTAAAGCCTGGCTCATTCTGCGCTCGGGAGTGCTTCGCCCGATCACCATTCCCCATCTCCCGTTGCGCAGGGAGTCTTGAGCGCGATAGCTTTTGTAGTTCACTTCGCGATCCAACCGCGGGTCGACGCCCCCCACGGGCTGTGAAGCCGAGACGACGATGGAAGGGGACGGAGTTGTGGGGCCACTGAACGGCGTTCGCATCCTGGATCTGACCCGGTACATGGCTGGGCCCTACGGGACCTTGATCCTGGCCCACCTGGGCGCCGAGGTGATCAAGGTGGAGGAGCCTGAGACCGGCGACCCCATGCGCCACGTCTCGCTCTACTTTCAGGACGGGCTGTCAGCCCACTTCGTGAGCGGCAATGTCTCGAAGAAGAGCCTCACGCTGAACCTGCGACACCCCGAGGGGCGGCGAATCTTGCTCGAGCTTGTGGCCAAGGCTGACATCGTGCTCGAGAACTTCAGGCCCGGAACCATGGCGAAGCTCGGCCTCGACTACGAAAGCCTGAAAGCCGTCAACCCGCGGATCATCCTGGGCTCCGTCTCGGGCTTCGGCCAAACCGGGCCCTGGCGTCGTCTTCCCTCGTTCGACCTGGTGGCCCAGGCCGTAGGGGGCGGGATGAGCCTCACCGGAGAGCCCGACAAGCCCCCGGTGAAGATGGGGATCCCCATCGGCGATCTCGCGGCGGGTGTCTTTGCGGCGCTCGGAGTGGTCTCGGCGCTCCACCGTTGTCGGATGACGGGCCAGGGGGAGTGGGTTGATGTCGCGATGATGGACGTCCAGCTCTCTCTCCTCAACTACCTCGCCCACTACCACTGGGCTTCGGGGGAGGTTCCCAAACCCGAGGGCGCAGGGCATCCCAACGTGGTCCCGTACCAGATCTTCTGGACGCCCACGGGATATCTCGCTGTTGCGGTCTACGGCGACCACTTCTGGGCTGGCTTCTGTCGGGCCCTGGATCTTCCCGAACTGATCGAGGACGCTCGCTTTGCGAGCAACGACCTCCGCTGTCAGTACCGCGAGACCCTGATCCCCGTTCTGGAAGAACGGATCGCCTCGCGCCCTCGCGAGGACTGGATGACTCGCTTGGTTGAGGAAGGAATCCCGGCCGGTCCCGTGTATCGCGTGGATCAGGCCCTGGCTTCTCCCCAGGCTCAGGCGCGGCAGATGGTGGTGGAGGCAAAGGGCCCCTCCGGTACCCCGCTGAAGCTGCTGGGGAGCCCCTTCAAGTTCCAGAGCGGGGGGGCGGAGCCGGCCTCGCCGCCGACACTGGGTCAGCACACCGAGGAGGTGCTCCAGGGTTTCCTGGGCTACGGGAAGGAACGCATCGAAGCCCTGAGACGCGAACGGGTCATCTGAGCGCACATGCTTGAGGAGTCGAGCCGCGTGGAAAAGGGGGACGAGATGGTAGGCGACGATGTCTGGATCCCCAGCACGTGCAGTCTCTGCTACAACCAGTGCGGGATCAGAGTCCACCGGAAGAACGGCGTGGTGGTGAAGATCGAGGGAAACCCCGAGAGCCCCCTCGGAATGGGGCGGCTCTGCCCCAAGGGGCTGGCCGGGATCATGCACCTCTACGACCCCCATCGGGTCAACGTCCCCCTCAAGCGGACCAACCCGGTGAAGGCGATGGATGCCGACCCCGGGTGGCAGGAGATCAGCTGGGAGGAGGCGCTCACCCTCATCACCGACAAGCTCAAGCGAATCCGAGAGGAGGATCCGCGCAAGCTGGTGTTTGCCGGTTGCATCCCCTCGCTGGCTCCCCTCAACTTCGGCATGGGAATCTTCATGCCCGCCTTCGGCTCCTCCAACGTGTTCGTCTCCAACGGCCACCAGT
>JBHIAB010000090.1:0-12883 GCA_046758385.1 Methylomirabilia bacterium | reverse complement strand
CTAGTGTCAAGCCCGGAGACGCTCCGCAGCCGCGTGAACTGCGCGCACGATCCCCTGGTAACCGGTGCACCGGCAGAGGACCGACGACAGCCCGGCCCGGATCTCCCATTCTGTCGGAGACGGGTTGACACGCAGCAGGTCGTACGCAGCGAGAAGCATGCCTGGGGTGCAGAACCCGCATTGGAGCCCGTGATGCTCCCAGAACGCCTCCTGCAGCGGGTGAAGCTTGCCGTCCTGCGCCAGCCCCTCGACCGTCAGGAGCTCGGCCCCGTCCGCCTGCACTGCCAGCATCAGGCAAGAGCGCGCCGCCTCGCCGTTTACGAGAATGGTGCAGGCCCCGCAGATCCCGTGCTCGCATCCCACATGCGTGCCCGTCAGCCCTAGGTCCTCTCGAAGAAAATCCACGAGCAGCTTGCGCGGCTCGGCGTACCCTTCCCGCACCACCCCGTTGACCCTCAGCGTGATTCTCCTCGGCTCGCCCCTCATCGCCCCCCCTCCTGGCAACGCGCTGCGGCCCGACGGAGCGCCCGTCGAGTCAGCACTCCCGTCAAGTGCCGCCGGTATTCAGCCGAGGCGTGAATGTCGGCGCCAGGCTCCACTAGCTCCGCCGCTCTGGCGGCAGCCGCCTCCATGCTCCGGTCGTTGAGCCCCTCCCCCTCGAGAATCTCCTCGGCGGCGCGCAGCCGGATGGGCGTCGGCCCCGCGCCCGCGGCGGCTAGACGCGCCAGCCGACAGCGCGGGCCCTCGGTGACAAGCAGGGCAGCGATCCCCACGATGGCAAAATCCCCGTGCCTCCGGGTGAACTCCTCAAAGGCCCAGCCGCTTCCGGCCGGAGAAATCGGCAGGCGCACCTCCACCAACATTTCGTCAGGGCCCAGCGCGGTGGTCAGATAGCTCTGAAAGAACTCGCCGGGGCGGAGGATGCGCTCGCCACCGCTGCCCCGAACTACCAGCTCGCCCTCCAGCATCGTCACCAGCGCCGGGTACTCCGCCGAGGGGTCCGCATGCGCGAGGCTCCCTCCGACCGTGCCACGCGTGCGGATCGGGAGGTGACCGACCAAATTCGTCGCTTCGGTCAACAGCGGGACGTGCTCCCGCACCAGCGGCGAGAACTCGATCGTGCGCTCACGAGTCATCGCCCCGAGCCGGAGCTGCCCGTTCTCGCGCCGGATGTAGGCCAGGGCTCCGATGCGGTTGATGTCCACGAGGGCGGCCGGACGACTGAGCCGGAAGTTGAGCAGCGGCATGAGGCTCTGCCCTCCCGCCAGGATCTTGGCCTCACCCCCGTAACGCCCCAGCAAGGCCAGCGCGTCCTCCAGGCTCCTCGGGTCGTGATACTCAAACTGAGGCGGCTTCATCGATGATCCCTCCGTGTGCTCTCCAGGAGCTCCCAGAGGCGGGTTGGCGTGATCGGCAGCTCGGAGATCCGCAGCCCGAGCGGCGCCAGCGCGTCACTCACCGCGTTCGCGATGACGGCCGGCACTGTCATGGAGCTCGACTCACCGAGCCCCTTGGCCCCCAGGGTCGTGAACGGCGAGGGCGAGGCCACGTGCGCGATGTCGATGACGGGAGCCTCAGCCGCGCTGGGGACTAGGTAGTCCATGAATGTGCCCGTCAGAAGCTGGCCGTCGGCGTCGTAGGCTAGCTCCTCGTACAGCGCCCCGCCAAGGCCGTGCAGCGCCCCGCCGTAGATCTGCCCCGCGGCGATCAGCGGGTTGACGATCACCCCGGCATCGTGCACCGTCACGTAGCGCAGCACCTTCACCGCCGCCGTCTCCCGGTCCACCTCCACGGCCATCACCTCGGCAATGAACCCGTAGGTGTTTGAGGAGTTGACGCGATCTTCCGGATCGGGTGCGTTCGACTGGGGGAAGCCGAAAACCGCCGTGGCCTGAAGACCCGGCTCCATCCCTTCCGGGAGCGACTCGGTGTGCCAGTGGGCCCGGCCGGCCAAATCCTTGATGGAGTACGAGGCTCCCTTCCCCGACTGCGGCATCACCCGCCCATCACGCAACACCAGAGTTTCAGCCGGGACGTCCATGAGGTGGGCGGCGCAGGCGATGAGCTTCGCCTTGAGCTTGCGTGCGGCCAGCGCCGCGGCGCTGGTGCCCACAGAGCCAAAGCGGCTCGAGTAGGTTCCTGAGGAAATCCCCCACACCCGGGTGAAGGTGTCCATCTCGTCCACCACCGTCAGCTCGTCCGGCGAAATCCCCAGCTCGTCAGCCACGATCTGGGCGACGACCGTCTGGTGCCCCTGACCCTGGGGCGCGGTCCCGAGGATGGCCACGACCTTGCCCAGCGGGTCCACGTTGATGGTGGTGGCTTCGATGGCCCCTGACTTTGGCAGGTACTCGGGCTTGGCCCGGTACTGCGGGTCGAGAGCCACCGTCACATAGCCCATGTTGGACACCGAGGGGTCCACGGCCACAGCCAGGCCGATGCCAAAGAGCCGCCCGGCAGCTCGAGCCCGGGCCTGCTCCCGCCGAAGCTCCTCATACCGGGCCACCTCGAGAGCCTTCTCGAAGGCCGCGGGATAGTCGCCCGAATCATAGAGCCCCCCGGTGGGCGTGCGGTAGGGAAACTCGTGGGGCTGGATGAAGTTCCGCCGCCGCACCTCGGCCGGGTCCAGCCCGAGCCTCTCCGCGAGGAGGTCCACCATCCGCTCGGTCTCGAAGTAGAGGTGAGGGCAGGCATACCCGCGGTTGGGGCCAGAGGGGCCCTTGTTAGTCGTCACCACCGAGGCCTCGACTTCGAGGTTCTGGAAACGATAGGGCCCGACCCAGTTGCCGATGGGACGGAAGGTGCACGCTGGCTCGGGGCTTCGCACGTAGCCGCCGACGTTGTCGTACCAGCGATACCGCATGCCAAGGATTGTGCCGTCTTTCCCGGCCGCCAGCTCCCGGTAAGTGACTCGGTCGGTCCCGCTCCCGGAGGCGAGGAGGTGCTCGCGCCGATCCTCGATCCACTTGACGGGGACGTGGACTTGCATGGCCGCCAGACCAACCAACGTGAGATACGGGTAGATGCTGCACTTGATCCCAAAGCTCCCGCCGATGTCCGGAGCGATGATGAAGCGGAGCCGGTTCTCGGGCAGGCCGAGCGCCCGCCCCACCAGTGGGTGCAAGATGAACGGGCCCATGAAGTTCGACCAGACGGTGAGGATGCCGCCGACCGGATCGTAGCTCGCCACGACGCCGTAAGTCTCGATGGGCGTGGAGGAGTACCTGGGGAAGCGAAAGCGCTCGTTGACCACTACCTCGGCGTCGTGGAAGGCGCGATCCGGGTCGCCGTAGACCATCCGCCGATGGCAGGCCAGGTTCGACCCCACCACCTCGTGGAGCACCGGGGCCTCCACTTCGAGCGCGCGCTCGGGGTCCACGACGACGGGGAGCGGTTCGTACTCGACCCGGATCAGGTCCAGCGCGTCCTCCGCAGAATAGCGATCGCGTGCCACCACGGCCGCCACGGGCTCACCCACGAAACGGACCTTGTCTCCCGCCATGCAGTAGTACTTGATCGGCGTCAAGACCCCAACCATGAATGGGCGCGTGAGAGCCTCGGCGTCGGCGCCGGTGATGACGCCGACCACCCCAGGGGCCTGCAGGGCCGCGGAGGCGTCGATCGCCCGGATGCGGGCGTGGGCATGGGGAGATCGAAGGATTGCGGCATGGTGGACCCCGCGAAACGGGAGGTCATCGATGAAGGCCCCGCGACCGGTCAGCAGCCGGGGGTCCTCCACTCGTTTCATCGGCTGACCGACCCATCTCTGCTCGGTCATATACCTTGCCTCCTCATTTCTCCTCGGCTCGAAGCTCACGTCTGAGGATCTTGCCCGTGGCTGTCTTCGGTAGTTCCTTCACGAACTCGATCTCTTTGGGGGCCTTGTAGGGCGCGATGACCGTCTTGACCTTTTCGACGATCTCCTCGGACAAGGACGACGAAGCCTGGTGTCCCGGCTTCAAGGTGATGTACGCCTTGATACGCTGACCGATCTCAGCATCCGGTACTCCCACGACCCCCACCTCGAGGACGGCTGGATGCTCCATCGCGGCCTCCTCCACCTCCTTTGGAGAGATGAGGTAAGCCCGACTCTTGATGAGGTCGTCGGACCTCGAGACGTACCAGTAGTACCCTGTGTCATCTCTGTGCGCGAGATCCCCGGTGTAGAACCAGCCGGCTCGATTCACGGCTGCCCATCGGTCCTCCATCTTGCGGTAGCCGAGCGTCAGGCCGGGGTTATCGTTCTTGATGACCAAGTGACCCACGGTCCCCGGCGGGACTTCTTTCCCCTCGTCGTTCAAAATCGTCACCACATGACCCGGGAACGGCTGCCCCATCGAGCCCGGCTTGATTGGTAAGCCCGGGCGCTGCCCGAGAAAGAGGTGGTTCTCCGTCTGTCCGATGCTGTCGTAGATTTCGAACCCGAATCGCCGTTTCGCCTCGTGATACGTGTCAGCCGGGAGCGGCTCGCCACCGCTCACGCCCATCCGGAGGGATGAAAGGTTGTACTGGCTCTCGATGCCCTTTCGGCCCAAGAACATTCTGAAAATAGTGGGCACCGCGACGAACAGCGTCGGTCGCTGCTTTTGGATGGCCTCGAGGCACCGGTCTACGTCGAAGCGCCCGGCGTAGACCACGGTCGCACAGCCCGCATAGAACGGGAAGAGGAACCCACAGCCCCACGAGTACATGAACGAGACCTCTTGGGGCTGGAAACAGATGTCATCGGGAGTCAGGCGAAGGAGGACATTCACGATCGGGTCCCCCATCGCCACAATCCACCGGTGAGCGTGCTGGACTCCCTTCGGTTTCCCGGTCGTGCCGGAGGTATAGATGATGAAGGCGATCTCGTCAGCGCGGGTGTCTGCCGCGTCCAGTCGATCGGACGCGCCGGCGACAAAGTGATCAAACGTTTGATGTCCAGCGGAGTCGTTGCCGAACATCACCGCGTGCTTGAGACTCGAGCACTGGGGCCAGACCTCTTTGATTGGTCCCATCAGATCCGGCGTCGTGAAGACGGCCTTGGCTTCGCTGTTGTTGATCAGGTGCTCGATTTCCCAGGCTCGGAAGAGCGAGTTCGTGGGGATCGGGACCGCGCCAATCTTGAGCCCGGCGAGCGCGACAATCAAGTACTCGGGGCTGTTAGGGGCGCGGAGGAAAAAGCGGTCACCTCGACCTACCCCCATCCGGCTCAGCGCGTTTCCACACTGGTTCGCACGCCGCTGTAGCTCTCGGTACGTAACCTTTTGGTCCTCATAGTAGACGGCAATTCTGTCCCCGCCACCGCGGGCCACTTGCCGGTCTACCGTGACGGCGGCGATGTTAATCCGCTCCGGTATCCGGAGATAATCTGGCGGCAACGTTGGCGATTCTAGTCCCATGGCCCACCTCCGTGGATGCTCTCCCTCTGTGGCTCCGCCACATGATGGAGATACGGTCCTAGGGATCTGATGATGGACGATTATTCGGAAGCGCTCCGGGCCATGTCAAGCCCCCCCCGAACCTTCCGGAAGACGCCTGCCCCCCTTCAAGCGTCAACTCGTTGCTTCCGCTCTCGGATCATCCGCCATACCGTCTCAGGCCATAGCGGCAACTCCCTGATCTCAACTCCAAGCGGCGCGAGAGCGTCTGCGACCGCGTTGGCAATGGTGACCGGCGCCACCATGGAGCTGGCCTCGCCGACACCCTTGGAGCCCAACACGGTGTTCGGTGAGGGCGTCTCGACGTGGTCGATCCCGATCTTGGGCGCCTCCATCGAGGTCGGAACCAGATAATCCTGAAAGGTCGCCGTCAAGTACTGGCCATCGTGGTCCCAGAGCATCTGCTCGAAGAGGGCGCCGGAGATCCCCTGGAGGGCCGCTCCGTAGATCTGTCCCTCCACATGGGCCGGGTTGAGCACGGTGCCGCAATCGTGCACGGCGTAGTATTCGAGGATCTTCACGACGCCATCGGCCGGACCCACCTCGACCACTGCCAGCTCGACGGCAAATCCGTAGATGTTCTGGGTGTTTGCGGTGTCGTCCTCGCCAGGAGCCTTGGACGTGGGAAGATTGAAGACACACGTCGCCTGGAGGTTCGGCTCCATCCCCTCGGGCAGGGCGGTTTGATCCCAATGAGCCAGGCCTGCGATGGTCTTGAGCGTTGCCGCCCTGCCCGGGGCGCCTTTGACCAGCGCCGCACCATCTTTCCACTCCAGGTCGTGTTCAGACACCTCGAGAAGCTGCGCTGCGATCCTCAACGCCTTGGCTTTCACCTGGCGAGCCGCCATGGCATAGGCGCTGGCCCCAACGGAGGAGAAGCGGGAGGAATAGGAGCCCGTGGTAATCCCCCACACGGAGGTAAAGGTGTCCACCTGGGAGAGGACGTTGATGTGTTCAGGAAGCACCCCGAATTCTTCAGCCATGATCTGCGCAATGATCGTCTCATGCCCCTGGCCCTGAGGCACCGTGGTGGCGTAGACAGTGATGCCGCCGCTCGGATCGATGCGCACGGAACCGACCTCTCCGGAGCCTGACATGGGACGCCGCTGCACACGTTCCCCCGGAGGCCTGGCGAGCGCAATGTACCCGATATTGGTCACGCACGGATCCACGGTGGCGGCAAGACCGATCCCGAACAGTCGTCCTTCGGCGCGGGCGGCCCGCTGCCTCGTCCGAAGCGCGTCGTATCGGGACAAATCAAGCAACCGCCGCATGCACTCCTGATAGTTGCCGCTGTCATACACGCCGCCCGTGGGCGTCGTGTAGGGGAACTCGTCCCACCGCACAACATTCTTCAAGCGGATCTCGACGGGATCCATCCCGAGCTTCGCGGCCACGATGTCCACCATCCGCTCGAGGCCGAAGAACAGAGGATGGCCGCCGTAGCCTCTCACCGGACCCGTCAGGGATTTGTTGGTCATGACGTCTGCCAGGTCCAGCTCGACATTCTTGACGCGGTAGGCTCCCGCCATCGCGCTGAATCGAGCAAACAGATTCGCCGGTTCCGGTGTCCGGATGTACGCCCCAACGTTATCAACGCTCCGGTTGCGCATGGCCAGGATCGTGCCGTCCCTTCTGACCGCTGCCTCCATATGGCTCACTCGGTCGGCATGGCTCGAGCTTGCCGTGAGGTTTTCACGCCGGTCCTCGATCCACTTCACGGGCACCCCCACCTTCATTGCGGCTAGTCCCAGCAACGTCATGTAGGGGTAGATGCTCGTCTTGAGCCCGAACCCTCCCCCAATGTCCCCGGGCACAATGATGCGGACCCGGTTCTGGCGCATCCTCAACGCACGCGCCATCACGGTATGAATGATGAACGGCCCCTGGAAATTGGCCCAGAGGGTGAGGACACGGGACGCTGGATCGAAGCTGGCGATGACGCCGTACGTTTCCATGGGGAAGTGGCTGTACCGGGGAAACCGGAACTTCTCCCGCACGACCACATCAGCGTCAGCGAAGGCCTTTTCCGTGTCACCGAACTTGAACCGTCGCCGGATACAAAGGTTCGTGCCGAGGTTGTCGTGAAGAATCGGGGCGTCAGCTTTGAGCGCCTCCTCCTGGTCCAGCACCACAGGCAACGGCTCGTAGTCCATCTCGACGAGGTCCAGTGCATCTTCAGCGACATAGCGGTTCTTGGCGACGATGACCGCGACCGGCTCCCCGACGAACCGGGCCGTGCCCACCGCGCAGCTGTAATACTTGACCGGCCCGGTAATGTTGATGAATGCCTCTGACATCTTGCCCACGTCTTCGCCAGTCAGGATTCCGGCGACTCCGGGAACTTGCAGGGCCCGTCTAACATCAATCGTCTTAATGCGAGCGTGGGCGTGGGGACTGCGCAGGATCGCGGCGTGATGGAGGTTCGCCACCGTCAGATCGTCTATGAAGGATCCCCGGCCGGTCAGGAGGCGAGGATCTTCGAGCCGCTTGACACTCTGTCCGACCCACACTCCCCTGCTCATTTCGTGCACCCGACGCACAACTCCTTGCGGTACCTCTCTGTTCGGGCACCGACATCGTCGAGGCTCACCGGAGTCTTCACCACAGTGACGATGTCGGCATCCCTCTCAAGGTACCCCTTGAGATCCTTGTCCGACCGTCGGACAGGGCCGCGCTCGGGAGCTTCCCCGGCCGCTGCTTGGCTCATCATCGCTGAGAGCTTAACTATTTTCTCCCGCGTCGGCAAGCAACCCGGTGTGTCCGCCCGAGGACCGTTGCAGTTCGAGCCACAACTCGCGGGTTAGACATGCCAAAGAAATGAGGCATTGGACACTGAGGTAAAAAAAGGATATATCTAATCCGCACTGTTTCCAGGGCGGACTTGCCCTACGCCAGCACGACACAACTCGCCGGCAGCCGAAGGAGGATTGGAAATCATGGGGCTGGACGAATCGGCGCTCAAGTCAATCCGCGACGCCGGGAATCAGTACGCCAGGAAGTCACACAAGAAGTGGGAGAGCAACGTCGTCGTCGACGGCGCACCGGGGTCGACCCACATGTTGAGCGGCTGCGAGGCGATCGCCCGTGGCGCCCTGGAGGCTGGCATCGCCCTCGCCACCTCCTACCCCGGGTCGCCCACCACCTACGTCTTCGAGAACCTGGCGAACGCGGCGGCGATCCGCAACGATTTCCACGCCGAGTGGTCCACCAACGAGAAGTGCGGTTTCGAGGCCGCCCTGGGCGCAGCCATGTGCGGCATGCGGGCGTTGACGGTCTTCAAAAACAACGGCATGAACTGGATCATCGACCCCTTACTCTGTTCCTACACGATGCGGCCGCCGGGGGGGCTGGTTGTCTGCGTCGGCGATGATCCAGGGGCCAACACCTCCTCCAGCGAGACCGACGCCCGTTTCCTCGCCGTGGCGGCGGAGATCCCGGTGTTGGAGCCGGCAAGCTACCAGGAGTGCAAGGACTTCACCATCCTGGCCTTCCGGCTCTCGGAGCAGGTCAGAGTGCCGGTGTTGCTGCGCACGGTCCGCCAGTTCCTCTATGGCCGGGGTCCAGTGATGCTGGGTGAGATCGACGATGAGCCTAGAAAGCGCAACCCTGCCTTCGAGAAGAGCCCGCTGCTCTGGGCTGCAGAAATGGGTCCTCGCTGGGAGAATACCGTGCTGCAGCGGCACACCCGCTTCCACCACGAAACTGTCCCGCTGATGCGGCGAGCGGTAGAGGATCACACCTACTACTCGCTGAAGCGCGCCGGTAGGGACGAGCTGGCGCTGATTGCCACCGGCATGGGCTATGCAGCCGCGGTCGAGGCCCTTCAGCACCTGGGCCTGGACGCCGAGGTGACGCTCCTCAAGCTGGGAGCCGTCCATCCCCTGCCGGCGGCGCCGGTACGGGAGCTGCTGGAGTCGGTGAGCCGCGTGCTCATCGTGGAGGAGACCGAGCCCTTCGTCGAGACGCAGGTGCGGGACATGACCGCCGACCTCGACAAGCACGCCAAGGTCCTCGGCAAGAAGACCGGGCACATCCCGGCCACCGACGAACTCAGCCGGGATGTGGTCGCCAGGGCGCTAGGCGAGCTGACCGGCTGGCCGGTACCGATCGGCACGGACCCGGATCGCTGGGCTGAGACTTACCCGCTGGTCTCCGAGCAGCTCTCCAAGCGGCCCCAGGGTATGTTCTGTCCCGGGTGTCCAGAGATGGCGATGATGTATTGTGCCGCCCGAGTCGGCCGCAAGCTCTTCGGCAAGAAGGTGGTCGGCCACGGTGACATTGGCTGTTATGAGCGGGGGATTTATCCGCCCTGGAATGCGATACAGACCATCGTCTGCATGGGCGCCGGCCTCGGCCTCGCCCACGGCATGTACCACGCGAAGATCGCCGACAAAATGATCGTCCACCTCGGGGACGGCACCTTCTTCCACGCTGCCCTGCCGGAGGTGATGAACGCCCTCTACAACAAGTCGGACATGACCATTCTGATCTACGACAATCGGTGCGTGGGTGCCACCGGCCAGCAGATGCACCCGGGCGCCTTCGGTCTGACGGCCACCCATGAGCAGACCTCGGAGATAGACATCGTAGCCGTAGCCAAGGCCCTGGGCGTCCCGCACATCGAGACGTGCGATCCCTTCGACGTCAAAGAGACCCTCAACACCATCGAGCGAGCGATGCAGTTCAAGGGTGTCTCCATGGTGGTGGGCACCCGAACGTGCTCGGTACTGGCTGAGCGGCAGCTTGGCGGCCGTGGTGCCGCCCGGCTGCAAAAGTACGAGGTCGTGGAAGATGCCTGCCCCAAGTGCACAGATGGGGGTTGCGGCGTCTGCTTCGTAGCGCTAGGCTGCCCGGCGATCATGTGGGACGGTGTGCACCTGAAGATCGACCCCGCCTGGTGCGTCGGCTGTGGTGTCTGCTCCCAGATCTGCCCGCGGGACGCGATTCGGCCTGTCGGGATGGAGGAGGTGAGCGTTCCATGATCCACAACCTCCTCGTCGTTGGTCTCTCTGGAAGTGGGGTGGTGCTGTTCAACCGCGTCCTGACGGAATGCCTGGCGGACAAGGGGCTGACTGTCACGACCAAGGACGCCCTCGGCACGGCCCACCGGGCAACCCAGGTCATCACCGAGATCCGCTACTCTGAGGACCAGCAGGTGTTCCCGAATTTCATCCCGTACGGCGAGGCTCAGGTGGTCGTCGGCTTCGAGCCGCTGGAGACCCTGCGGCTGGGCGCCCTCTATGTCGCCCGCGACGGGGCGGTCTTCATGAATACCCACCGGGTCATCCCCACCTTCCACTCCATGGGCAAGGACATTTTCTCCAACAAGCCGCGGCCCCTCGGCTACCCCGACAACGACGATATCATCAGGCGCCTGCGCCAGTACACGAGCCGCATCTATCCCGTGGACGCCACCGGGCTGGCGACGGCGTGCGGGCACCACATGGCCTCCAACGTGGTCATGCTTGGAGCAGTCACCGCCAGCGGCCTCCTGCCGGTCAGCGCCGCCGAGATCGAGGACCGGGTGGAGCGGAAGTCGCCCAGGAAGACGGCCGAAGTCAACCTGCGAGCTTTCCAGGCCGGCCTGAGTGCGTGGCAGGAGCTAATCCATGGAGCCCGGACTTCCCCTTCCGGGCGGCCCCCCCACACCGATGCCTGAACGGTCATCTAGAGCGGAACGGGTTGGTAACCTCTCAAGTCATGATTCAGGAGGACCGTCCCAATCGGCGAATGTGGAACTGGGGACGTTCTTCATCTTCTGTCGGCGGCCGACATCCACGGGAAGCGGGTTCTCGGCCTAAGGACGGATGACGTCGTGGGAGGGCACCCGCACTTCACCTTTGCCTTTGCATCGCACCAACCTGCTCATGGAGCTCGACGGGTGCTATTGTCTCCGTTCTCGCGCCGCGTTGGCGACCCCCGAGGTCCCAGGGATGGACCACCACGCCTCTGGGAGCGCCTGTAATAGGCCCAGTTGACCACAAAGAGCAGCACTAACCAGCCAGCAAACCCCCCAACAACGTAGACAGCCACCTTGGGTATGCCCGTGGGAATGGCGCCAACGTGGACGTCTTCACCATTGGCCAGGGCCACACCGGATGCCGCCAGAACCGCTATGGCGGCTGCGAGGGCCGCTAGTGTTTTGAGGCTAAAAGCTCGCATTTGCCTCCTCTCTTGGGCCCTGGGACACTACATAGCGCTCCGCATATGCATGGGTTGGGCCAGGAGCCACAGGCTCACCAGTGAGAACCCCACCGCGATGGTCAGGATTGGCGCCAGGGACCGCAGCGCCTTAGCTCTCACCGGCGACTGTCGCTGGGAGATGTGATAGGCCACGTACACGGCGAAGGCGTGTCCTAGCAGAACCAGGCCCACCTGAGTGTACTGGATGGAGCCCAGCGATACCAGCGGGGCTAGTTTCCAGGCGGCGGTCCCGAAGAGGTCCCACCCCCAGCCCAGCGGATCTGAAAGCAGAGGGACGAGCTTCTGGCCCTCCCGGAGGAAGTGCTGGAGGTTGTGGGCCGTATGATACAGCAGCGCCAGGGGTAGCAGAGCGTAGGCGTAGCCGATGAAGACGTCCTTCAACCGTCGCTCCAAGCGAGCGAAGCGCCGGGAAACCCAGGCGACGCCCAGGAAGACCAACACAGGCGCGGCCAGGATTCCGGCCATGCCAACGCTGAAAGCCACTATCTGCCCGAGGCCGCCGATGCCGAAGGCATCGCGTAACCACAGGACGGAGTTGCCCCAAGCAGGAGTCATGGTGAGGCCGTGGAAGATCGTAAGGCTTAGCATGGCCAGAGAGAGGTAGGCCTCGTCGCGGCGGAGTCGGATGGACTTGACCAGGTCCACGGCGAAGGGGCGCAGGTTGAAGCCCACGTTGTCGTGGGGGCAGGTCTTGACGCACTCGCTGCACAGGATGCAGTAGGTATTGAGGTCCATGGTGCCCAGGTACTCGTTTGTGGGGCAGCCGTAGCCCTGCTCATTGCCCCGGATGCAGTCCTTGGTGCGGCACACCGTCTGGCAGACCCCCCTATCCCTGGCCCGAAGCTCCACGGGGGAGAAGAGGGCGTACAGCCCGCTCACCCGGCCCACCAGGCAGCCGTACCGGCAGAATGGCTGGCGGTCAAAGTAGAGAACAGGGACTACCGCCAGGGCCAGTATCAGCAGGCCCAACCCGGCGGTGGCCAGGGGGCTCAGGGTAACGCCGAAGCCCAGTTCGAGCCAGGTGAGCCCAACAAAGAGCCCCGTAGCAAGGTAGATGTTGCGCAGCTTCCGGGGCCAGGGGAAGTTGAGCGATATGGTAGTTTCCTTCTTGCGCCAGAAGGTGAGACGCTGGAGCCACTCCGCGATGGCATTCCAGGGGCAGACCAGGCACCAGATCTTGCCCAGGAAGAGGATGAAGAGGACCAGGACCGCCCACCAGATAGTCCAGGTCAGCAGCGGTGCAATGTTCTTGCCCG
>JBHIAB010000089.1:0-12883 GCA_046758385.1 Methylomirabilia bacterium | reverse complement strand
TGCTGCCGAAATGGGTAGTACGCCGAGAGCCGCTTAACCCGCCTCAGATTGACGAGGTCCGAGGGGTACTCTACCCGGAGATCCGCATCGGCTGGGGACGCACAGACAACGAGGTTGTCCAGGTGATGGACCGGGAGCAAGAGCGCATGGCGAGGACCCTGGGCGAGGGGCACCGCCTTCTCCGTGGCGTGGCGGGGAGTGGAAAGACGGCCGTCCTCATTGGCCGGGCGCGCTACCTTCGAGAGCGGAATCCGGACTGGCGCATCCTCGTCCTGTGCTATAACCGCGTGCTGGCCGACTATCTGCGCGATGCCATCGGGGCGGACGAGCGCTTGGAGGTCCTCCACTTCCACCGCTGGTGCCGGCGGGAACTCGATGCGGCCAGAGTGGAGATTCCGGAGCCTCCTGAGCCCGGCGAAGAGTCAGACTACTGGGAACGGGAAATTCCCCAACTCTTGCTCCAAGCTTCCCAGGAGGGACGCCTCTTGCGGGGCGCCTACCAAGCCATCCTGGTAGACGAAGGACAGGATTTCGCCGACGACTGGTACCGTGCGCTGCTCCGGGGCCTGGGCGGGGAAGCGAACAGTCTCTTTATTGCTATCGACTCCTCTCAGAGGATCTACAAGCGGAACGCGAGCTGGCGGGAGATTGGAGTTCAGATCGTGGGGCGAACGCGGGTTCTCAGGGTGAACTACCGGAATACGGCGGAGATTCTGGGTGCGGCCTACGACATGATTCAAGCGCTTGACTCTTCGGGAATGGCTGCGCGGGAGGCTGAGCAGGAGTACGTGGTCCCTGACCGGGCGCTCCGGCATGGCCCTCTCCCGGAGGTGCGACGCTGCGGGTCGCCCGAGGCGAGTCGTCGTCACGCTCTCCAGTGGATTCAAGGGCGTCTCTCACGCGGGACAAGACCGGAAGAGATTCTGGTGCTTGGGCTGATCCGTCCCGAGATGGCGCGGCTCGAGACTTGGCTTGAAGATGCAGGTGTCCCAGCTCAGCTACTGGGCGGGAAGGGGCGGCGGCGGACGGTGAGGCTTTCGACCATTCACAGCGCAAAGGGCCTGGACGCCGAACATGTGGTCCTCTTGGGCGGGCACCAGCTCCAGCGGCTCGATGAAGCCCAGGCTCGACGGCTCCTTTATATCGCCATGACGCGGGCGCGGACCGAGCTCTGCATCTCTTACTATGGGGACTCGGCGCTCATGGCTCGGCTCGAGGCTTTGGTGTCCCACGGGTAGCCCACCAACCTTCCTGACGGCACCGGCCGACCCACTTTGGTATGGATGAAGAGCTGGCCGTCCTCCTAAACCACTGGTTCGAGGAGACAAGGTGGCATTTCGACGTGGTGGGCGAGGGGCTTCGAGGCGAGATCCGCTTAACGGGAGCGTCTCACGCCCACCCGGTGGCAGGCGCGACGCACCGGGCAGATGGAGCACTTAGGGGAGAGGGGCTGGCAGATGTTCTTGCCGAAGGCGACCAGGAGCCCGTTCGCCTCGATCCAGTGGCGCTGGGGGAGCTTGGTGCGGAGGGCCAGCTCGGTCCGTTCCGGAGTCTTGGTCCGGACAAAGCCCAGCCGGTTGACGATTCGGTGGACATGAGTATCCACGCAGATTCCCGGTCGCCCGAACGCCATCGTGACCACCAGGTTGGCGGTCTTCCGGCCTACCCCCGGAAGCGTGAGCAGTGCATCGAGGTCCGGTGGCACCTTACCGCCGAACCGCTCCAGGAGCTCGCCGCAGAGCCGCCGGATCAGTCGCGCCTTGGTTCGGTAGAACCCCACGGGAAAGATGGCTCGCTCGATCTGCCTCGATGTTAGCACGCCCATGGTCGCGGGGCTCCTCGCCAGGGCGAACAGCCGGTCGGCGGCGGGGCCAGTCGTCTCATCCTTGGTCCTCAGCGAGAGGAGGCAACCGATCAGGATTCGGAACGGATCGCGTTGAGTTTGGTCAGCGACCTCGGCGAGTGCCGTCGGGTCCCACTGAGGAGCCTTGGCCTTCAGCCGTGAGATGACCGCATCGATGCCCTTGGGTGGCATCGGCGCGGAGACGGCAGAGCGCAGCCAGTGGGGCGTCTTCAGGAGGTCTTGTCCTTGATGGACTCTAAGAGCTTTCGGGCCCGCGGAGCGTGCTTCACGGTCCAGGCGGCCAGGTTCCGCGGTTCTTTCTCGTCCAGGACGCGCTGAAGCTCCTCCCTGGCATTCTCGTATTTCTTCTTCTTGATCAGGACTCGAGCGAGCCCCACGCGCGCCGCCGTGAACTTCGGATCGATCTCGAGCGCTTTGCTGAAGTGTTCCTCAGCTTTCTTCACGCCTCCACCGAAGAACCGCGGGACCTCGTACTTGACGTTGCCGGCCAGCACGTGGGCGCCGGCGTGCTCGGGGGCCAGGGAAAAGATGGTCTCCAGCTCCTCCTCGACGGTTGGCAGCAGGAACAGGGAGCGCAGGACCCCTTTGGTTTGCCCCCACCGGCCCGTATTGGTCGCATACCAGAAGTGGGCCTCGGGGTCCTTCGGAGCCAGCTCCACAGCGCGCTCGCCGAGCTTGCGCCCCCGGTCGTAGGCGTCGAGCTTCTCCTCCTTGGACTTTGCGCGCACGTCTCCCCAGATAAAGTGGATTCGGGAGAGCAAGATCATGGCCTCCACCCTGGAGTCGGTCTTCAAGGACTCCGTTAGGATGTCGCGCGCTTGGTCCACGCGAGTGAGGTCCTTCTGGTAGTTCGAGATGAGAGCTTGTGCCCGCTCCATAGGCGACTCAGCCCGGGCAAGCGCGGGGGCAAGCAGGAGAGCCAGCACTGTGAGCAGCGTTACCATAGTGCCTACTGTATGGCCCCGGCGGCATCCGCGTCAACCATCGGGGTTGACTTCGCCAGGGCACCCCCTCGATGATGAAGACCGCTTTGATGGCGGGGTGAACGCGGAGAGGAGGGGGGGAGCACCAGGGCGGTGGCGCAGGCGCTCGCGGGTCTCACGGTCTTGGACCTGGCCACCTTCGTGGCCGCTCCGGTCTGCGCCACTATCCTCGGCGAGTTCGGCGCCGAGGTGATCAAGGTGGAGCAGCCTGGCGTCGGAGACGACTTGCGCCGCCTGGGGCAGCCGGCCGATGGGGTCACCCTGTGGTGGCTCACCGAAGCGAGGAACAAGAAGTCCATCAGCTGTAACCTGCGGGTTGCGGAGGGGCAGGCACTCATCAAACGGCTTGCCGCGCGGGTCGACATCGTGGCTGAGAACTTCAGGCCAGGGACACTCGAGCGGTGGAACCTCGGCTATGAGGAGCTCAGGGCGGTCAACCCGGGCCTCATCCTGGTCAGGATTTCAGCCTTTGGCCAGACGGGCCCGTACCGTGAGCGTCCGGGCTTCGGCCGGATCGCGGCGGCGGTCAGCGGGATCAGCTATCTCTCGGGCTACCCGGACCGTCCTCCGGTGACGCCGGGCACCGCCACGATTCCCGACTACCTGGCGGGAGTCATGGGTGCCCTGGGTGCGCTCATCGCGCTGGAGCACAGGCACACGACGCGGGAGGGGCAGGTGGTGGATGTGGGGCTCTACGAGCCGATGCTGAGAATGCTGGACGAGCTGGTCCCGGTCTACGGAGCCACCGGCCATGTCCGTGAGCGCATCGGGTCAGGAACCGAATACGTGGTTCCCCACAACCACTACCAGGCTCGGGACGGGCGGTGGATCGCCATCGCGTGCACCAACGACCGGATGTTCCATCGGCTCCTCACAGCCATGGGGAAGCAAGACCTGGGGGAGCGTTACGCAACCATGGCGGACCGCCTCCACCTGCGCGAGGAGCTGGACGGGCTGATCCAGAAGTGGGTGGGGAGCCGCGGTGCCGGAGAGGCCATCGCGCGGCTCGAGGCCTCCGAGGTGCCGTGCTCGCTGGTCCACAGCGTCAAGGACCTCTTCGACGATCCTCACGTGAAGGCTCGGGAGAACATCGTGGCGGTGCAGAGCCCGTTGGGCGGTCTCCTTCATATGGTCGGCGTGGTTCCCAAGCTCTCGCGTACCCCGGGCCGCATCCTGCGCGTGGGGCCACTCAGGATCGGCGAGCACAACGAGGAGATCTATCTCGGGCGGCTCGGCCTGTCCCGAGCCGAGCTCGACGGCCTGAAGGCCCAAGGTGTGGTCTAGCCCAGATGAGGCGTGCGCTGGGGGTTGACCCTCCTGCTTATGGTGCGGCTCAGAAGCGGCCCCTGAGAGTGCGATATGGCTAACGCAAACGCGCTGATCGAGGAGCTCAAGGCCGAACTGTCCCCGGTGGAGCACGAGATCCGTACGCACCGGTATCTCGGTGAGCTGGAGGCGGGGCGGGTGCCCCGGGAGAAGCTCCGGCTCTTCGCGGGCGAGCAGTACCACATCATCCGGAGCGACCTTCGCAGCGTGGCCCTTTTGGTGAACCGTTTCGGGGCTACTGCGAGCGGATCCTTCTTTCAGGGAGTGCTCGTGGGAGAGGGCGCCGCGTTGGAGGCACTCGGGGCCTTGGCCCTCGCCGTAGAGATGAATGAAACCCGGCTCCAGGCCTACGAGCCCACGGCGGGAGCCCAGGCTTACCCGGCGTTCATGGCCTGGCTCGCCTTGTATGGGTCGGACGCCGAGGTCGCCGCGGGCTATTTGGTGAACTTCGCCGCCTGGGGGGCCAGCTGTGGGCGGATGAGCCAGGCCCTCCGGTCTGTCTACGGCCTGACCCCAGAGCAAACGCGCTTCTTTGATCTGTTCGCCGCTCCACCGGGCGAGTTCGAGCCGGGAGCCCTGGCCGTGGTGGAAGGGGGACTCGCGCGGGGCGCCGATCCCCGGCTCATCAAGCGCGCGGCGCGGCTCCTCCAGAGCTATGAGAAACTCTACTGGGACACGATCCACGAGATGTCAAGGGGGCGATAGCGCATGCCGAGACTCTTCGAGCCCCTAGGCTTGGATCATGTGGTGCTCCACGTCGAAGACCAGGACGCCTCCGAGCGCTTCTACATCGGTCTTCTCGGGTGCACCCTCGAGCACGTGAACCCTGCCTTGTCGCTGGTCCATCTTCGCTTCGGTGAGGCCCTGATCGACCTGCTGCCTCGCGACCCCGATGCCTCGCCCACGAATCCCCAGGCAGGGATGGATCACGTGTGCCTCTCGATTCGCTGCGAGGATTTGGGGAAGGTGGCCGAAGCGCTCCGCACCCAGGGTGTGAGCGTCGAGGGCGACGTCGTCGAGCGCCTGGGAGCCTTCGGGCGAGGCCCCTCTCTCTACCTCCGCGACCCCGACGGCTACCGGATCGAGCTCAAGCCCAGATAAACCCTTTGCGTGGCCCCGCCCCGGGCGGGCGGAGGCCGTCGCCAGCGCCACCCGCTATTTTCTCCAGGTCCCCCACCGGCCGCTGTCGACCGAAGTCAGAAACTCACCGACGTGGAGGTTGAACAGGGCCGGGTCCTCAATGTTCGTTGTGTGGCCGCTCGAGGGCATCATCAGGAGACCTGAGTGCCGGATGTGGCGCTTCATGAACAAGGAGGGCTGAATGCACGGCTCATCCTGGTCTCCCACTATGATGAGTGTCGGCACCTCGAGCGCGTCGAGGGCGCCCTCTAGCTCGAAGATGGTCTTCCGGCGTAGCTGCACGCCGCGCAAGATGTGGGCCGCCCCTCGCGCCGAGTGATCGCGGAGCTGGGCGATGAACTCCGCGAACGCGCGCGGGTCCTTCTCTCGGAACCCGCTTCGCGACGGGAGTGTCGAGAAGCGGTCCACTGCCGCGTTAATCCCTTGCGCGTCCAGCTTGGCGGCGAGCTGTCCGTACTCTTTGAGAAAGTGTTCGCGGTCCACGGCGCCGCTGCCACAGCCCGCGACGATCAGGCTCCTGGCCATGTGAGGGTGGGTCAGGCCAAAGTTCAGGGCCACGTTCGCACCCATCGAGAGGCCACCAACGTGAGCCTGCTCGATGCCGAGGTGAGGGAGGAGGCGGTGGAGGTCGTCGACCAGGATCTCGTTGCGGTAGGCGGCGGGGTCGTCGGGGACCGCGGAGGGGGGATACCCGCGGCTGTTGTAGGTGATCACGCGGTAGCGTCTGGCGAAATAGCGAACCTGCGGTTCCCACGACCGGTAGTCTCCAGCAAACTCGTGGCTCCAGATCAGCGGGAACCCTTCACCGGTCTCTTCGTAGTAGAGCTCAGCTCCGTTCACGGTCACGCGTGGCATATGATGCCTCCGATCTGGGATGGGGCCCAGGGGGCCGTAAGTAGAGGACGCAATTTAATTTACGAGTTTCGGGCGGCAAGCCCGAGGAGGGTGGTGACCAGCTGATCAGGCGGCACCGCTCCACCCTGGCTCCTCGAATCGAGCAGGCACCCCTCGGCCGCTCCTAAGCAGACAGCCGAGTATGCCTGGGGGTCCAGGTCATGCCTGAACGTGCCGCGGGCGATCCCCTCTGCCAGGATCTCTTCCACCGAGAGGCGCATCTGCTCCCGCAGCCAGGCCATCGCCAGCCGGTATGCCTTCTGCTGACGTGCCCGGACCCACCCCTCGATGAGGAGCTGGCGGAACGGCTCTTCACTCTCACTGAAGGCGGCGAAGAGGATCTCCAGGGCTTCCCCGAGCTTTTCTCTTGGAGGGTCAGCCCCCCGGACGACCCGGGTCAGCTCCTTCACCAGGCCGAGACCGCGCTGCTCGATGGCAGAGGGGTTGAGGGGGACGGTTCTGCGGGCCGGTGGGCTGGGGGAGCGATTCCTGCGCTTCCGTCGCATGCTCACGGTCTGGTTATAGCACAGACGTTCTGATATTTTGCCTTTCCGCGGGCCGGCGCCCGGGCGAGCGGTGAGCCCGATTCGATTCACCACGCCGTGCCCGGAGCGCATTGCGGCAGCCTGTCAGCGCGGGCTACAATGAGGGCCATCATGCGGGAGTACCGCTACACCGTCGACGCCGAGGGACGGATCTACCATGACGGAACCGAGATTCTCGACTCCGCGGTGCTCCGGTTCTTCCTCCAGAGCATGAAGCGGACGGAGGACGGCCAGTACTTGGTGCTCTGTCAGGGCGAACGAAACTGGTTCAACCCGTACGACACCCCCTACGTGGTCCAGCGGCTCTCCTGCGTCGTCGAGGGCGGTCAACTCGCTTCGGTCGAGCTCTGCTTCGCGGGCGACTACCGCCAGCCCCTGGACCCCTCAACGCTCGGGGCGGAGGCGGGCCGCCTCTTCTGCCGGCTACGCGGAGGTGGCGTTTTGGCTCGGTTCGGCCGGGTGGCTCTCCAGCAGCTGGCCCCCTACTTGGCCGAAGGACCGGGTGGCCCCGCCCTGCTGCTGGGCGGCCGCCAGCATCCAATTGGGGATCTGACGCCTGTCACATCCTGAGGGAGGCGCTTATGAACTTCACTCTTTCCGCGGAAGAGCGGAGCTTCAGAGACCAGTTCCGCCGCTGGCTTGATGTCAACGCCCCGGGAGACTGGGCCAAGCTCCGGAGCCGCTTCACGACGAGAGGCGAAGAGATCACGTTCCTCAAGGACTGGCAGCGAAAGCTCTACGACGCCGGCTACGTGGGTCTCCACTGGCCCCGAGAGTACGGCGGCGGGGGGGCCACCATCATGGAGCAGGCGATCTTCTATGAAGAAATGGCCCGCGCCAAGACCCCTGATCTCCCGAACGTCATCGGCCTGGACATGGCAGGCCCTGCCATCATCCACCATGGCACGGAGGCTCAGAAGCGACGCTACCTGTCGAAAATCCTCTCGGCAGAAGAGATCTGGTGCCAGGGCTTCTCGGAGCCCAACGCTGGGTCAGACCTGGCTGCGGTCCAAACCAGGGCCGAGCGGAGGAACGGCATCTATGTGATCAACGGCCAGAAGGTCTGGACCTCCTTTGCCCACCTCGCCCAGTGGTGCGTCCTGCTCGCGCGCTCCGACCCACAGAGGCCCAAGCACCAGGGGCTGACGTACTTCCTGGTTGACATGCAGAGCCCGGGCGTGACCGTCAGGCCACTCCGCCAGATGAGTGGGGACGCCGAGTTCAATGAGGTGTTCTTCGAGAACGTGGAAGTGCCGGCTGAAAACATCCTGGGACACGAGAACGGTGGCTGGGAGGTGGCCATCACCACGCTCATGTTCGAGCGAGGGCCGCGTACCCTCAGCCGCCAGCTGGTGCTGCGTCAGGGAATCGACGCGGCCCTGGAGTTGGCGCGCCGCGTGGAGCGTCAGGGCCGGAGAGCCTCACAGGATCCGGTCATGCGCCAGCGCCTGGCGCAGTTCTACATCGACTGCCATGCGCTGCGGTACTCCAATCTGCGCACCCTCACCAAGCTCCTCAAGGGCGAACCGCCTGGCCCGGAGGGCTCGGCCTCAAAGCTCTTCATGAGCGACACCTGGCAACGGCTCCTGGAGCTGATACTGGAGCTTGAGGGAGCCTACGGGCTCCTCTGGGAGGGGAGCGACTGGGCCATCGATGGCGGGTACTGGCAGTTCCGCCATTTGCGCTCGCGGGGCGACAGCATCGCCGCGGGCACGTCAGAGATCCAGCGCAACATCATCGGCGAGCGCGTCCTGGGCTTGCCGAAGGGGTAAGTTCCAACCGAGTCGCGAGACCGGGACGACCGTCCTCCGGGGCCTTGTTTTTTTGTCGGATGGCCCACACTTTGAGGTGTTCGCTTTCACACATATATTCACACACTAGAACGCATACTGAGCAGCTACACCCAGAGTCTTACTTGACAAAGCTCACGAGATAAGCTATTTGGTGTGTGTAGGAGTGTGGCATGGCCAGGATCAACGTGTTCCTAAAAGACGACCAGCTCAAGGCTCTCGACAGTGAAGCTGGACGAGCGGGGATGAGCCGGAGCGCGTTTCTCCAGGCGGCGTTGCTGAAATACCTGGATATTCGCCGTCGGGAGCGGGAAGAAGCGGAGGCTCAGCGCCGCATGGACGAAGCCTGCAAGAGGATGGACGAGCTGGCCGAAAAGCTGGGGGATTGGGATCCCGTTCGGATCATCAGGGAGTTTCGCGATTCTCGCTACGGGGGGAAGCCCCTCCGGAAGTGGCCGTCCGGGGCGAGAAAGCGGCCGTGATTCACGCGAGCCACGGCCGCTACGTCCTCGATGCCTCCGTCGCTGCGAAGTGGTTTACACGTCACGAAGAGCCCGATCGGCAGAAGGCCCTTGCCCTCAGGGAGCTACATCGGACGCGACGCTGCCGCCTGACCCTCCCCGAGTTCGGGTTGCTGGAGATGCTGAACGCCGTCCGGTTCAGCCGGCGCGCCAGGGAACCGGATACCGCCGAGGCACTGACAGTTCTCAGTGATCTCCAGATCCACGTCGAACCCCTGGACTGGGACCTGCTCCGAAAGGCCACCGCGATCGCCTGGGCGTACGGTGTTGCGCTCTATGACGCCGCATACGTCGCGTTGGCAGAGCGGCTGGGTTTCCCCTTTCTGACCGCCGACGAGGCGCTCATACAAAAGATGAAGGGCCACAGTATCGTCCTTCGGCTCCGGGATATGGAATTGACCTGATTCGTTATCCGGGAGGGCGGGCAGACGCGCTGGAAACTCATCGAGGGCTACCGTCACATCCCTGCCCTTACCTTTTCGGCGAGCGAGCTGATAGCCCTCACGTTCAGCCGTCACCTTCTGAAGCCCCTGGAAGGCACTCAGATTCAGGCTTCGCTCGACTCTGCCCTGAACAAGGCGGCAGCGGCCCTGCCGCCCCCGGGGCTGGCGTACGTGAGACAGCTCCAGGACTTCTTCTCGGTCGGGCTGGGAGCCCACAAGACGTACCGGAAGCACCGGGAGACCATCGACAGCTTGACCCAGGCAATCGCCAAGCACCGGACTGCTCAGATGCGTTACTACTCGGCCTCCCGGAATGTCACCACGCGCCGGGAGGTGGACCCCTACCATCTCCGCTACGCGCCCGGGGCCCTGTACCTCATCGCCTACTGCCACTGGCGGCGGGAGGTGCGGCTCTTCGCCGTGGACCGCATCCGCTCTCTCACTCTCACCGATCACGCCTACCAGATGCCCCTGGCCTTTGATGTCGACGCCTACGTGCAAGACGCTCTGGTGGTCATGCGAGGGAAGCCGACCGCGGTAGAACCTTTGTTCGCCAAACCCACAGCCGCCTGGGTCAGGGATCGGCTCTGGCACCCAAGCCAGCATCTCACCCAACTCAAAGATGGGCGTTTGAGGATGACGTTGCAGGTGGCCAACACCCGGGAGGTGGTGGGGTGGATCCTGAGCTTCGGCAGCGGCGTCCGCGTGCTGCGCCCCGAGCGCCTGCGGGAGCAGGTGAGGAAAGAGGCCGGAAGAATCCTCCGCGGGACAACCGCTTAGGTGATCACCGTGAGGCCGAGGCCGCGAAAATCTTCGTCGAAGGCAAGACAGGGCACGTGATCTAGAAGGGTGGTGACCACGACAAAGGAAATGGCGTCGCAGAAGGAGGGGCGGTGATCGCGACTGCTTCGGCGGAAAACCTGCTCTGCTTCGCCCCGGACATTCGCGCCGTAGTCCACAACATGCAGGCCTGGCTTGACGTCATCGAGGAAACGGATGGCAGCCGCCGAGCTGTGGCGGTAGCGGAGGAGTGTGAGGGTTTCGCTGATCACGTCCCAGGTGGTCCACAGCTGTGTCCCGCGACTTGCCGCCTGGTCGGCCAGGGCCAGGGCCCGCCGGTGGTACATATCGTCGGCGTCGGCGCACGCATAGAAATACGAGGTGTCGCAGAAGACACGCCCAGGGAAGGTCGGCCGCGCCTCAAGGGCGCTGGCCATAGAGATATCCCTTGACCCGAGCGGACACGTCCGTCGGGCGGCCTCGCCGCCGCCGTGCCCTCGGAAGCTTGCGCGCCAGCTCGAGGAGGGCCCGCGCTGCCGCTCCGGGCTCGGGCTCCGGCAGGGCGGCCCGAAGCTCCGCCACCACCTCGTTGTGCACTGTGATCTGTACGCTTGTCCCCGCATCTTTTCGGACCTGGCGGACCAGTTCCGGCAACCGTCGCCTGGCTTCGCTGATCGAAACTTTCATGGTCACCTCCATGAGACCTTCGTCGAAGTGTACAAATGCGTACACTGTGAGTCAATAAGATAGTGACCCGAGATGTCACGCGGAATATGCCTCACGTAGACCTGGCGCGTGCCCGCGGAACTGATCACTCAGCCGGGCCGAAGAGACGCCAGTCAGGGATCGCCCAGACATGTGGGACCAGCGCTTCCACCTCACGGCCCGCGGTGACGACAAGGCCGAGGCGAGTCACGCTCCGGGCCACCCCGGGGATGTCCGTGGAGTCGAGGAACTCCGCGAGCGCTCGGGCGTCGGTCCGGTGCGCCCTCTGTGACGCCTTGACTTCCAACGCCAGCACATGCTGAGAGGAATGCAGGACGAAGTCAACCTCGCGGCCAGCCGCGGTCCGGTAGAAGTGAAGGGCCGGGGGATTCTCCTGCCAGGAGCCCCATCGGAGGAGCTCCCCGAGGACTGCCGTCTCGACGAGGGCTCCATTCCCCTCGAGGCGGTCTGCGAGAAGCCGAGCCAACCCCGGATCGGTCCAGTAGAGCTTCGGGCTCTTCACCAGGCGCGCGGTGACAGTGGGCAGGAGCGGCCGGAGGAGAAGGACCTGATAGGAGATCTCGAGGAACCGGACGTAGCGCTTCACCGTGTTCACCGCCACGCCCAGCTCCCGGGCGACCTCGGAGTGAGAAAGAATCTGCCCGGTGCGGGCCGCCAGGAGGTTCTGCGCAAGAGCGAACTGGTCCAGATCAGCCACCCGGCCGAGATCCGCCAGATCGCGCTCGAGGTAGGTTCTCCGGAAGTCGCGAAGCCAGACCAGCCGGTCCCTCTCAGGCAGTGCGCCAAGCCTGGGGAACCCTCCCCAACGGAAGTGCTCCTCGGCACGGCCCCTCCAGAGGCGTCCCGCCTCGGAGGGAGGTGCGGCCTTCGCCATCAGCCTGAGCGCGGACTCTCCCTCGCGCCAGATACGGTCGAGACCCGACGCGGGCGCCTCCCGGCCCTTGACCCGCTCGACAAGCGCGAGCGGCCAGAGATCGAGCAGCGTCGCCCGCCCCGCGAGCGTCTCCCGGATCTGCTGGAGCAGGAGAATCTGCGACGAGCCGAGAAGGAGAAAGCGATGCCCTTCCTTCCGGTCTGCCAGAAGCTTGACCGCGTCAAGCAGCGCCGGCTGCTTTTGAATCTCGTCCAGGATCACCAGACGGGTGCCGTGATTGAGGCGGCGAACCGCATCGGCTGCCAGGCGCAGCCGCTCGTCGGGGTCGTCGAGGGAGAAATACACAGACTCAGGCTCGCCGGGCACCGGCAGGAGGTCCCGCACCAGCGTGGTCTTGCCGGTCTGCCGCGCCCCGGTGAGCACCGTGATCGGCCAGCGTTCAAGGCGCGCCTTGAGCAGGGGAAGCACCGCTCGTGGGTGAAGCTCCATGCGAGCACACGTTATCACCCTCACTGCAAAATTGCGAGGCAAATCTGCAGTGAGGCTGAGTGGCGATTCCGGCATATTGGGGTCCACGCCGTGACCCCGGATGTCACACGCGGCTGGTAGGATGAAGTCCATCGCGCCTACGTTGCCGAGCCGGAGGGCCCTCCGGGGGCGGGACATGCGATAGGGAGAAACCCTGAACCGTATGACCGGTTCCAGTGCCAGGAAAGGGAACTTCTTGATTCATGTGATTCGAGAAAGAGCAACAGCACGCCAGTTGCAGGAGATGTTGGAAAGCCTCTCAGTCTACGTCAAAGTGGCTGTAGATGTCCGATAAGACATCCTGGCGGGCGGCGGCATCCTTCACGCTGATTGCGAAGCGGCACTGCTTGAAGCAGGTTGTCGGCAAGAAGATATTTGGGGCGCTGACTGGATTCCGGACGAGCGAGAAGTGAGGTTTGTCAACCGACCTCGAAAAGCGCGGAATTTTGGACCGGGTGGCGAAAGAACC
>JBHIAB010000088.1:0-13047 GCA_046758385.1 Methylomirabilia bacterium | reverse complement strand
AAGACTTTTGCTGTCTTCACCCTACACCTCCGTATATACGCTAGGATATACTGACGAGTAAGGGGTGTCAATCTGTGTTTTGTTAAGGGCTTCCCTCATGTAATCCCGGCGATCCCTGAGTGGCGCGGCGGTGCAAGTTCAAGCAGGTGGTCGCGCCAAGAACGCCAAGGACCTGGGCCTCACGATTCCGCCTGAAGTGCTCGTCCGAGCAGACAAAGTGAGTAAGTGAACCATGCTGGGCGGTGATGTTCCTTTCGGCAACGATTCAGCATCTAAGAATACTGAACCAGTGCTAATCGCAAATTTTGCTCGGGGTTTTCATGCGGCAAGGTGAAGGCCGCAGGTGCGGGCCAGCGCATCCAGGTCGGCGTTCAGGCGGGCCAGCGCGCGATCCAAGCGGTGCGGGGACATGGCCAGGGCCTCGCGAACTGTGTCATCGAAGGTGTCCAGGGTCGGGGAGAGGACGCGTTGGTAGAGCTTGGTGAAGGTGAGCGCCACGCGGTAGCCCAGGTCGGTGAGGGTGTACAGGGTATGGCCTTGCACTTTCCGCACCAGGCCCTTGCCCTGGAGCTTCAGATGGCCCTTCCTGGATCATTGCTGGTCGCCCTCCGGCCCCAGTGGCGCGCAGGCCGCCTCGCAATGGCTCTATGCTCACACCATGCCGACTTTGCTAGTGCCGTTCCAACTATTCCACGCTACTGTGTGCGTATCGAAAAAACGGTGTTAAGCCAACAGAATGAAGCGCAATGTATGACCGTCTGGTTGGAACGGCACTCGCACGCATCGCTAGCCGATCTCATCGTGCCTGAAACAGTTGACCACATGGTCGTTGACCATGCCGGTGGCCTGCATGAACGCATAGCAGATGGTCGAGCCGACGAACTTGAACCCGCGCCGCTTCAAGTCCTTGCTCACCGTGTCAGATTCGGGCGTGCGAGCAGGGATTCCCTTGAGCGAACGCCACGAGTTCCTCCTCGGTTTACCGCCCACGTGCTGCCAGATGTAGGCATCGAAGCTGCCGAACTCTTTCTGGACGGCGAGGAAGGCGTTGGCGTTGTCGATGGCGGCGGCGACCTTGAGTCGGTTCCGCACGATGCTGGGATTGGCGAGGAGCTGATGCACTTTCCGCCGGCTGTACCTGGCAATGGCCGCGGCGTCGAAGTCATCGAAGGCTCTCCGATAGGCCTCGCGCTTCCTGAGAATGGTGTCCCAGCTCAGCCCGGCCTGGGCGCTTTCGAGGATGAGGAACTCGAAGAGCCTCCGGTCGTCATGGACCGGCACGCCCCACTCCTCATCGTGGTAGCGGATCATCAGGTCGGTGGTCGCCCACCGGCATCGATTCATCCTGGGGCCTTGAGAGCTCTCCCGCGGTTCGCCCTCGGCTGTCGCTACGCCGCGGCGCGGCGGTACTCGATATAGTGCGCGGTCTCGTCGGCGACCTTCCAGCCAAAAAGGCGCTCCACCACGTAGAAGGCCATGTCGATGCCCGACGCCACGCCGGCCGAGGTGATGATCCCGTCATCCACCACCCTGAGCTCGCGATCCACCTTCACGCCCGCATCCAGCGACGCCAAGAGATCGAGGGCCGCCCAGTGCGTGGTGGCGCGACGGCCCTGAAGCAGACCCGCCTTGGCCAGCAGAAGCGAGCCCGTGCACACCGACGTCACCTGCTGAGTGGCCGCCGCGACCTGCCGGATCCAGTCGAGGGTCTCCGAATCGTTGAGCAGGGAACGGGTTCCGAAGCCCCCGGGCACAAGCAGCAGGTCGATTCGCGGGGCATCGGCGAAGGCATAGCGAGGCACGACCTCCAAGCCGCCGGTGGCCATGACGGGGGCACGAGACTTAGCCACGGTGAAGACATCGAAGGGCGCACTGTCATCCGAGCGCCGGGCCTCGGGGCCCGGCGTGAGCCGAGTGCGCGAGAACACCTCAAACGGGCCGGCGAAGTCCAGCACCTCGACTCCGTCGAAGATCAGGATGCCGACACTCCTCTTTTCCATCTCCGGTTTCCTCCTGTTTGTGCGCTCAACCGATGACGATCAGGACGTCGCCGGAGTTGACGGCCTGCCCGGCCTGGACCCGCACCTCCGTGACGGTGCCAGGCGCCGCCGCCTTGAACTCGTTCTCCATCTTCATGGCCTCGATGACGACGAGACCATCGCCGGCCTCGACCGTCTGGCCTTCGTGGACTGCGACGTGGACGACCCTGCCAGGCATGGGCGCGGTGAGCACCTGAGCCCCCGACCGAGCTGCTCCGCCGCCCCGCGTCCGGATGATGTAGCGACTTTCTTCCTCCACGCGGATCCAGTACCGCTCGCCGTCCACCTCCACGAGGTAGAAGCTGTCCTCTTCCGTCACATCGGCGATGTATGAAGTCCCTCCGATGAGGATCGAGTAGACCCCCTTCGCGGGCAGGCGGGCGTCCACTTCCCAGACTTCCTCCCCGACCTGGACGCGGAAGCCCCGCTCTGCCTCCTTGACCTCGAGTGAGTGATTCCGCCCTTCCAGCTCCGCGACAAAGCGCATCAGGCCTTCCGTCCCCAGCCGGCGCGGCGGACCGACATCACCCACGGGCCTGGTTTGGCCGACGCCGGCCCCGAGGACTGGATCCGACCGGCCCGTTGGTAGGCGGCCGCCGCCGCCGCGATCAACGCGACGATGCGGTGGCGGCCGGCTGCCTCGGGACGCTTGGCGGACAGCCAGCGTTCCAGAAAGCGGGTGGAGAGTCGACCGGCCACGAAGTCCGGGTGCGCCATGAGGCGCTGGAGGACCGGGATGGTCGTCCTCACGCCGGTCACCTTGTACTCGCTCAACGCCCGCGCCATGCGCCGGATCGCGTCGGGACGGTCGGGGCCCCAGACGATGAGCTTGGAGATCATCGGGTCATAGTAGACAGGCACCGTGTAACCTTCGTAGACCCCTGAGTCGTTGCGGACCCACGGGCCAGCCGGAACCCGAAGGGCCCTGATCTTGCCGGGGCTAGGCATGAAGTTGGCGTACGGGTCCTCGGCGTAGATCCGGCACTCGATGGCCCATCCGGCCGACGTCACATCAGCCTGCCCGTAGCCGAGCTTCTCGCCGGCGGCGATCCGGATCTGCTCCTTCACCAAGTCGATTCCCGTGACCAGCTCCGTGACCGGATGTTCCACCTGCAGACGCGTGTTCATCTCCAGGAAGTAGAAGTTCTTCTGCCGGTCCACCAGGAACTCCGCCGTGCCGGCGTTGACGTAGCCCACAGCGGCGGCGATCTTCGAGGCTGCCGCCCCCATCTTGGCGCGCATGAGCGCGTCCACGATGGGCGAGGGCGACTCCTCGATCAGCTTCTGGTGGCGCCGCTGGATCGAGCACTCGCGCTCGCCGAGGTGGATGACGGTGCCGTGGCGGTCAGCGAGGACCTGGATCTCGATGTGGCGCGGCTCATCCAGCAAGCGCTCGATGTAGACGGACGAATCGCCGAACGCCGACCTCGACTCGGAACGAGCCATGCGAAGTGCCGAGGCCAGCTCGCCCTCGCTCCGCACCAGCCGCATGCCTTTCCCCCCTCCGCCCATCGCGGCCTTGACCATGACCGGGTACCCCAACTCACGCCCCAGGCGCTCGGCCTCGGCGTCGCTCCCGATGGGCTCGTGCGCTCCGGGAACCACGGGAACCCCCATGGCCACCGCGGCCCGGCGCGCCGCGGTCTTGTCCCCCATGGTAGTGATCGCGGAGGGCGGAGGACCGATGAAGGTCAACCCGGCCTGACGGCACGCCTCGGCGAAGTCCGCCCTCTCCGCCAGAAAACCATATCCAGGGTGGACCGCCTCGGCCCCCGAGGCTTTGGCGGCTTGGATCAGCCGCTCCGTGGCGAGGTAGCTCGCTCTGGCTGGCGGAGGACCGATCAGATACGCTTCATCGGCCATCAGCACATGCAAAGCCTCGCGGTCGGCCTCGGAGAAGACGGCGACAGTGGTGATCCCGAGCTCCCGGCACGCCCGGATCACACGCACGGCAACCTCGCCGCGGTTCGCGATCAGGATTTTTCCGAAGAGGGGCGCCACAACGGATCGATGATAGCAAAGGGACGAGGGACTCAGCAACGCGCGGTGGCCACACGTGGCTGTAGCTTCTTCCTCGGAGGGGGGCTCCGCCCCCCTTCCGAACTTCCCCCCGCGTTGCGCGGGCGGAGCCAGCGCTCGGAACGCGAGGGCCCGTCTCTCCGCTTAGTGTTTGAGCTGTTGGCGCCGAAGCTGAAAACGCTGAATTTTTCCGGTGGAGGTCTTGGGAAGCTCAGGCACCAGTTCCATCCAGTGCGGGACCTTGTAGCCCGCCAGTCGCTCGCGAACATGCCGTCTGAGCTCGTCCCCGAGCGCCTCGGAGGGGACGAATCCGTCCTCGAGGACCACGAAGGCATGGGGCTTGGTAAGGCCCTCAGCATCCTCCCTCCCGATCACCCCAGCCTCGAGCACCGCCGGATGTTCCGTCAGGCATCCTTCCACCTCACTCGGAGCCACCCACTGCCCCGCCGGGGACCGCCCACGACGACGAGATGGTGGAGAGAGCGGCACTGCTCGCGGACCTGGCCGATCTCCCGCGCCGTCGCCCGCGTCATCCGCCCGGCCCCCGTGACCAGACCTCCAGGGCATCGAAGAAGTAGGGAATCTCGAAGGCCGCCGATTCCGGGGAATCCGAGCCGTGGACGGCGTTGGCCTCGATGGAGGCGGCGAAGTCGCGCCGGATGGTTCCCGGGGCCGCCTTCCCCGGGTCGGTGGCCCCCATCAGCTCTCGCACCCGGCCGATGGCATTCTCCCCTTCGAGCACCATGGAGAGACAGGGACCCGATGTCATGAAGGCGCAGAGGCTAGCGTAGAAAGGGCGGTCTTTGTGAACGATGTAGAAGCCTTGGACCTGCTCGAGAGTCAAGTGGACCATCTTGGCAGCCAGGATCTTGAACCCGACTCTCTCGAACCGGGAGACGATCTCCCCCGCCACGCCCTTGGCCATGGCGTCGGGCTTCACGATGACGAGTGTGCGCTCTGAAGCCATGGCTCAGCGGACACCCGTGAGCACACCCCCGAGCCGTTCCCGGCCGACGCGCGCGACGGTGGCGCCCAGGTCCGCCGGGCTTCTGACCATCGTGACTCCCGCGGCCTCGAGGGCCGCCATCTTCTCGGAAGCCGTCCCTTTTCCGCCCGCGATGATGGCGCCCGCATGTCCCATCCGGCGCCCCGGGGGCGCGGTCTGGCCGCAGATGAAGCCCACCACGGGCTTGGTGATATGGGTCTTGATATACTCCGCCGCCTCCTCCTCGGCAGTGCCCCCGATCTCGCCGATCAGCACGATCAGGCGGGTGTCGGGATCGGCCTGAAAGAGGCGAAGGACATCGACGAAGGTGGTCCCGATGACAGGGTCCCCGCCGATCCCCGCGCAGGTGGACTGCCCGATCCACCGCTGGGAAAGCTGGTGGACCACCTCGTAGGTCAGCGTGCCGCTGCGAGACACCACCCCTACGTACCCTTCTCTGTGAATGTGGCCTGGCATGATCCCCACCTTGGCCCTGCCCGGCGAGATGACCCCGGGGCAGTTGGGGCCGATGAGGCGAGAGGGATGGCCGGCCAGGAAGGTCTTGGCCCGCACCATGTCCAGCGTCGGAATGCCCTCGGTGATGCACACCACCAGGGAAATGCCCGCGCCCGCCGCCTCCATGACGGCATCCGCTGCCGCCACCGGGGGCACGAAGATCAGCGCACAGGTCGGCGCCTCGGCCCTGACCGCCTCCTCGACAGTGTTCCAGACCGGGAACCCCTCGTGGGTGGTGCCACCCTTCCCCGGGGTCACGCCCCCCACCACCTGCGTGCCGTACTCACGGCAGCGCTGGGCGTGAAAGGAGCCCTCCCGTCCCGTGATTCCTTGGACGAGCACTCGCGTGCCTTTGTCAACCAGGATGCTCATGTGTCCTCGGAAGGGGACTCCGCCCCTCTTCCGAACCTCCCCCCGCTGCAGTGGGAGCCGAGCGGCGGCCGCGGGCTGGGCCCCGCAGCCGCGCAGGCGACCAACTCAAGTGCCTGCGCGGGCAAAGCCCGCGCTCGAAAGGGGTCACAACTGTCCGCCGACAGGGTGGCTTTGGGCAGAGGACTCATCGTGCTGCTGCCCCGGCCAGCGCGACCACCTTTTCGGCGGCCTCCCCCATGCTGCTGGCACTGGTGAAGTTGAGGCCGGAGGCGGCCAGCATCTGCCGGCCCGCCTCCACGTTGGTCCCCTCCATCCGGATCACCACGGGAAGGGTGAGGCCAAGCTTCCGAACCGCCGCGATGACACCTTCGGCCAGCCGGTCGCAGCGCAGAATGCCCCCGAAGACATTGATCAGCACCGCTTTGACATTGGTGTCGGAAGAGAGGATCCGAAAGGCGTTCTCGATCTGCTCTGCCGAGGCCCCCCCTCCCACGTCGAGGAAATTGGCCGGCTCGCCGCCAGCCAGCTTGATGATGTCCATGGTAGCCATGGCCAGGCCGGCCCCGTTCACCATGCAGCCGACGCTGCCGCCCAGCTTCACGTAGTTGAGCCCGTGGCGGGAGGCCTCCACCTCCAGCGGCGTCTCTTCGTGAATGTCCCGAAGGGCCGCGACCTCCCTCCGGCGGAAGAGGGCGTTGTCGTCGAAATTGAGCTTGGCGTCCATGGCCAGAAGCCGGCCATCGGTGGTGACCGCTAGGGGGTTGATCTCGGCCAGGGAGCAGTCTCTGGCCACCACGCCCTGGAAGAGATTCATGATGAGCGCCACACAGCTCTTGTGCAGGTCGCCCGTGAACCCCAGGGCGAAGGCCAGATTGCGGGCCTGGAACGGTTGGAGACCGATGGCAGGATCGGCCCACGCCCTCAGGATCTTCTCGGGCGAGGCCGCGGCCACCTCTTCGATCTCCATCCCGCCAGCCTCAGAGGCCATGACGACCAGGGAGCTCCTGGCCCGGTCTAGAGTCACGGACAGGTAGAGCTCCTGGGCGATCTGTCCCGCTTCCTCGACCAGGACCCGCTTGACCTCGATCCCTTCAGGAGGCGTCTGGGGGGTCTTGAGCCGCATGCCGAGAATGGCCTTGGCATGAGCCTCGGCCTCCTCGGGAGTGGCCGCGAGCTTGATGCCACCGCCCTTCCCCCTGCCGCCCGCGTGCACCTGGGCCTTGACCACCACGCGGCTCGAAAGCCGCTCGGCAATGGCCCGTGCCTGGGCGGCGGTCTCAGCCACCTCGCCGGCCGGCACCGGCACGCGGAACTGCCGCAAGATCTCCTTGGCCTGAAACTCGTGGACCTTCATGATAGTTCACGTGTTCAACGAGATGCCGCGGGGAACATGAGGCGTGACCACCCCTCGAACGGATTGCTGATCGCTCAGCGCCGAACGGCTTGCGGCTTTCCCCTGGTGAGCTTCTTGATCACCCACGCGATCGGGTCGAAGTAGTCGTCCACCACGCGCTCCTTCAGCGGAATGATGGCATTGTCCGTGATGTGGATCGATTCGGGGCAGACGTCGGTACAGCACTTGGTGATGTTGCAGAAGGCGATCCCCGCCCTGGCGCGGAGGAGATCGGTGCGCGAGTGGGTGTCCAGGGGATGCATCTCCAGCGCGGCGATGCGCACGAAGAAGCGCGGCCCGGCGAAGGCCCCCTTGGTGTCGGGGTGATCCCGGAGGACGTGGCAGACATTCTGGCACAGGAAGCACTCGATGCACTTGTGGAACTCCTGCACCCGGTCGATATCCTCCTGCATCATCCGGTACGTGCCGTCCGGCTCCGGCGCCCGCGGCTTGAACGCAGGAATCTGCCTGGCGACCTGGTAGTTGTAGGACACATCGGTCACCAGATCCTTGATCAGGGGGAAGGCCTTCATGGGCGCCACCGTGATGGGCTCTCCGGAGGCGAAGATATTCATCCGAGTCATGCACATGAGGCGCGGCCGGCCGTTAACCTCCGCGCTGCACGAGCCGCACTTTCCGGCCTTACAGTTCCAGCGAACCGCCAGATCGGGGGCCTGAGTGGCCTGGATGCGGTGGATCACGTCCAGGACCACCATCCCCTCCTCGAAGGGGACACGGTACTCCCTGAAGCCACCGGCGGCGGCGGCGCCCCGCCAGACACACATGACCGCGTCGGCCACTTACTTCTCTCCCTCGAGCAGCTTCTTCAGGTCGTCCGGGACCTCCGGAACAGGCTCCTGCGAGACCGTCAGTTCCCCCCGTACCGCGCGCACCACCATGTTGACCTTCCCGAATTCCGGATCCATTTTCGGGTAATCTTCCCGCGTGTGCCCACCGCGGCTCTCTTTCCGCTCCAGCGCCCCCAGAGTGATCACCTCAGAAACAGTGAGAAGCGAGTGGAGATCCAGTGTCAGGTGCCAGCTCGGGTTGTACTGGCGGGTCGCCTCCACCCTGACGCGTTGGGCCCGCGCCTTCAAGGCGGCGATCTCCTCCAGGGCCTTCTTCAGCTCCCCCTCGGTTCGGATGATTCCCACCAGGCTTTGCATGCACTCCTGGAGGTCCTGATGGACGGCGTAGGGATTTTCCTCCCCTGCCCGCCCGAAGGCGGCGAGACATTCCCGGGCAATGGCCTCTGTCTGACCAGCGTCGATGGTCAGCGTCCCGGCAAACTTTTGCGCGTACTTGGCGGCGTAGAGTCCGGCGCGGTGGCCAAAGACCACGAGGTCCGACAGCGAGTTTCCACCGAGGCGGTTTGCGCCGTGCAGGCCCCCGGCGACCTCGCCAGCGGCAAACAGGCCCGGAACGGCTGTAGACGCGGTGTCGGCATCCACGCGCACCCCTCCGTTCATGTAGTGGGCGGTCGGCCCGACCTCCATGGGCTCCTTGGTGATGTCCACATCCGCCAACTCCCTGAACTGGTGATACATGCTGGGGAGCCTGCGCTTGATGTACTCCGGGTCCCGCCGAGAGGCAATGTCCAGGAAGACTCCACCATGGGGGCTTCCCCGTCCAGCCTTGACCTCCACGTTGATCGCGCGCGCGACCTCGTCACGGGGGAGGAGGTCGGGGGTCCGCCGGTTGTTCTTCTTGTCGGTGTACCAGCGGTCGGCCTCCGTCTCCGTCTCGGCGGTCTCCGCGCGGAAGAACCCCGGAATATACTTGAACATGAAGCGCTCGCCCAAGGCGTTCTTGAGCGTCCCGCCATCCCCTCGGACTCCCTCGGTGACGAGGATGCCGCGCACGCTCACAGGCCAGACCATGCCCGTCGGGTGAAATTGGTAGCACTCCATATCGATGAGGTCCGCGCCGGCGTCCAGGGCCAGGGCGACCCCGTCGCCGATGCACTCCCACGAGTTGGTCCCGAACTTCCAGGCCTTGCCGATGCCGCCCGTCGCCAGCACCACCGCCTTGGCCTTGAACACCACGAAGCGCCCGCTCTCGCGCCAGTAGCCGAAGGCGCCGCACACCCGCTCGCCGTCCTTCAGGAGGCGAACGATCGTGCACTCCATGAAGACGTCGATCCCCTTGTGCACGGCGTGCTGCTGGAGGGTGCGGATCATCTCGAGACCGGTGCGGTCTCCCACGTGAGCCAGCCGCGCATACTTATGGCCGCCAAAATCCCGCTGGAGGATCCGCCCATCCGCGGTGCGGTCGAAGAGGGCCCCCCACGCTTCGAGCTCCAGGACCCGGGCCGGCGCCTCCTGGGCGTGGAGCTGCGCCATCCGCCAGTTGTTGAGCATCTTGCCGCCGCGCATAGTGTCGCGGAAGTGAACCTGCCAGTTGTCCTCGGGGTAGACATTGCCGAGCGCCGCGGCGATTCCGCCCTCGGCCATCACAGTATGGGCCTTGCCGAGGAGCGACTTGCAGATCAACGCCGTCCGGACGCCTTGCGCCGAGGCCTCGATGGCGGCTCTGAGCCCGGCCCCGCCGGCCCCGATGACGATGACGTCGTGCTCGTGGGTTTCGTACTGATCGAGTGCCATCAGAAAATCCTCACGTCGACAATGACTCCCATGGAAACGAGGCGCACGTAGAGGTCAGCCAGGGCCACGCTGCAGAGGCTGAGCCACGCGAAGACCGGGTGCCGCTCGTTCAGCCGGCTCACCACCCGCCAGACCCCGTAGCGCGCCGGCGCCTTGGAAAACACATCCACATGCCCACCACACAGGTGCCGGCAGGAGTGGCACGAGAAGGTGTAGAGCCCGAGCAGCACCACGTTGGCCCAAAGCACCAACGTGCCAACACCCACGCCCACCCCGTCCGGGAAGCGGAGGGCAAGAATGGCGTCCCAGGTGAGAATGACGATGAACACCACGGCGATGTAGAAGATGTAGCGATGGACGTTCTGGAAGATGAGGGGGACGCGGGTCTCGCCACTGTAGCCCGCGCGCGCGTCGCGGACGGCGCACGCTGGCGGCGCCCACCAGAACGACCGGTAGTAAGCCTTCCGGTAATAGTAGCACGTGAGGCGGAAGAGGGCCGGTGCCCAGAGGATCAAGAAGGCAGGGGACCACGTCCACCACGGCCCGAGGAGCGGAAGGCTCACGTGCTCGCAGTTGGCCGCGAGGCAGGGCGAGTAGAAGGGCGAGAGGTAGGGCGCGACGTAGTAGTGGGCGTTCTGGAAGGCAGCCCACGTCGAGTAGACGATGAAGCCGCCCAGCCCCAGCACGATGAGTAGCGGCTCGACCCACCAGGCATCGGTCCGGAGCGTCGCCGCGCCCGAAACCTGACCGTGCTGATCCCTCAGCAGGCGTCTGAGCATGAGCTAGAGCTTCAGCTTCTCCACGAGCTCGCGCACCGCGGCCGCCGAGCGCTTGAGCGCCGCATCCTCCTCCGGCGTGAGCGTGATCTGGATGATCTGCGCCACGCCGCGACGCCCGAGCTTTACGGGGACGCCAACGAACAGGTCGCGGATCCCGTACTCCCCCTCCAGGAGGACCGCGCACGGAAGGATCTTCTTCTTGTCCTTCAGGATCGCCTCCACCATCTCCACCACGGAGGCGCCGGGGGCGTAGAACGCGCTGGTCTTGAGGAGATTGACGATCTCGGCGCCCCCGTCCCGGGTCCGCTGGACCAGCGCCTCGATCCGCGCTTTGGGGAGCAGGTCCGTGATCGGAATCCCGGCGACGGTGGAGTAGCGGGGGAGCGGCACCATGCTGTCGCCGTGCCCACCCAGGACGAACGCGGTGACGTTTTCGACGGAGACGTCGAGCTCCTGGGCGATGAATGTCCGAAAGCGTGCCGAGTCCAGGATACCCGCCATCCCGATGACGCGCTCCTTGGGGAAGCCCGAGGCCTTCCAGGCCACATACGCCATCGCATCGAGCGGGTTGGTCACTACGACGAGGATCGCCCGGGGCGAGGAGCGGCTGGTCTCCTTGATTACGCCCCGGACGATGTCGGCGTTCTTGAACAACAGGTCGTCCCGGCTCATGCCCGGCTTGCGGGTCAGGCCGGCAGTCACCACCACGATGTCCGAATCGGCGGTGTCCTTATAGTCGTTGGCGCCGACGAGGTGGCAGTCGTACCCGTGGATCGGGCCGGCCTCCAGGAGGTCCAGCCCCTTCCCCTGCGGCAGCCCCTCGATGACGTCGGTGAGGACGACGTCGGCCAGCTCCTTCTCCACGATGTACTGGGCCACACTGGCCCCCACGTTTCCGCTTCCGACCACGGTTACCTTCGGTCGCACGGTCTACTCCTCTTATCGCGTCTTCATGTTGTCGATGATCGCGGTGGCGAACTCCGAGCACTTCACCTCCTTCGCCCCCTCCATGAGCCGGGCGAAGTCGTACGTCACCACCTTCTGCTGGATCGTCCGCTCGAGCCCCGCGATGATCCGGTCGGCGGCGTCCGTCCACCCGAGGTATCGGAGCATCATCTCTCCCGAGAGGAGCACCGACCCCGGGTTCACCTTGTCCTGCCCCGCGTATTTGGGGGCGGTGCCGTGGGTCGCCTCGAAGAGCGCGTGGCCGCTTTCGTAGTTGATGTTGCCGCCGGGGGCGATGCCGATGCCGCCGACTTGAGCGGCCAGCGCATCCGAGATCAAATCGCCCGTCAGGTTGGGGCACGGGATGACGTCGAACTCGTCCGCGCGTGTGAGGATCTGCTGGAGGAACGCGTCGGTGATGGCATCCTTGATCAGGATCTTGCCCGGAGCAGGCTTGCCGCCGCACTCCTCCCAGCTCACCATCCGGTCGGAGAAGTCGCGCTTCGCCAGCTCGTACCCCCAGCGCATGAAGGCGCCCTCGGTGTACTTCTGGATGTTTCCTTTGTGGACCAGCGTGACCGACCGTCGCTCGTGTTCGAGAGCATAGCGGATGGCCGCGCGGATCAGCCGCTCTGACCCCTCGCGGGAAATCGGCTTGATCCCAATGGCCGAGCTTCCGGGAAAGCGGATCTTCTTGACACCCATCTCGCGCTGGAGGAAGTCGATCACCTTCCGGCACCCGGCGCTCTCCGCCTCCCACTCGATGCCGGCATAGATGTCTTCCGTGTTCTCCCGGAAGATCACCATGTCCAGCTTCTCCGGGCGCTTGACCGGCGAGGGGACGCCCTTGAAGTAGCGGATGGGGCGGAGGCAGACGTAGAGATCCAGCTCCTGGCGCATAGTGACGTTGAGGCTCCGGAACCCCGCACCGACAGGGGTCGTCAGAGGCCCCTTGATCGCAACCAGGTACTCGCGGATGACGTCGACGGTCTCCGTGGGAAGCAGGTTGGGCGGGCAATCCGCGCCGTACACGGCCCGGGCCTTCTCGCCTGCGAAGGCCTCGCACCAGGCGATCCGCTTCCGTCCGCCGTACGCCTGGGCGACCGCGGCCTCGAGGACGCGGACGGCGGCACGCCAGATGTCGGGGCCGGTGCCGTCGCCCTCGATGAAGGGGATGATGGGTTGGTCCGGCACCTGGAGCTTCCCGTGCTGGATGGCGATCTTCTCGCCCGCTGGAACCTTCACCCTCGCTGCCATGTCTTACCTCGGAGGGGGGCTTCGCCCCCCTTCCGAACCTCCCCCCAACGATTGCGCGGGCCAAGCCCGCGCTTGATCTTCGGAGGGGGCCTCGGCGGCCCCCTCCGAAACCTCCCCCTTCAGCTTGCGCGGGCAAAGC
>JBHIAB010000087.1:0-13092 GCA_046758385.1 Methylomirabilia bacterium | reverse complement strand
CTGGGTCATTGGGGAGAGGGCGAAGTAGACCGCCCGACCCGCGAGGCTCTCGCTGACCTGATGCATCAGGAGAAGATTCGCCGACGCGGAGAGGATAAAGGAGACCTTTGGGCGTCTCCGGTCGACCGTCTGCTTGACGGCGGAAAGGAGACGGGGTGATTTCTGCACTTCATCGAGCACCACCCGATCCTCTCTCGCCCAGAGCGCCGCCGGATCCCGCGCCGCCTGGTGAAGGACATCAAAATCATCCAAGCTGATGTAGCGCCACCCGGAGAACGGTTTCTCGTGCTGGAGAAGGGTGCTTTTGCCGACTTGACGGGCCCCGGTCAGAACGACCACAGGGTGATCTTGGACCGCGGCTTGAATCAGAGGAGTGATCCACCGAGGGCGATAAATCAATTCTTGTCTTGAATAGATTTCATTCACGCGATGAATGCTATCAATTCTAACGATCGCCGTCAAGTTCGGGGAATATGCGGCGAAGGCGGAAGCGGGGGAGGGAAGCTTACTTCGGGGCGATGGTCACGACTGCTCCATGGCGCGCCCTCCTCGAGAGATGTCGCCGCCGTCCGGAGGAGCCTCCTCGATCGCGATTCTGCCCGGCGGGCTCAGAGGCCCAATGCGGGGTGCCGAAAGCTCCCACGTCAAACTGATAGCGGACTCAGCGGTATCAGTAAGATGCGACATCAGCCGGACGACAGCCGCGCTGATGGTAGCAGATTTTCATGATGCACGGGTGGGCCAGGGCGGCGAGGTACCGCGAGTTGCATTGCAGTGAGATCTCGCGATAGCGGAAGAGGTAGGCCACGCTCTTCCTCAACGGGACCCAGTCGGTCTTGCGGCGACCGCGGCGGCGCACCCGCCGCCGGACGCGAAATTCCTCCTTGCCGTGGAGCTTGCGGCCGAGGAAGGCCAGCACATCCTGCGCGGTGAAGGAGCGCGTGCTGTGCTCGAGGAGCCGCGGGACGAGGTCGCGCAGCTGCGCGCGGCTCTTGAACACCAGATCGGTGGAGTACTCGGCTTGGGCCGTCACCCAGTAGTACTGCATCGGGTGGAGCAGATCGCCCAGCAGGGGGTTGACCCGGCGGGCATAGCGTTGCAGGAGGTCCACCCACCCCACGGTCACGAACCGGTCGGCGAAGGTTTGCGCGCGCGGGAAATCCTCGATCTAGAAAGACATCCGATCCTTCCCCGGGACGGACTCGGCGGAACGCGTGGTCCCATCGGGTCCCTGATCGCCACGCCCAGGGTCAGCCGCCTCGGTCCCAGGACGCCCACCGATATTCGATCGTGGTCCCGGCCGGCAACCAGATGAGATGCCCGGTCGGTCCGAGGCGAAGCGGCGCAGCCGAGTCGCCTCGGCTTGGTTGCGGCCACCAGGCCGCGTTGGGAACCACAAAGGCCCTCACGCGTG
Source organism: Methylomirabilia bacterium (assembly GCA_046758385.1). Taxonomy (GTDB): domain Bacteria; phylum Methylomirabilota; class Methylomirabilia; order Rokubacteriales; family CSP1-6; genus JBHIAB01. The sequence goes on along the minus strand of JBHIAB010000087.1, from coordinate 11,678 downwards.
GGAGGGACGTGGCCCGCTGCCGTGCGCCCCATTCCCCCTGGCTCCTTCTTTGCGAGGGGTAGTACGCGAAGGGTACGGAGCAGATGGAGAGCCTGTCAAGGAGAGAGCCGACAACCGAGGGGGCGGACGCCTGCGGAGGGATGGGTCTGGCGCTCCCCTGCCGGGGAGAGCCCGAGGTCCGAGGAGGTGATCTCGGGCCCCGGGGCCAGGAGCCCGGCGCCTTGGTGTTGGACAGACTCTGGGCAGTGCTGCACAGGTTCATGTGCAGCAACGGGGCCGGCTGGGGGCTCCGATCAGCCGGGTTCGCCGGATGGGCGCGGATCCGCCTGCTGCTGGCCGGCGCGGGGAATGCCTCTCAGCTTGGTCTGGAGCGTATTACGGTGAATGCCCAGGCGCTCGGCGGCCCGGCTCTGGTTCCCGCCGGTCGCCTCCAGCACGCGGAGGATCAGCCGGATCCTTCATCGTCAGGTCCATCGGGAGATCCTGGAGGCGGATGACCGGCCCCCGGGTGAGGACGCAGCACCGCTGGATCACGTTCTCCAGCTCCCGGACGTTGCCGGGCCAGAGGTAGTCCTGGAGCACCTCCAGGGCATCGAGGGCGATCTCCCGCACCGGGCCCGCCGTACTTCCTGATGAAATGGCGGGCGAGGGCCGGGACGTCCTCGCGGTGCCGGCGAAGCGGCGGCACCTCGATCGGGATGACGTTGAGCCAGTAGTAGAGGTCCTCGCGGAAGGCCCCGGCCAGGACGGCCCGCCTGAGGTCGGTGTTACTCGCCGCGATGATCCTGACGTCCACCGGAATGCTCCGGGTCCCGCCGACGCGCTCGAACCGACGCTCCTGCAGGACCCGCAAGAGCTTGGCCTGAAACTCCAGCTTGAGGGTGGCCACCTCGTCCAGAAACAGGGTGCCACCGGCGGCCACCTCGAGCTTCCCCGGTTTGCGCTGAAGGGCGCCCGTGAAGGCGCCCCGCTCATTCCGATGAACTCCCTCGTTCGCGACGCGCTGAGGCGCGTTCCCGGGAAGCTCGGGGAGCCCTTGGTCTTTCCCGGCTGCCGGAAGGTGAGCCACCGCTTCCCCCCCTGGGCGAACGCCGCAGAGCTTCGGGACCCTCACTTCCATGACCCTGGGGCATGCCTTTGCGTCCCGCCTGCGGAGTGACACCTCTATTAGCACTGGCTCAAGGGGGATCGCCGGGCTATGATGGGAGGTGGCCGCTAAGTGCCTGTCAGGGTTGGTGCCGAAGCGGGGACTCGAACCCCGACACCCTTGCGGGCACTAGACCCTGAACCTAGCGCGTCTGCCAATTCCGCCACTTCGGCTCGATGACCCTAACGATACTACACTCCGATGGCTCCAAGTCAAGGGGACCGGACAGCGCAGGACCGCACCGTCGCCACCAACCGACGCGCCAGACACGACTACGAGATCCTTGAGACCTACGAGGCCGGCCTGGCGCTGCTGGGGACCGAGGTGAAGTCACTTCGGGAGGGGAAGGCCCACTTCAAGGACAGCTATGCCCGCGTAGACGGCGAGGAAGTCTGGCTCGTGGGGTGTCACATCAGTCCCTACCGCCATGGGACCCACGTCAACCACGACCCGGATCGTAAGCGCAAGCTCCTCCTTCGCCGGCGAGAGATCAACCGGCTCATGGGGAAGACCCTGGAGCGAGGGTTGACCCTGGTACCGCTTCGTCTATACTTTAAAAGAGGGGCTCGCGCAAAGGTGGAATTGGCTCTGGCCAGAGGAAGGAAAGTCTACGACAAGCGCCAGACCCTTCGCGAACGTGAGGCCAGACGGGAGATGGACAAGGCCGTGCGCGGCCGCTTCCGCGCCGCATCCTGGGAGCGTTGACGGTCTCTAATCCCTTCAGGCGCATGCGTCGCTTACATTTACAAGGAAAGGAGGGGGCGACAGGCTTCGACGGGGATCAGCGAGGCGCAGGTGGCATCTCGAGGTCCTCTCCCCTCGTAAAACAGAGAGGACGGTTATAGCTGCCGACACACAGCTAGCACTGGCCGCCTAAAACGGCCACGTCCCGCCGGGTTGGGCCACCAGGGTCCGGACTTGGGGCGTCAGAAACTGGAGGCTGGCCCTGATCCTGGCCTCAGGGTGAGGGGCGAGAACAAGTGAGGCTGGCTGCCCGGTGATCCCGCCGATAGGAGCGCAGGGCGGCGAGACTGAAAATGTCGGCTACGGATGTAGAGGCCTGACGCTGAGGGTTTCCGGACGCGGGTTCGATTCCCGCCGCCTCCACCAAATTCAGTGCAGTCGAGCCGCTCTCCTGGGCTTCGAGGATTGGGGGCCGGGAGGGCGGTTTCAGCGTAAGGAGGTAGGTGAGGGTTCGGAGTTATGGATCTGCCGCTGTACTTCACGGACTTCTTGCGTGAACTCCGCTTGACCGGGACCCAGATCAACGATCTGAGGATCGGTCACCGCACGCTCCGAAAGCAGCTGGAGGAGGACGCGGAGTTGGCGCCCATGGTCGTGGCCAGCTTCCTCCACGGCAGCTACCGCCGCGCGACCGCCGTCCGCGCCAAGGAAAGCGCGCGCGCCCGCGGTGACGTCATGGTCGTCACGCGGCTCGACCGGGACGGCCAGACGCCGGCCGAGGCGCTGAAGCGATTCGTGCCGTTCCTGGAGCGGCACTACGGGGGCCAGTACGAGACTCGGGGCCGATCGTTCCGCATCAATCTGGCCCACGTCGATCTCGACCTGGTCATCACTGCGGCGCCCATCGAGGCTGAAGCCGAGATGTACACGGCGGCCAGTGTGACCACCGAGATCACGCTGGAGGAAGCGGGAGACTGGAGGCTGGTGAAGTCATGGGTCCCGCCCGACGCGCGCTCGACGCCGGACGCCCGCATGCTGTTCGAGCGAGCGGCGCGGGAGGACGAATGGATGCCCTCGCCCCTGTACGTTCCCGATCGAGAGGTCAAGGCGTGGACACCGACGCAGCCGTTCGCGCAGCTCCAGTGGACACGGGACAAGAACCAGCGGTGTAGCGGGCACTACGTGAACGTCGTCAAGGCGATCAAGTGGTGGCGGATCGTCAACCTGGAAACGCTCGAGCAGCTGACGGGCTATCCGATCGAGCACCTCGTGGGTGCGTGCTGCCCCGATGGCATCGGATCGGTCGGGGCCGGCGTCACACGAACGCTGCAAGAGATCGCGGCCCGGTATGCTCCCGACGCCGCCCAGAAGCGCACACCGGACCTGCCCGATCACGGCGTGTCGCGGAATGTCTTGCGCCGCATGTCCGGCGAAGACTTCGCCGCGTTCCACGCCCGTATCTCCCAGGCGGCGGAGACGGCGAGCGGAGCCCTCGCTTCGCAGGACCCTGGGGAAAGCGCGGAGATGTGGGGACGGCTGTTCGGGGAGAAATTCCCCACGCTGCCGGCCGACGGCGGCGGGCCCCGGACGGGCGGGTACACGCCCAGGAAGGAGAAGTCCATAGTCGGGGGCGGTAGGTACGCCTAGTGCCGCCAGGCCGGGAACCGACTGACGCTCTCCTCGCCGGAAGGCGAGCGCTCGAGGGGATGAGCGGGGTCGTGCTCCTCGAGGATTGGGCCTGGGATGAGGGGTCCGGGCAGTGGGTGCTTCACTGTCTTCTGTCTGCGGATGTCGTTCCGGGCGGCCCCATCCCCGCCACCACGGAATGGTACCTCCTCGTCAGCCCGGCCTACCCCTGGGGTGTGATCGAGTTCTACCCTGCAAGGACCGGCGGCATCACCCAGACATTCCCGCACCAGATGTACAACGCCGAGGGTCCAGCGAGCCAACTCTGGCGGACCGGGGACCTCTGCGTTCGAACCGGGATGCGCGCCGTGGAGCGGCGCGGTTACGACTCCGAGCCGTACGACGCGCATGGCCGTCTCCGGTGGAACTTCGAGCGGGCGATGTCGTGGCTTGCCGCTGCCTCGCAGGGGGAACTGGTCGGGGCGGGCGACCCGTGTGAGCTGCCTGCCCTCCCCACGTCGGCCTCTCAAGCGCACGTGGTGTTCTCAGAGGGGATAGAGACCTTTGCCCGGTGGCACGAGACCCCCGAGCGCTTCGGGTTCGTTGATCTGGTGCCCTTGCGTAGCAAACGGGAACGCTTGCTCGTCAAGGCGTTTCGGTCGAGCACCGGGAGAACGCTGCTCCGCCCGCCGTGGGGGACGGGGTTGGAAGTGAACATGCCCGAGGGCGTCCACGTCGGCATATGGCTCCGGCTCGAAGAGCCACCGATCATTCCGCCCTATCAGATACCCACAACCTGGCGGGAGCTGCGCGCAGCGTGCGAGGCGCAGGGGGTGGAGCTCGACGACTGCCTGAGGCCGATGGTAGGGTCCATGCGTGACGGCAAACCCCACATTGCCCTCGTGGGGTTCCCTGTCCCCGTGAGGGTGGGTGAACCGCCCCGACAGATGCACTGGCAGGCCCTCAGACTACCCGTGCTGTCCCACGGCACGCAAAGCACCGCCGGATTCGGACCGAGTGAGGTCGGCTACTGGCAGCGCGACCGTTCCCAGCTCCTGAGCGAGGGGCCGGTGGATTGGTTGATCTCTGAGAACTGGCACGGAGAGCAGATCACGACGCGGGGGAGATTGCCAGAACCGCTCCGGTCCAAGACAGTCTTGTTACTCGGGGCCGGCGCGCTCGGCTCGGTGCTCAGCGAGCTGTTGGTACGCGGGGGGGCGCATCAGCTCACCATCATGGACCACGACACGCTTGAAGCGGGCAACCTCGTGCGTCACACCCTGGGTGTTGCGGAAATCGATGAGACGAAGGCAGGAGCCCTTGCTGAACGGCTCAATCGAGCGTCGCCGCATGCCTCGGTCCGACACATCGACGGCCAATTCCCGAAGTTCGGCGACGGGGATGAGGAGAGCGCTCGGGAATGCCAGTTGATCATCGACTGCACGGGAAGCGATGAGGTCCTCCACGAGCTGGGGACCTTCGAGTGGAACGGCGAGAAGACCTTCTTCTCGGTCTCTCTCGGGCTCGATGCCCGGCGGTTGTTCTGCTTCACGGCCGTCGGTCGCTCGTTTCCTCATCCGACGTTCGTCCGGATGACCCAGCCTTGGCTGGCGAAGGAAGTCGAAGAGCACGCAGGGCGGGAGTTGCCGAGGGAAGGCATCGGCTGCTGGAGCCCGGTCTTCCCCGCGAGGATCGATGATGTCTGGATGATGGCAGCCGTGGCGGTCAAGGATATCGAGCGGGCCATCGCGTCGCCACCGACGCAACCCGTGCTGAGGGTGTATGCGCAGGAATACGACGGTGGCCTGTTCTCTCGCGTTCGGCTGCTTTCGGAGGACCGGCATGGCGGCCATTGAGTTCTGGTCCTCCGATCGTCGATTCGGAGTCCGGTTCGGTGAAGAGGAGATCCAGTCCATTCGAGATCTCTGCATGGCGGCGAACCGCGGAGAGACGGGAGGCATTCTCATCGGCTTCTACACGGAGCGTCATGACTGCGCGGTGGTCACAGCAGTGACCGGTCCCACTTCTGACTCGCGTGTCGGACGAACCTGGTTTTACAGAGGGGTGCGCGGGCTCCAGAACTTGCTGGATCGCCTTTGGCATCGCAGGCGGCATTATTACCTCGGCGAGTGGCACTTCCACCCCGGGGCAGTTCCGCACCCGAGCCCGGTCGACGTTGATCAGCTCAAGCAGATCGCGGCGTCCCAGGAGTATCGCTGCCCCGAGCCAGTGCTACTCGTCGTGGGCGGTGACCCGGCCGCGCATTGGAGCATGCGGAGCTATGTGTTTCCCGGAGGCCAAGACCCACTCCCCCTGACGGGCCCGGGCGATTTCGTCGGGCCGGACAACAGATCGGATGGCAGGAACGTCGGAAGGCGCACGGTGTCATAGCCCAGTCCACGCCCAACACACGCTCTCATTCCGGCCTCCGGGGTCAAGTTTTTCGCGGGCAACAGTGGCAATGCTAGAATAGGCCGCGCCGGCAGAGATGACCGAATCCATGCGAAAAGTTCTTCTGGGCTGGGTGGTGGGGAGTCTCGTGCTTGGCCTGCTCGGGCAACCCGCCTATGCAGAGAGCCTGGTGGTAAGGGTCGACGGGCAACTCCGGGGCCAGCTCTCCGTGATAATGACGGAAGAGGGCGCTGCCTACGTCTCTCTGGATTTGCTGGCCCATCTGCTCGGTGTCAGGCCTCGTTGGGACCGCGAGAAGACTCGGGCGGTCTTCAAGTTGGGCGAGCAGACGGTTCGACTCACGAGAGATCGAGTCCGGGTGCTCGTGCATGCGAAGCCGGTCACACTCTCGGCCCCCCCGCGGGTGCTGAAGAGCGGCTGGGCGGTTCCCGAGGAGTTCTTGACCGAACTCCTGCCCCGGATCCTCCCCGGAGTGACGGTGGTGAGGGCTTCAGCGGCGCCGGCGGAGCCCGAGGTGAAGGCGGCGCATGAAGGGGCCACGCTCGAGGACCTCCGGGTTCGCTCCTATCCGTCCTTCACCCGGGTGGTGCTCGAAGGGAGCGGTCGCTTTGACGCCTCGCTGACGCGCTCTTCGGAGCCCGGGGAAATCCGGGTGGTGCTCTCGGGGCTCCGGGTCGATACTCCCCGGACCGCGGAGGTCGCGGACGGCCTGGTTCATGGGCTCAAGCTCGAGCGGCGAGGGCGAGAGGTAGCCCTCACAATCGATCTCGAGAGCCCGCCCGCGGAGACCCGGACACTGGTCCTTGAAGAGCCCTTTCGCCTGGTCCTTGATCTCTACCGGCTCAGGGAAGCCCCTGCCGCGATGCCATCCCCTCCTGTCCAGCCGCTACGATTCATCGTGCTGGACCCTGGGCACGGAGGCCGTGACACTGGGGCAATCAGCCCCCGCGGGCTCGAGGAAAAGGACGTCGTGTTGGACGTGGTCAAGCGCTTGGCGCGGATGCTGGAGGAAAGGCTGGGCATCAGGGTGGCGCTGACCCGAACCCGTGATACCTTCGTCCCGCTCAAGGAGCGGACCACCTTCGCCAACGCCCAGGGAGCCGACTTGTTCGTCTCTATTCACGCCAACGCCCACCGGAGCACCGCTCACAGGGGCGTGGAGACCTACTTCCTCTCCTCCGAGGCCAGCGACGATGAGGCGAGGCAGGTGGCGGCCCTGGAGAACCGCGTCATCCAGCTCGAGGGTCCTGCCTCCCGGACGAACAAGGACGTTTTGAAGACGATCCTCTGGGATCTTGCCCAGTCCGAATTCATGGAAGAGTCGAGTCGCCTGGCCGAGACGGTTCTGGACTCCCTGGCTCGGTCACTCAAGATGGCGAACCGCGGCGTCAAGCAGGCAGGCTTCTATGTCCTCGGCGGGGCAGCCATGCCGGCCATTCTGGTAGAGATCGGCTTTCTCACCAACAGGAAGGAAGAGCAGAGGCTCATGAGCTCCTCACATCGGGAGGGGGTGGCCCGGGCCATCTATGTGGGCCTGGCCGACTACAAGCGCGCCTACGACCGGAAACGGAAGGTCTCGCCGCGCGAAGGGTCCCGGTGATCCGGCACGACAGGCGCCGGCCTGACCAGCTTCGCCCCGTCAAGCTCAGCCGCAACTTCATCCGTCACGCCGAGGGGTCGGTCCTGGTCGAATTCGGAGACACGCGCGTCATCTGCACGGCCTCGGTGGAGGACAGAGTTCCTCCGTTTCTCAAGGGGCAGGGCCAGGGCTGGGTGACGGCAGAGTACGGGATGCTTCCCCGCTCCACCTCCACGCGCACGCCGCGGGAGACCAACCGGACGGGAGGGCGGTCTCAGGAGATCCAGCGACTGGTCGGTCGCTCGCTCCGGGCGATCGTGGAGATGGCCAAGATGGGGGAGCGCACGGTCTGGGTGGACTGTGATGTCATCCAGGCTGACGGAGGGACACGCACCGCCTCGATCACCGGAGGGTTCGTCGCCCTCGCCGATGCCCTTGCCAAGCTGGTGCAGAGTGGGGTCCTGCCCGGCCTGCCCATCCGCGACTGCGTGGCCGCGACCAGCGTGGGAGTGGTCGGCGGGGCGACACTCCTGGACCTCGACTATATGGAAGACTTCTCGGCCGAGGTCGATATGAACATCGTGATGACCGGGGCGGGCCAGTTCGTGGAGGTCCAAGGGACGGCCGAGCAAGTTCCCTTCGGGCGGGAGCGCCTCGAGGAGATGCTGGCCCTGGCCGCGACCGGAATCTCTCAGCTCGTGGCCTTGCAGCGGCGGGCGCTCGAAGCCCGTGGCGAGCAGGTCTTCGTCCTCTAAGCCGCGCCTCGTCCTGGCAACGCTGAACCCGGCGAAGGCGCGGGAGCTGGAAGCCCTCCTCGGGGAGATCCCGTTCGAGATGATTCCACTGAGCGTGTTCGAAGGGGCTCGTTTGCCTCCGGAGGGAGAATGGTCCTACCTCGCCAATGCCCTGGGCAAGGCGCGTGCGACTGCCCGGATTGCGGGGGCCCTTGCGCTTGCCGATGACTCAGGGCTCGAGGTCGACGCACTCGGGGGCCAGCCCGGGGTGCTCTCATCCCGCTACGGAGGTCCGGGGCTCAGCGATGCGGAGCGTTGTGCCAAGCTGCTCGACGCGCTCCAGAAGGCGCCTCCGGAGCGACGAAGGGCGCGTTTCCGCTGCGTGATCGCCTTGGTTGATCCCTCAGGGATCGAGCGAGTGGTCGAGGGGGTGGTGGAGGGCGTGATCACTCCCGAACCCCGGGGGTCAAGCGGCTTCGGCTATGACCCGATTTTCCTCTATCCGCCTCTCATGCGAACCTTTGCCGAGCTCTCCCCCGGAGTGAAAGACTCGGTCAGCCATCGGGGACGAGCCGTCGCCGAGGCCCGACAGATCCTCTCGACGTGGCCTCAGACGCTCAAACCTCAGTAACCGCAGACCTGAATGCATGCTTGACACTGGGACTCCGGCTGATATAACTTGTGTGTATGAAACGTACAAATCTTGTGCTTGATGAGCAGCTCCTGGAGGAGGCGGTTCGAGTGAGCGGCGAGCGCACGTACTCAAAGACCGTTGAGCGCGCGCTCGACGACTTCGTGCGCCGAGCCCGGGCGCGGAACATTCTGGATCTTGCTGGCTCAGGGCTCTGGCGGGGAGATCTGGCAGAGATGCGCGCCGATCGTCCATCGGGGAGGCGGCGCCGAGCGACACGTGGTTCTCGTTGATACCTCGGTCTGGATTGAGGTATTCCGGAAGCCTCCCCGTATCCGTCCCGAGACGGTCATTGATCTCGACAGCGTCGTCACCTGCCTGCCTGTTATGCAGGAGGTCCTTCAAGGGTTCGCTGACGAGCGCGCCTTCGCAATGGCCCGCGAAGCCCTGTGGGCAATGCCGATCGTTGAATCCCCGCTGCGAGCAGAAGTCTTTATCGAAGCTGTTCAGCTGTATCGAACGGCGCGCCGAGCGGGCCACACAATTCGCTCCGGAGTTGACTGCCTGATTGCCGCCTGCGCTCTTCGCAACGACCTCACGGTGCTGCATCACGATCGCGACTACGGAGTGCTCGCGAGGGTTTCCGGTCTCAAAGTCGAAGGGGCTCTGAAACCATGGACCTCGCCATGAGCTCTTCACCCTGCTGGCCTCCACCAGTAGGGTTGACCCCCGTCGCGTAACTGTGTAGTTTCAAAGCGTCGGGGTGTAGCGCAGCCTGGTAGCGCACCTGCCTTGGGCGCAGGGGGTCGGAGGTTCAAGTCCTCTCACCCCGACCATCCTCAAACAACCCCGCGTTTGTGTCTTTCACCTGCTGAGCACCTGACTTGACGCTCTGGCTCGGCCGTCATAGGGTGCTCGTATGTGTCGCCCTCCCCGAGTAACGGCGCGAGTCGCGGCGATCATCTTCCTCGTGACTGCACCAGCCACCGGCCACGAGCGGTGGTCGATCTCAGCGATTGTCGGGGCACTGCCCGCCGTCGCTGAGCGCTCGGAGATGGTGGACATCGGCGGTGCTGTCATCGACCGCTACGAATCCACCAACGCCGAGTTCGTCGCTTTCGTCGCGGCGACCGGCTACCGCACCGACGCGGAGCGCTCCGGCGTCGGCTGGCACTGGGAAGGTGTCTGGCGCACCGTGCCCGGCGCCGACTGGCGGCATCCGCACGGGCCCGGCTCGTCCATCGTGGGGCTCGAGCGGCATCCGGTCGTGCAGGTCTCGTGGAACGATGCACGGGCGTACTGCGCGTGGCGGGGCAAGCGCCTGCCCAGGGGTCTGGAGTGGGAGCGCGCCGCGGGGGCCGCCGATGGGCGTCGGTATCCCTGGGGCAGCGCTGCGCCGCGCGATGGGGGCGTCTATCGAGCCTCCTACGGGAGCGACGAGTGCTGCCGCGCCGATGCCCACGATGGCTATCTCTACACGGCGCCCGTGGGGAGCTTTCCTCTCGGGCGATCTCCCACCGGTGTGGAGGACCTCGCGGGCAACGTGTGGGAGTGGACCGACGAAGCCCGGGGCGATCACGAAGTGCTCCGCGGGGGCGGCTGGGGGAACAACCCTTGGGGGCTGGGCATCGCGCTCAAACATACCAACCCGCCAGACATCGGCCTCAGCATGGTGGGGATTCGCTGCGCGGACTGAGGCCGACTTGCGTCGCGGACTGGAAAGCGTTCTGAAGAAGCGGTCCATCGTCTCCGTCCGTTTCGACTCCGGCCTTGGGTAGCATGAGGGGGGAGCAGGGATGAGAATTCGAGACATCAAGACCTACCTCTTGCGAGCGGAGCTCTCGGAGCAAGAGGCTTTCGCCTATTCACAGGCCTGGTATCACACCAGGACGGCCATGCTGGTCGAGGTCATCTCCGACGAGGGAACCAGCGGCTTCGGGGAAGCCTATGGGCCGGCCGCCGGCAGTCGGGTCATCGTCGAGGAGCTCTACGCGCCGCGTTTGCTGGGGAGAGACCCTCTGGACACCCACGTCCTTTGGGAAGAGTTGTACAACGCCTTCCGGGACTACGGGAGGAAGGGTTTGCCGATCGCGGCCCTTTCCGCCCTGGACATCGCGTTGTGGGATCTGAAAGGAAAGGCCTTGGGCCTGCCGGTCGCGAAGCTTCTCGGTGGGGTGTTCCGAACGGAGGTGCAGGCCTATGCCACGGGGCTCTACCATCGTCGCGTTCCCGATCAAGCGAAGGCGCTGGCTGAGGAGGCGAAGGGGTACGCCGCCGAGGGCTTCCGCGCCATGAAGCTGAAGGTCGGCTTCGGAATCGAGGAAGACCTCCGGAACGTCCGTGCCGTGCGAGAGGCGATCGGTGCGGAGCGACACCTGATGGTGGATGCCAATCATGGCTACGATGCCGTGCACGCGATCCGCCTCGGCCGGTTGATCGAGCCGTACGAGATCTATTGGTTCGAAGAGCCGGTTGTGCCGGAGGACCTGGATGGCTACCTCCAGGTGAAGCAGGCCTTGAGGATCCCCATCGCGGGAGGGGAGGCGGAGTACACGCGCTATGGCTTCAAGGAGTTGATCGCGAGGCGCGCGGTAGACATTCTGCAGCCGGACCTCTGCGCCTGTGGCGGGTTCAGCGAGGCCCTGAAGATCTGGGCACTCGCTTCAACCTGGGGGATCACCTACTACCCACACGTATGGGGGTCGGCGGTCGGGCTCTATGCCAGCTTACAGCTCGCTGCCGCTCTCCCTCCGAACCCTCTCGCCCTTTCGCCGACCGGGCTCCTCTTCGAGCTTGACCGGACACCCAATCCGTTCAGGGACAAGCTTGCCAGCGCACCGCTTGTCCGGAACGGCGACGTGATTC
>JBHIAB010000086.1:0-13310 GCA_046758385.1 Methylomirabilia bacterium | reverse complement strand
CCGGCGCATGCAGGGCCCGGCGTTGCCATGGGGCGGCGTGTTGGCATCTTTGTCCGGAGATGACTCCAAATCGTGACGGTTTGTTTAGCATCAGACGATATTCATGAAGCACAGGCGATCTTGACACTAATGCGATTTTCGTACAGCCCGGATTATTCTCGTGAATAATCCGGGCTAGCACTCAATGCCTTTGACACCCCGGTTGATGCGACGGAGATTAGCGGCTAGAGAAGGACCTGAAATGCCCAAGACAAGAAAGGGCAACAGCAGGTTACGAGAAGAGCTCGTCACTCACTTTAGAACGCGCCGGGACGTGCTGCACCGGCAGTGGGTCCGGCAGATGAGGGCGAAGGGGCTCCTTCAGGGCCTCGCCGCCCACCAGGTCGAGGCCCTCGCCCACGCGCTCTTCGACCTCTACGGCGTCGGCTTGGGAGCTCGCAAGTCTGGGACGTCCACCGTAGACGCCCAGTCCATGGCCCGGCGGGCCATTGCAGCGCGACTGCCCGGTGCGAAGGTCACTGATGGGCTCTTGGTGCTCAGCGATGTGCATCGGCGATCCCTCTCTCAGAAATTTGCGGCTGATCCAGAGCGTCTTGCGACGGCCTTAGATGCTTATTCGTGCATGGCGGACCGCCTCCTGACCCAAGCAGTTCTCGCCGTAGTCGAGGCGCGCGAGACCGTGAACAAACGGGAGATCGACCAACTCCGGACGCTGGTGAAAACGGGGATGGTGTTGAGCGCGAGGCTTTCCCTGACGGCAGTGCTTCGGCGGATCGCCAACATGGCCTGCAAGGTGCTAAAGGCGCGGTACGGGGCCCTCGGAGTGCTGGACGCAAGAGGTGGTCTCAGCCAGTTCATCACGGCGGGGATCGACGAGAAGACGAAACGAGCGATCGGCCCCTTGCCGGTCGGGAAGGGCATTCTGGGCGTCCTTGTGCAGGAGGCAAAGCCGTTGCGCCTGAGGGACCTGACCACCGACCCCCGGTCTCACGGCCTCCCGCCGAACCATCCTCCGATGAAGTCCTTCCTCGGCGTGCCGATCGTCTCGAAGGGCAAGGTGTTTGGCAATCTCTACCTCACGGAGAAACAGGGTATCGAGGAATTCAGCGAAGAAGATGAGGCATTGGCCATGACGTTGGCGGCCCAGGCCGCGATCGCCATCGAAAATTCCAGCCTCTACGAACAGCTGCATCGTTCCTACCAGCAGCTGAAGCGATCCCAAGACCTGCTGCTTCGGCAGGAAAAGTTGGCTTCCCTCGGTCGGTTGGCCGCGGGGCTGGCTCATGAGCTCAATAACCCGCTGAACCACATTGCGGGATTCGTTGAGGCTCTTCAGCGGCGCTCTCAGACCGAGACATTGTTGGCGAGCAAGGAGTTCGAGGACTTCCCTCGATTCCTCCGGACGGTGCAGGGCGAGGTCGACCGCGCCGCCTCCATCGTGCGGAGGCTCTTGGACTTCGCGCGGCAGCGCGAGCCCGCCTTTGTACCGGTCGATCTTGGCAGGCTTATCGTGGAGTCGGTCTCCTTGGTCGATCGGCAGGCGGCCATGGGCAACAAGCGGATCCTGGTGGGGTCGCTTGCGAGTTCCGTTCAGGTCAAAGCCGACGCCCAAATGCTTCAGCAGCTGTTCTTGAACCTCCTGACCAACGCGCTCGACGCCATGAAAGGTACCGGAAAGGTACGGGTCGCTGCCGACCTGGTGCCGGGAGATCAGCGGCACCAACCGGCGAACGTCCAGATCTCCGTTACCGACGAGGGCTGCGGGATCCCACCGGAGGACTTACCGAAGGTGTTTGATCCCTTCTTCACCACCAAAGAAGTCGGCAAGGGGACGGGCTTGGGGCTCCCCATCTGTCAGAGCATCGTCGAGCAGCACGGGGGCACTATCGAGATCCAGAGCGAAGGCCTCGGTAAGGGCACGACCGTCACGGTGAGACTCCCGGTGGAGAGGTAGGGGTATAAGATGCGATCCAACGGCGATGACGGAAAGGTGCACTGCATCATGGGGGTGCTGGTGGTCGACGACGAGGAGCCCTTCCGCACCCTAATGGAGAGCGAGCTCGGACGGATGGGGCACTCCGTGCAGTGCGTGAAGAGTGGGGAGGAGGCCCTCCACGCGTTGAACGACCGCGAGTTCGATGTGGTCCTGCTGGACCTCAAGATGCCCGGCATTGGGGGCATGGCGACTCTGAAACGCATGAAAGAGGCTGGCGTCTCCGCGGAGGCGATTGTCCTGACCGGCTACCCCGATATCGATGACGCCGTTCGGGCCATGAAGCTGGGCGCCTACGACTATCTCACAAAACCTGCGCGGCTCTCCGAGCTGGACGAGCTCCTCAAGCGGGCGGCCGAGAAGAGGCAGCTTCAGAAGGAGAATGTCGCCCTGAAGCGCATCGTGGCCCAGGCGGAGGGGTTGCCACGCATCCTGGGCCGAAGCCCGGCGGTCCAGTCCCTGCTCCAGGCGATTGAGCGGATCGCCCCTACCGACGCCAACGTCTTGATCGTGGGGGAGACCGGAACCGGGAAGGGGGTAGTCGCCCGCGCCATCCATCAGAGAAGCCGACGCAATGCAGGGCCGTTCTTGGCCGTCAATTGTAGCGCCTTTCAGGATCAGCTCCTCGAGACCGAGCTCTTCGGGCACGAAAAAGGTGCCTTTACAGGTGCAGTCAGCACCAAGCCCGGCCTGTTCGAGGTGGCCGACAGCGGTACCCTGTTCCTCGATGAAGTCGGGGAGATGAGTCTCGCCATGCAGGCCAAGCTGCTCCAGGTCCTGGATGAAGGCGAGCTTCGCCGGGTGGGGGCCACGCGCACCTTCAAGGTAGATGTCCGAATCCTTGCCTCGACCAATAAGGATCTGGCCGCGGAGATTACGGGGGGCCGCTTCCGCGAGGATCTGCACTACCGCCTGAATGTCATCAACCTGGTGCTCCCACCGCTGCGGGAGCGAAAGGAAGATATCTCGTTGCTGATCGAGCACTTGCTGAACCGGTTCCGTCTCCCCGGCCAGAAGGCGAAGGTGGTTTCCGAAGAGGCACTGGTGTGCCTCCTCCAGCACCCGTGGCCCGGGAATGTCCGAGAACTCGTCAATGCGATCGAGCGTCTCGTGATTCTTACGCCGCAGCCCATCATTGGACCCGATGACCTCACCATCAGCGTGCGGACGGATGACCGGTTCTCGCGAGCGGAAGAACCCTGCCACCTTACGCTCTCCGAGGTCGAACGCCTCCACATCGTGCGGATCCTCGAGCGCACCCAAGGGAGGAAGGCGGAGGCTGCTCGCCTCCTCGGCATTCACCTGAAAACGCTCAACCGGAAGCTCAAGGCGTATCGTATTTCCCGCTGACCCAGCCCAGGGACAAAACGTCCCTCAAGGGGACGAAACGCCTACCCCCCGGTCCTTCTCTCTTCTTAGTTCCTCCTGCGCGCCAGAATCCGGCTTCTGTATTGCATCTCTTTTTTCTCCATACGTTACAGCGAATCGCGGCGAGCCGGGGTGAATCTTGGCATAGCCCTTGCCCTAACAAGCGCCGGAATCTGGCCCAAGGGAGGAGCGAGTCTCATGTGAATGTATGAGTTCACTTGTACAAAATGCCAGGAGGTGTTCGTGCGTTCCCTCGGAGCGGGGCGCGCGGTTCGATGCCTGGCGTGCAGGCATCGGCGCTGGACCCTCGTCTGGATCCCCTTTCGGAGTTGATGCTGGTGGTTATCACCGCAGTCACCCGCGGCATCCGAGGTCTTCGCCAGGGGATCCGAACGGGTTCCGCCATGATATCGAAAGGGGTCGCCATTGCCAGATAAACAGGTGGTCATCGTCGGGGCCGGCTTTGGCGGGCTCTACGCGGCGCTCCATCTCGAAAAGGCGCTGCGTCGCGAGCGGTCCGTGGGGATCGTGCTCCTCGACAGGCAGAACTATCATCTGTTCCTTCCGATGCTCCATGAAATCACCTCGGGAAGCGTCGAGCCCCGCCATGTGGTCAGGCCACTCCGCCCGCTCTTCCGGAAGACGCGCGTGGACTTTCGGAGAACCGAGGTCCGGTCGATCGACTTGGAGCGCCGGAAGATCCTGATCGATCACGGCGAGCTGGGGTACGACTACCTCGTCGTCGGCCTGGGGAGCACGACGAACTTCTTCGGGGCCGACGGCGCCGAGGAGAAGGCGTTTACCCTCAAGAGCCTCAAGGACGCCGTCAGGCTGCGGAACCATCTCCTGGAGGTGTTCGAGCGGGCCGACATCGAGCAGGATCCTGGCCGGCGGCGACGGCTCCTCACCTTCTGCCTCGTGGGGGCCGGCTGCACGGGCGTGGAGCTGGCGACCGAGTTCCACGACCTCATCCGCAAGACGCTGCTCCCGAATTACCCGCGTCTCGATGAGCGCGAAGTGCGCCTCGTTCTGCCCGAGGCGTCGGGAAGGATCATCCCCTGCGTGAGCAACCGGTTGGCCTGGCTTGGACTGGAAAAGCTTTGGCGGAAGGGGATCGAGGTCCGACTGCACGCGCCCGTGACTGCGGTGAGCGACGGCGCGGTCACCTGGGCCGATGGCAAGGTCCTCCCAGCCGAGACCGTCGTCTGGACAGCCGGGGTAAAGGCGAACCCCGTTGTGGAAGGTCTGCCGGTGGAGAAGGATAAACTAGGGCGGGTCATCGTCGACGAGTATCTGGAGTGTCCTGCGTTCTCAGGGGTCTTCGCCCTAGGAGATTGCGCCCACTGCTGGGATCTCCGCCTCCAGGCCCCCTTACCGCCCACGGCGCAGGTGGCCGTCCAGCAGGCCAGTGCTGTTGCCGACAATATCGCCAGAGCGCTCCGAGGCCACGCCAAGCAGCCCTTCGTCTATCGCCATCAGGGAGACCTGGTCTCGCTCGGAAGTGGCGATGGCGTCGGGGAGATTGGTGGCGTCGCCTTCTCCGGCCTTCCTGCCTGGCTCCTCTGGCGCGCGGTGTTCCTCGGAAAGCTGATCGGGTGGAAGAACCGGATCCGGGTCGCCCTGGACTGGATCGTCGGCGCCCTCTTCGAACGGGACATCTCGAAGCTGGAGTGGTGACCTGGCGAGTGACCGAGGGTGGCAGGCCACCCGCGGATCCGCCAGGGGACAAAACGCTCGGTCAGGGGACAACTCGGCCATCGCCTGCATCGAAGAGGAAGGAGGGACGAATATCGGAGCACTGCGATCGGCTCGCCCGAGGAAACGCACCAGTGGATTCGTGAGTTTAGCGCCTTGATGACCCAGCCACCCGCCGTGAACATTTTTCGGGTGGATGAGGCCACGAGGTAGCACATATTGCCCGAGCGGCTGCGAAAGCTCGAGAAAGCATGGGTGCGGATGACCGAAGCCATCATGAAGATCTTCCGCGGCGACGCGGAAGGGGGCGAGTTCAAGGAGTACCGGGTGCCCATCGGGCAGGGCATGGTGGTGCTGGATGTCGTCCTCGCCATTCAGGCCACGCAGGTCGGTGATCTCGCGGTGCGGTGGAACTGCAAGGCGGGCAGGTGCGGCTCGTGCGGCGCCGAGGTGAATGGCCGGCTGCGGTTGCTGTGCATGACTCGCATGGACCTCTTCCCGGCAGGCGAGCCGATCACCGTCAGCCCGATGAAGACCTTCCCTCTCGTCAAGGACCTGGTGACCGACGTGTCGTGGAACTACGAGGTCGAGAAGCAGATTCCTCCGTTCACACCGAAGCCGCCGCAGGCCGACGGCACCTACCGGATGATGCAGGAGGACATCGACCGGGTCCAGGAGTTCCGCAAATGCATCGAGTGCTTCCTGTGCCAGGACGTCTGTCATGTGATCCGCGACCACGACAAGAAGAAGGTCTTCTTCGGGCCCCGCTTCTTCGTGCGCCTGGCGGAGCTGGAGATGCATCCCCTCGACGCGGCCCCGCCCCGCACGGACCTGCTCAAGGGCGGGGCGGGGATCGGTCTCTGTAACGTCACCAAGTGCTGCACCGAGATCTGTCCAGAAAACATCCGGATCACGGACAACGCCATCATTCCCCTCAAGGAACGGATGGTAGACGACTGCTTTGACCCGATTCTATGGGTGATCAAGAAACTGCGGGGCAAGCGACCCGACTAGCGGCGAGCGTGGCTCGCGAAGGCGTGTAGCGGAGGAGAGCGTTGGCGGTAAGAGAGTTGGCTCAATGGAAGAGGGAGCGGGCCCTTGAGGCCGAGAGCGGCCTGCTGGAGGGGACGGGCCTCACCGAGGAGGAACCGAAGGCGCTCTTCGGCCAGATGCTCCTCGTCCGGCGCTTCGAGGACGAAGTGGAGCAGGCCTACCGCCGGGGCCAGATCGGCGGCTATGCGCACGTCTACATCGGACAGGAGGATGAACATCGGTGCTTTCCACGAGGCGCTGAACATGGCCGGGCTCTGGGGCCGTGAGGGGCTTTGCCCCGTCCTCTACGTGATCGAGAACAACCAATACGCCATGGGGAGCTCCGTCGAGCGTCATTCGGCGGTGATCGACCTCGCCTCGCGCTTCGGCGCCTACCGCATCGAGCACGAGAAGGTTGATGGGCAGGACTTGGTCGCCGTTCTCCAGACCGCGAGGCGGGCCCTCGCCTCCGTGCGGGAGACGGGAAAGCCCTACTGTCTCGAGGCTCTCACCTACCGCTTCTCCGGACACGGGGCGGCCGACGTCATCCAGGCGTGCCGGACCAAGCAGGAGGTCGAGGAGCAGAAGTTGCGCGATCCCCTGAAGCTCTTCGAGGTGCGGCTCCGTGCCGCGGGGGCCCTCGACGAGGCCCGCGTCACGGAGATTGACGGGGAGGCCCGCCGGTGGGTGGCCGAGGCGGTGCGGTTTGCTGAGGAGAGCCTGGCGCCGCCACCCAAAGACCTCTACCGGGACGTCTACGCCGAGGACGGGTAGCCGATGGCCGTGATGACCTACCGCGACGCCCTCCGCACGGCCCTCATCGAGGAGATGGACCGGGACGAGAGTGTCGTCCAGAACGCAGCGAAGCTCCGGTACTTCTCCGGCGGACAGGTCTCGGTTCCCCTCGTCATCCGCGGGCCGAACGGGGCTGGGGTCCAGCTCTCCGCGCAGCACTCGCAGAGCTTCGAGGCGTTCTACGCCCACTTCCCCGGGCCGACGGTGGTGGCCCCCGCCGACCCCACCGACGCACGGGGGATGCTGAAGGCCGCTATCCGTGGTCAGGACCCGGTCATTTTTCTCGAGAACGCGAGCCTCTACCCGATGAAGGGGGAGGTCCCTGAGGAGGACGGTGTCCGCCCACTGAAGGGAGCCCGGGTGGTGCGCCCCCGTAAGGACGTGGCCATCGTCTCATACAGCCGGATGCTGCACCTCGCCCTGGCGGCTGCCCAGCAGCTCGCCGGCGAGGGAATCGAGGCGGAGGTGATCGACCTCCTCAACAACGCCCTCGCCGATTCGAACATCCGCTTCATCCCGACCCGCTACGAGCAGGGCGCGGCCTTCATGGCCGACGTCTACGGGCGCCTCACCGGGCGCGCCGGTGTGTGCCTGGCTACACTCGGCCCCGGCGCGACCAACCTGGCCACGGGGTTGGCCGACGCCAACCTGGATCGGGCACCGGTCGTGGCCATCACCGGCCAGGCCAGCCGTGACCGGATGCACAAGGAATCCCATCAGTATGTGGACATCGTCGAGTCCTTCCGCCCCTACACCAAGTGGAACGCCAGGGTCGAGACTGGAGCCACCATTCCTGAGGTCGTGCGGAAGGCATTCAAACTCGCCCAGGACGAGAAGCCCGGGGTCTGCCACATCGAGTTGCCCGAGGACGTGGCCGAGGAGCCGGCGGAGGGCGAGCCGCTCACCGTCGAACGGGCCCGGCGTCCCTCGCCCGATCGGCCATCGCTGGCCCGGGCCGCAGCACTCCTCAACCAGGCCCGGCGCCCGCTCATCCTGGCGGGCAACGGCGTCGTCCGCGGCCGCGCGTCCACGGAGCTCCGTTTTCTCGCCGAGCGGGCGGGGATCCCGGTGGTGAATACCTTCATGGCCGAGGGCATCGTGCCGGCGGACCACCCGCAGGCCGTGATGACGGTTGGGCTCGGCCGGGGTGACGCCGAGCGCGCAGGGCTTCTCGAGGCAGACCTCGTGATCGCCGTGGGGTACGACTCGGTCGAGTGGGGCCCGCGGACGTGGAACCCCAGGCGCCAGGCCCAGATCGTCCATCTCGATTTCACCTCGGCGGAGGTGGATGCGCACTACGAGCCGGCGGTGGAAGTCGTGGCCGATGTGCGGGAGGCGCTGGAGCTCCTCGCGGTGCTCGTGGCGCCGGTGGACCGGCAGTCCCCCGCCAAGGCGCGACGAGACGACCGCTGTCGGTCGGACGCCTTCCCCCTGCTCCCCCCGCGCGTGCTCGCGGATCTGGAGGCGGCGCTGGCCCCCAAGGATCTGGTGATCTCCGACGTCGGGGCCCACAAGCTCTGGGTCGCGAAGCACTACGGGGCGCGCCTGCCCAACACGGTGATCATCTCCAACGGCTTTGCCGCCATGGGCATCGGGCTCCCCGGAGCCATCGCGGCGAAACTGCTCTTCCCCGAACGGCGCGTCGTGACGGTCACCGGGGATGGGGGGTTCCTGATGAACGTCCAGGAGCTGGAGACCGCAAGGCGCCTGGGCCTCGCGGTCACGGTCCTGATCTTTCGCGACGACGGCTACGGGTCCATCCCCTGGAAGCAGGTGCACCGGTTCCAGCGCACGGCGGGAGTCGAGTTCGGCAGCCCAGACTTCGTGCGTCTGGCGGACGCGTTCGGCTGCCGGGGCTTCCGCGTGGAATCGGCGGCCGAACTCGCCCCGATCCTGAAGGAGGCTCTCGCCCATCCGAGTCCGGCCGTCATCGACTGCCCGGTGGACTACCGGGAGAACGATCGGCTGGTCGAGGCATAGGGCTGCCTGGCGGAGCCAAACGGATCTTAACAGCATCCGGGCATCCCGGATCGGAGGGGGCGATGGTATGGGTTTGTTTTGCAAGAGGCTCTACTATCATTAAACCTCAATAATGCGCTATTTGGTTAAGAATCAGGCTCCTTCTCGACGGAGCCGTTCTAAAGTCTACTTACAAATTCCCCTGTTTGGCAGCAGGGTGAGCTTCTCGATTTTGGACAGCGCTTTCTGGAAGGCGTCTTCGAAGTGGTAATGCCTGGGTAGAGTCAAGCGATACCGCCTGTGCGCGTTCACCAGTCTGCCTGGGAGAACCAGTAGTTCCATGCGGATCGTTTTCAGGGTTTTGTAGCGATAGCTCCGGGGTAAGCAAAGCCGCTTGAAGTAGTGGACGATGTCGAAGCCCAACAGCAGCAGTTGGAAGAAGGCGACGTTGGGAATCCACTCTCGGGTTGGGATCTTCGCCAATGCGTAATCATAGACCAACTCGCGGATGTGTTTCTCGATCCTGGCCCTGGGAGAATAGAAGCGGTAGACCCTCCACGCGCTGGTCTTGAGGTTGGTGACAAAGACATGATAGGCGTACTTGGTGTCCTGAAAGAGGGTGAGCTGCCCAGCGTCCACCGGCTCCTGGGGGATGGGACGCCGCACGACCACGAACCGATGTGGCTTTTCCCACCCGTGGGACTTCGCCCTGAATTCTCCAACCTCCCAGCCATCGCCCATTTTGGTAAACTTAGCCCTCCTTGCCTTGGCCTTGATGGTGGGGTACTCCCTGGCCACGATCACGTAGCCGCATCGGGTCCCGTCGAGGAACTGGATGACTCGCTTGCCATAAAACCCCGAGTCCAGCCGAAATCGGATGCGGGATCTGGCAATAGTCTTGGGGACCTTGGCCAGGCAGACCTTGAGGAACGGGACCGCTCCGGTGGAAGCCCCAGCGTTTCCAGGTCGCAGGCTCCCATGCCAGAATTCCTGGAAGTGAGCCTCGAAACAAAGCAGGGGGTGATAGGAGCGCCGGCCTCGTTTCTTGGGGTTGTAGCCGACCCGGGCCCGCTCCACCAGTCGGTCGTACACGATCAGAACCGCGGAATCCACATCGAACACCAAAGTACTTCGCTTGCGGGGCTGGTCGAACAACCTCCGGCGCAAGAGGTTGTGGACCTGAACGATTTGCCGAATGTGATGTGGCGACAGCCGCTTCAGAAACCTCCGGATCGCGGTTTGGTCCGGAAATCGACTCAGGCCCACGAGCTTCTGAAAGGCCCCGTTGTATTGCAAGATCTGAGTTTCGTTGGCCCGGTCCATCCCAGCAATGATGGCATAGAGGATGGCCAGGATCATTTCGGAAGGATGGTAGTCCCGGTATTTGAGAGCCGGGCGCAATTGCTGCTGGAGCAGCCGCTTGAGTCCCAACTTCTGACAAAAAACGGTGGATCAGGAGCATCCCTGCGAAATGGGTAAGCTGCGCTTCCTCGAAGGAAACCTGGACTTTTCGGAGGCCTTTGGGCATTGCACACAAAGTATACCGTTGGTGTATTTTGTGTGCACGACCTAACTCACCCAACGCTTCTCGTAATCATCGTCGATGATTCTCGAGATCACCAAACTGATCCAGCATCAAATTAGCGCATTATCGAGGTTGAAAGCCGCTAGGGAGGCTCATAGAGATCGCGACGCCCTGGGAGGAGTATGCGAAGCAGCCTCTTGAGCAGGGCATGTTGCGCTTAGCCGACTTCCAGGTGGGCACCGGCGCCGTTCGATTGGACGCCCAGCTCAGAGTCCTCGCCGAGCTTGAAGCGGAATACCGGGGTCAGATCGCGCCCCACATCCGGGTCTCTCCGGGAAGCAGTTCACCGGAGGATTTCTTCCGCTGGGCCGAGCAGCTGGATGGCGTGCAGGCCCGTCTTCAGGCCTCGAGCACTGGCAGCAGATCGGGGGGCACATGATCGTGCCCTCCGTGACCCAAGTGGTCAGGGCGCTCGATGGGGGGCTCGGGGGAGAGGTCGCAGAACCGTGGCGAACCTGGCGCGATCGCTACCTGCCTGGGTTGCGCCTGTTGCTCGTGGAGCTCCGTCGCCAGGCGGCACGGAAGAGCCAGGCGCTGAGCCGTGCGGTGGCCCCCGCTGGCGAACGTCCTTCCAGTCTGCGAGGTGATCCGCGACCTGCAGCTGCCACGACTCTAGCGACCGCGAGACCTGCGAAGCAGGCGCGCGCGAAGGGCTGCCTCGAACATCGAGGAGACCAAACAAATGGACGAGCGCATCACCAGCACCGATTCGGGGCTTCGGTACGTAGACCTCGTTGAGGGCACCGGGACCAGCCCCTCGACCGGCGACACCGTGAAGGTCCACTACACGGGGTGGCTTGAGAACGGGACGAAGTTCGACAGGTCGGTGGACCGCGGCCAGCCGTTCGTGTTCCCCCTCGGCCGGGGCCGGGTAATCAAACGGAAAGATTCTCTGGAACCACGGCGGAGCCTCGGATGCGATCTTCCAGGGAGGCTGGAGTCATCTGGTGAGCGTGCCCAGCCCTGCCAGCGGCTATCTCAAGGCTCTCCCGCTCGTGGTGAGGAGTCAGGATCCCTCGGTCGCCCGGATCAGCGTGGTCTACGCAAAGACCGGATCCTTTGCCGCCCATGTGGCCAGAGGCGTGGCGGATGGGGCCAAGGCGCCCGGGTTCGACGTGATCCGGCTGATCCCCTTCGACTCGCCGATCCGGGACGCCCGCGCATTGCTCCGGGAGGCCCTTGCGGCGGAACCGGATCTCCTGGTCGGGGCAGGGAGTTTTCAGGATGATGTGGTGATCGTCAGGCGTCTGGACCTCGCGAGCCGCGTCAAGACCCTGGCGTTCGTCGGGGCGGGGCTCGAGGCCTTCTATGGGGAAGTCGGGGCTCTGGCCGAAGGGGTGATCGGGCCGAGCCAGTGGGAGCCGGCAGCCCATGACGGGTCCCTCACGGGGCCCGACTCGGAATGGTTCTGCTCCGAGTTTCACACGAGATTTCACCAGAGGCCGGAGTACCCCGCCGCCCAGGCCTTCGCGATCGGGATCGTGGTCGGAGAGTGCCTTCGGCGGGCAGGAAGCTTGGAAGATGAGTCACTCCTCAGGGTGGCCCACACCGCGGAGACGACGACCCTCTACGGAGGGTTCCGGCTGGACCGGTTGACCGCGCGCCAGATCGGCCACCGCGTGCTCCTCGTTCAGTGGCGGGGAGGCCGGAAAGTGGTGATCTCTCGGTAGGGGACAAAACGTTCGGTCAGGGGACGAAACGCCCACCCCCTGTGTGTCCTCTTTCTCCGGTCGCTTCCTACGACGGAACCCCGCTGTAAGTAACCTTCGCTGCAAACACAATAGCTTACAGAGTAGACCCGTCCCACCGTCTTGTGACATGACCGTGGCATGCCGTTTGCCCTATAGAGGGCCAGAGAGACCCCACGGGTCGCTTCTAGCGATGGTGAGGCACGAAGAGGACGATGATGCGCAACATCCTGATCTGCTCCTATAACGATCACCTGCTGACCGCACTGGGCCCCACGTCGGGCCAGGCAGACATCCATTTGAGGGTATGCCGCCGCGGGATGGAAGCGGTGCAGGACCCACACGTTCCGGTCGTTGCCATCTCCAGTCGGCCGGTGGTCCAGTCGAGAGACATCTGGAGCGACGGGCACTCGACGGGCATCTACCCCTTTGAGCATTTGCGCGCCGTGTGCCCCTGCCCGAGGTGTGCGGGAGCTGGGCGGAGTCCTCGGGAACGAGCAGCCGCCGTCCAACACGCTTGAGGTGGGTGGGGAGCTAACAAGGAGAGGTGATGAGCACAGCCACGAACACGATCGAGGCCCTCGCCAACCGGGAATACAAGTACGGGTTCGTGACGGAGATCGAATCGGATGTCGCTCCGCGTGGACTGAACGAGGAGATCATCCGCTTGATCTCCGCCAAGAAGAACGAGCCGGACTGGATGCTGGAGTGGCGACTGAAGGCCTACCGGCACTGGGCGACGCTGGAAAAGTCGGAGGCGGAGCCGAAGTGGGCCAACGTCCACTACCCGCGGATCGACTACCAGGGCATCATCTACTATGCGGCGCCGAAGCAGAAGTCGAAGGCGCCTGGCAGCCTCGACGAGGTAGACCCGCAGCTGCTGGCGACCTTCGAGAAGCTGGGCATCCCCCTTGCGGAGCAACAGCGCTTCGCCGGTGTCGCGGTGGATGCGGTCTTCGACAGCGTCTCGGTGGCGACCACGTTCAAGGAGAAACTGGCCGAGCTGGGGATCATCTTCTGCTCCTTCTCCGAGGCCGTCCAGAACCATCCGGAGCTGGCCCAGAAGTATCTCGGCTCGGTGGTCCCCCACAGCGATAACTTCTTCGCCGCGCTCAATGCCGCTGTCTTCAGCGACGGGTCGTTCTGCTATGTCCCCAAGGGCGTGCGATGCCCGCTGGAGCTGTCGACCTACTTC
>JBHIAB010000085.1:0-13320 GCA_046758385.1 Methylomirabilia bacterium | reverse complement strand
GACCGCCAAGGCTCTTGGCATCACGTTCCCCGAGTCCATCCTCCTCCGGGCGGACAAGATCATCATGGCGCTGAGAAAGTCATCGTCTACGGCTCAGTCGCCCGAGGGGAGGCCACGATTCACAGCGACATTGATCTCTAGCGAAGATCACGGACCGCGCCGCGGGTGAGAAGGATCCCTATGCCACCTCAAAGCGGAACCCTCCACCGCCACGGACGATCCGGCCCGGAGCCGGAAAGTGGGCTGCCAGGATCAACGCGCCCGAGTCCGCATGGTGTTCCACAAAGGCACGCCGGGTGGCGCGAGAGCGGGCCGGATCCGTGCAGAAACAGCTGCTCCACTGTGGCTCCGCCACCTGTACCGGACGGTGCATCAGATCCCCCGAAAAGATGGCGTTGCCGGCACTGGTCGTTAGGCGCAGGCAGACATGGCCTGGCGTGTGCCCGGGCGAGGGTTCGAGCTGCACGTGGTCATCGATGATGTGAGTGCTGTCGACCAACAGCACCTGTCCGGCCTCGACGACCGGCAGCACACTGTCGCCGATACAGCCGTGCGCCTCTGCCCCGGCGGCGTGTTCCGCCCGCCAGAACTCCCAGTCCTCCCCGGTAAAGATATATTTGGCGTTGGGAAACGTCGGCACCCATCGGCCATCCACAAGACGAGTGTTCCAGCCGACATGGTCGACGTGCAGATGGGTGCACACCACAAGATCCACCGTCTCAGGGGCGACACCGGCCGCAGCCAGATCGTCCAGGTAGCTTCCCTGCCGCATGTGCCAGTTGGGCCGGTCGGGGCGTGGCTTGTCGTTGCCGACGCCGGTGTCAACGAGGATCGTGTGCTGCGGCGTCCGCACGATATATGTGTGGATACCACTCAGCATGTTGCCGGTGCGAGCATCGAGAAAATGCGGCGCCAGCCAGTCATGGTGCTTCGCCAGAGCCTCCGACGTTGAATCCGGTAGCAGAGTTGTCGTTGGGACCGAACTCTGGGCGAGCTCGACGACACGATCAATCGTGACGTCTCCGAGGTGGATGGTGTCCATAGCACTTTCCTCCGGGCAGGCGCCGCAGCGCAGCGGTGGCCGCCCATCATGGGATTTTCCCTGGAATGTGATTAGCGGCGAGCAGCATAGCATCGACCGGTGTCGACCGCAAAGCGCCGACAGCACCGGGCACCGGGTCATCCGCTTGGCAAGCTTGAGTGATAAAGGTGGCCGATGAGGTATGGATCGCTACAGCCCTGCTCCATCGGGAGAATGCGCGGCGCGCGGATTTCGCGGTCAGCGAAATCGTTGAGCGAGCGAGACAGGAGAAGCTATCCCCGACCCTCCGTCCCGGCGTGTACGTTCACGTGGTCCAGCACTGCGTGGCCAACCGGCGCCCTAACCCTGGCCGGTACCGGATGCTTCTCGAGACGGGTGAGAACCGCCGGCGCCTCTTTCGGCCGGGCGATCCGTACGATCGCGACCGGGAAGGGGCCAAGATTGCGCCCGCCAAGGAAAACATCCCGGCCGAGTATCGCGAGCTACTCGACTGGTACTACGGGCACTACGCACGACGCAGGCCCCCGCGAGACCAGGCAGACCCGCTCCTGGCCCTGCGCGGGTCCGGTCGAGGCCTCTGGGCGGACGAGCATGCGGATGAGTACGTGCGCCGGCTGCGCGGGGGATGGGAATGAAGAGACGCTCTCCAAAGCGGTCGCCCTGATCGCATTCGACAGGCATGCCGCGAGGGCCTTGATCGCCTGAGCCGGTGCACGGTTTCCGGGATCCAGTTCATCTCATCCCTCGAGCGCGCCTTCCTGTGAGCTAGCCCGAATTGTGCGTAATCCAGGGCAGGGAAGCGTTCCCGGACGTCGCCTGCCTGTCCCATCTGGCGGGAATCCACCGCCTGCCGCTACGCGGGCTGCGCGTTAGTTGGCCGCCAGCTTCTCGACGCGGCAGGGGATGTGCTTGTGATATGGCACGCCGCTGAGCGGGTCGCGGTGCTGGGCGCTCACGAGCGCCTGCACGTTCACGCCCACCTGCTCGAGCGCGCCGGTCTCCGCGTTCTCCCACAAGAGGCCATAGCCGTGCGGGATGCTGAGATTGCCGGGATAAATGTCCTCGGTCACCAAGGCCGGAATCATGACCTCGGCCTGCGCCGTGATGAGGCGGACGGTCTCGCCGTCGCTGATGCGCAGTTCCGCCGCCACCGCCTGGTGCATGCGCAGATAGCTGGTGTGCTGCTTCTTGCGCCATGCGGGGTCCCGGTGGATCGTGTTGGCGGTGTGGTCGGTCCGCTCGCCGGTCTGTAGGATGAACGGATACACGGGGTTGTTGCGGAAGTCCGTGTCCTCGGGGATCTCCAGGTGGCGGAACATGTCGAGGATTTCGGGCGCGTTCAGCACGGCTTTCTTGTCCGCGGTCCGAACCTGGTTCCAGTTCTGGTCCGCATCCACCCGGCAGAGCAGCACGCCCTCGGGATGATCCAGTAATTTCTGGAAGATCTCCTCGCTCGCGTCGCCGTCGCCGCTGATGGTGCCGGCCTCCACGAGCGCCTGGAAGTTGTTCATGGCGAACGCCAGGCTCAAGCCCTTGATGAGGGAGAGCACTGGCGCTTCCTTGGCCGCCGCGATGGCCGCCTCCAGCGCGCCGAAGGGGGGGAAGGCCGAGTAGTTCAACCCCATCGCCTTGGCCAGCTCGTAGAAGATGAAGCATTCCTGCTTCGCCTCGGGGGGCGGCGCCAGGATCGGGGGCCGGAGGTGCATGTAGACCGCCGGGTGACCCTTGGGAAACACGGACGCCTCCCACTTTTCGTAGCCGACCGGCACCGGGAGCACGTAGTGCGCCAGGCGCGCCGGCTCGGTCATCGCCGGGTCGATAACCACGAGCAGTTCCAGGTCCTCGAAGGCCTCGGTCATTCGCTCCGTGTCGGCATAGGAGCGCAGCGGGTTGCAGGCTTCGACGAACAACGCGCGGATCCGCTCCGGGCCGGCGTCCAGGATTTCTTCGGCAATGGCGTTGGGCGGAAACAGGCCCCGGATCACGGGAATGCCCGCCACCCGCGTCCGCGGGCGCTCGGCCGTCTTGACGTCTTTGAACACGCCCGCGCCCGTGGACATGCTGACGGGGAAGTGGGCGCCGTCGGCCGTACACATGTTGCCCGTGATGATGTGGAGCAGCGGGAGGAGGTAGGAGTTCTCCACCGTGTGTTTGTTCTGATAGATCCCGAGATCCGCCTTGATGCTGGCGCTCTGGGCCGTCGCAAACCGGCACGCCACGGCGACGATGTCCGCTTCCCTGAGATCGCAGAGCTTGGCGGCCTGCCCCGGCGTCACCAGGTCGGCGATGAACTGCGCGTGTTCCCAGCCGTGGGCGTGCGCGGCGATGAAGGCCTCGTCGGCTAGCCCTTCCTTCACGATCACGTTGAGCATCGCAAGCAGGAAGTAGAGGTCCGTGCCGGGCCGGATCTGCAGGTAAATGTCGGCCTTCTGGGCCGTCTCATGGCGGCGGGGGTCCACGACGATCAACGTGCGGTTCCCGTCCCTGGCGATCTCGTTGATCACCATGCGGGCCCGCTGCAACCCGTGGCTCATCCACGGGTTCGAGCCGATCACCATGAACACTCCGGAGCGGTGTGCGTTGCCCTCGAAGTCCACGCCGTCGCTGCCGAACACGTGCCTGTTCACCCAGTACTTCTGCGTGTACTCCTGAGCCAAGGCGTTGAAGTGCCAGGGCGAGTCGAGGAGCTTGAGGAACCCGGCGGCGTACACGAAGTCCAGGTGGTTCCCCTGGCCGCCGCCGCCCACGAGGCCCACGGCCCGGCTGCTGTGGCGGGCGATGATGGCGCTCAGCTTCCCGGCGATCTCCCCAATCGCCTGGTCCCACGAGATGGGGGCGTGGGTGCCGTCGGGCCTCCGCTTCAGGGGGGTCGTGACCCGCTGGGCGTGGGTGGCGTACTTGGCGATCGTCAAACCCTTGCTGCACGTGTAGCCCCGGCTGAAGGGGTTCGTCTTGTCGCCGCGCACCTTGGTGATCTGGTTGTGCTCGACCTGCACCTGGAGGCCACAGTTGACGCTGCACAGCACGCACGCCGTGGATTTCCACTCGCCGTTGGAACTCATGCCACGAGCCTCCTTCGCTGCGGGCCGCGGGCCGGGTCGGTGGCGCCGCCTTGCCCGGGGCGTTCGCCTGCCCGGTTCCGCGGGATTGCAGTCAAAATTTTGTTGCGCAGACCGAGGGCGCCCCGCATGAAATAACTTGTCATCCTATCCCTAGAGCTCTTTGGCCAGCGTTGCCGCCTCATGGATAGCATCCATGGCTTTTCGGGGTTGTTTGGCGTCGCCTATGATGTAGAGTTCGGGCACTCTGCCCTGGAGTTTCTGATACATGTCGTTTGACGAGCGAGTGCCCACGGCGAGCACCACGGTATCGGCCGGTACGGTCTGGGTTTTCTCATCCTGGTCAACGAACTGAACTCCTTCTTCGGTGATGGCCGTCACCCTCGCTCGGGTGATGACGTTGACCTCATGCATGGCGAGGACACGACGCAGGAAACCTCTTCGGGCCATACCGATGTCCCGAGCGATGGCAGGTAGCATCTCCAAAATGGTGACCTTCCGCCCCTTCATGGTCAGACGCAAGGCAGTCTCCGGGTCCAGAGCTTTCCAGGTCATCAAAAAAACGGCCGTTTCCGAGTCCATGGCGCCTAGTTTCGCCAGGTACAGGGCCGTTTCACAGCCGATGCCGCCACCTCCAACGACAACCACCCGCCTGCCGATGTCGCTCTCGCCCTCCAGGACCTCAAAAGCGGTATAGAGATTCCCACGGTCCACTCCCGCGATGTCCGGGATGATGAGCTGGGCGCCAGTAGCCACGATCACGGTGTCCGGCACTTCTCCCTCCACCACCTCCGGCGTCACGTCGGTGTTGAGTTTCACCTCAATGCCGTGTTTGGCGAGCTGCGTCGAAAAGTACACAATGGCGTTGGCGAAGTCCTCCTTGCCTGGGGGGATGGTGCAGGCATTGAGCTGCCCGCCGAGGCGGCTCGACCTCTCATAGAGGACGACCTGATGGCCGCGCTGGGCAGCGATCAGAGCGGCTTCCATCCCTCCGGGGCCGCCTCCGATGACCATGACCTTCTTCTTGCGCGCCGCCGGTTTGATCTTGAACTCCTTCTCCCGTCCCGTGGCGGGGTTCATGAAACAGGTGACTTCTTCTTCGACGAACACGCGGTCGTAGCAGCCCTGGACACACCGGATGCACGGGATGATGTCCTCGAACCTGCCTTCCACGGCCTTGACCGGGAGTTCGGGATCCGCCAGGAGAGCTCTCCCAAGGGCAATGAAATCAGCCTTTCCGTCGGCAAGGACCTGCTCGGCAAGCAAAACATCGCCGATATGGGCGGTGATTAGAGGGACCTTTATCTGCTCTTTGACTGCCTGGGCCAAGTAGAGGAAAGCGCCCTTGGGGGTAAAACCCGGGGTCAGTGGAATGCCAGTTTCATGCCCTGCCGGCGACACGTGGATTCCGTCAATGCCCCAGCTTTCCAGGGCCTTGGCGACCTGGATAGCTTCTCTGAGTCCGTTGCCTCCGGGAAGGTATTCATCGCCAGATATCTTGGCGATGAGAGCGTACTCGGAACCCACCTCCTCCCGCGACGCATGGATGATCTCCTTGAAAAAACGCAACCGGTTTTCCAGCTCCCCGCCATACTCGTCGGTGCGCTTGTTGGTCCTGGGGGAGAGGAATTCCCGGATGAGGTAGCCTGAGTAGGCGTTGTATTCGACCAAGTCGAAGCCTGCATCTTTGGCCCGTTTTACCGCCTTGCCAAAGGCCTTCACGATCTCCTTGATTTCTTCTCTGGTGACTTCCCGGGGTGTTTCTTTGGTCAGCCAGTTGGTGAAGGAAGCCGAGGCGGAGAGGGGCTGGGTATCTGTGATGGCCTGGCGGGCGTAGGAGCCGCCGTGGAGGAGGTGAAGACCCACCCTGGCTCCGTGTCTGTGGAGCGCTTCGACGAGTTTGTTGAGAACCGGGATGAAATGATCGTCCCAGATGCCCACGCCATGCTCGGCGAAAGCCCTGGCCTTCTCCTCGGTATAGGCCCCGCTGACGATGATCAACCCCACCCCACCCCGTGCCCTGGCTTCGAAGAACTCGACAAGCCTGGGGTTCAGTTCCCCGTCCACGAACGTGGGTTTGAGCATAATGCCCATGGGTGACAATACGGTCCGGTTCCTGATCTCAACACCGCCGATTTTCCGTGCTGAAAACAAACGCTTGAGCTGGGTCATCATCCCGCCTCCATCCCTCCGTTTTCCGGCGAACTATACGGGGCCGATGAAGAACCTCTCAAGGAGGAAGCTGACGACGAGCGGGGTGGTGGCCGCGCCACGGCCGTAGATGCAGCGTCGTGTCGCCTCCGGATCAGACGGAGCCGCGCGGCGCGAGGTCCGCCCGCAGGTCGGGGTCTCTCGCGGCCAGGTGAAACACCACCCAGGCGCCGCAGCGGTCGCAGTCCACCTCGTTCCCGTAGCAGCAGAAGGGTGTCGTGAAGTGATCGCCCTCCATGTAAAGCGGCAGGATGTCCCTCTGAGCCGGGCAGGCGTCCGTCACGCGCTTCGCGTGCAGTGGGAGCATGAGCTCGAGGCTGCGCGCAGCGTTGCGGACGAAGCCGGGATGCTCGCCCTTGAGCCGCATCACCTCGCGCACGGCGTACGCGCGGGCCTCGTTGCTCTCCCAGGCGTTCCCGCTCGCGTCGTGCGGCCCCGAGGGCACGTAGAACGAGAAGGTCATCCAGCCGACCCGCGTGTCGCGGAGCACCCGGACGAGCTCCTCAAGACGGTGCTGGTTCCGCTTCGTGACCGTGCACTGGACCTGGACCGGCGTCGAGAAGTCTTCAGGGATGCGCGAGAGAGTGCGCATGACCCGGCGGTAGACTCCCCGCTCCCGGATCGCGTCGTTCAGGTTCTCGGGCCCGTCCAGGCTCACGACGTAGAGCACGTCCGGCCCGAAGTCGACGAGGGGGATCGTCCCGTTCGTGGTGATCGTGTTTCGTGGAAAGAGCCGGATTCCTGCGGCGACGAGCTCCCGCTTGAGCAGGGGCTCCCCGCCCATCCACAGGGCGCTCGGGATCCCGTGGCGGTCGCGCAGACCTCTCACCGTCTCGAGGATCGCCGCGTCGCTCATCTCGTCGCGGATCGAGGCGGGCGCCTCGTTCGGGTTGCCTTTGCGGAAGACGAAGCAGTGCTCACAGCTGAGGTTGCAGTGATTCGTCACGTTGACCACCACCAACCCGTAGGTGGCGTCCTCTCGGTAGTGACCCTTCAACTCGGCTCGGACCATGGCTCCCACTCTACCACGCCCGCGCATCCGCTTCTCCACGAGCAGCTTCTTCGAGCAGCCCAGGGGGCCGAGCATCTGGACCGCCTTCTGGGCGGTCAAACGACCTCGAGGTGCCTCTCTCGGGCTCCACTGGCTTCAAGCGCATCTAGCTTCATTTTCAAATGGCGAAAGTCGAGCGGGAGGGGGTGATACTCCGCGGCGTTTATCTTGACGGTAATGTGCCCTCTTCCACAGAAAGAGCCGGCGTCGGATCCTTCCCCTTGCTCCGCGCGGCGTCTGCAGTCTCGGTCCCCGCCGCCGAGAGGTAGCGGTTGGCATAGATGCGCTGGTGGAAGAGATGGCTGTAGCGGTACCCGAGGTTGCCGACCAGGCCCACCAGCACCTTCAGGGGGCTCCGGGTGCGAGAGGCGATCAGGAGGACCCGGCGAAGGATCTTCGGGTAGGAGTAGAACAGGTCTTTGAACCGGTTCATCTCCCCCACAATCTCCGCCCAGGTAAAGTGCGTGAAGTGGGCCACCGGGTACCCGAGGGTATAGTACTGCCAATCCCCTGGGTAGTGATCGGCGATGATCCGCCCATGGCCCTCCATGTCGGCATGGAGCTTGGTCCCCGGCAGCGGCGTGAGGATCAGGACATTAGCCATGTCGACACCGTACTGGTCGGCAGCTCCGGCGATGACCTCCGAGATGCCGGGCCGGTCGGTGTCAATACCTATGATGAACGAGCCGACCACCAGCATCCCGTGGCGCTGGATGCGCCGCACCGAGGCCCGAAAATCCCGGCCCTCCTGGATGTTGAACTTCTTGTGGACCGCGGTCAGGGCCTCGACCGTTGCCGATTCGAACCCGATGTAGACGCCCTCGCAGCCCGACTGCGCGGCCACATCCAGCAGCTCCTTGTCATCGGCGAAGTTGATCGTGGCCTGGCCGGACCAGGGCCGGGTCTGCCCCGCATCGATCATCGCCCGGAACAGTTCCTTGGAACGTGCGATGTGGTCGTGCCGCGTCCCGATCAGGTTGTCGTCCACGAAGAAGATCCTCGGCTCGCGGATCTGGCGCAGCTCGGCGATGACGTCGGGGATGGGCCGGAAGCGGAACGTGCCGCCATTGAAAGCGGTGACGCTGCAAAAAGTGCACCTCAACGGGCAGCCACGCGTCGTCTGGATTGAACCGGAGTAGTACACGCCGGATAGGAGGTCGTGTCGGGCGGGCGGAATAGTCTCCATCGCACTGAGGCCGCCGCGGTATACTCGCTGAAGCCCGCCGTTCTTGACATCCTCGAGCACCTGCCCCCACAACGACTCCGCCTCACCGGTGAGCACGGCATCCGCGTACTGCAGCGCTTCGTCGAGGCACATCGTCACGTGGATGCCGCCCATAACCACGGGCACTCCCATCTCCCGGAAGATGGACGCGACCTCATAGGCCCGTGTGACCTGAGACGTGAACGCGGTGATACCGACCAGGTCCGGACGAGGCAGGCGCCGGTAGTCGACCGGGCCCAGGTTCTCATCGATCACCTCGAGGGACCAATCCGGAGGCGTAAGGCGCGCGAGAGTCAGGAGGTTCAGAGGCTTCATCATCCGGTATTTGTTCAGCCGACTCCACCGGAGCTTGGTGAGGCTGACGATCGGGTTGTCCGGGTTGATCAGGTAGAGCCGCCGCATGAAGGTTCCTCCTGCTCAGCGAAGGAGTGCACAGCAACGTGGCAAGATCATCGGGCCGGCTCGGCGGAGAGAGACGTCCCGCGCTCTCTGGCGGGGCTCGAGGTCCCTTCCGCGCGCGCAGCCCGACCCGCGACGGATCGCGAGCGCCACCAGTGCCCTTCCAACTGTTTGTGACGACTTTGGCGCTGCGCGCAGTCGCGATAGTTGTCGTAAACGCAAGCAGGTAACAGTCGGCGCAACAAGTTGGAACGGCACTAGGCTCTCGCCCAGCGCCGCGGAGTGAGCGAGGTCGCAAAAGAGGAGGGCGGCTTGTTTCTTTTCCCCCTCGAGGGCACTCCGCGAGGTGAGAGTCTTCTCGGCGAGATATTGAGGGGTGTCCACAGCCACTGCATTCCGCAAGCTCCCGTCAGCCGGTCCGGTGAAAGGCAAAAACAGCCTTTCAAGCTTAGCCCGTGGCACAGGGGGGGTCAAGAAGCTTCACAAAATGCTTTGACAGACCCCCTGCCCCACCTAAACTCCAGCCTACCCCCCCCCGGTTAATTAACGGTCCCCCTTTGCACAAAGGAGCGCAGCAGCTCACAGAACTCGCTGGTCGCTGTGAACACCGGCAAGTGTCCCTTCCCCTTGAACGCGCCGGCCCCGCGCCATTTGGTCGAGCTGGGCGAGCATCAGCGGGTTGTGGTTCGGCAGGCATGAGACGCCCGTGGCGAGCTTGATGGTTCGGGTTTCGCCCAGTGCCCTGGCGATGAAGAGGTCCGGACATTCGGTCCAGCGTGACGATCTGCTCCAGGTCATGCTCCAGGGTCTGGGCAGGGTCCGAGCCGGGTGGATGCAATGGCATGGCGAAGTATCCGCAGCGCATGGGAACCCTCCTGGGGGCCGGACATTTCACCGTGCCCGTGCCCCCGTCTGTCGACTTCTCGCCCGGGTCAGATGTTTGGGGAGCACAGTACTGAAGGGGCGTGTGACCTGG
The DNA here is from genome assembly GCA_046758385.1 of Methylomirabilia bacterium. Taxonomy (GTDB): domain Bacteria; phylum Methylomirabilota; class Methylomirabilia; order Rokubacteriales; family CSP1-6; genus JBHIAB01. The sequence continues at coordinate 3,357 of JBHIAB010000085.1, read as the reverse complement.
TAAAGGCGTCGAGTGATCAGGAAGGGACGGCCCCTTTGGCGGCGCTCAGGCGGGCCTCCCACCGGCGGCTTACGAAGGACATCGAATACGTACAGAGAAAATACACCACGGCGATAAAGGTGAACACCTCGAAGGCCCGAAACTCCCGCTCCGCAATGATCTTTGCCACCCGGGTCAGCTCGCGGAACCCGATGATATAGGCCAACGAGGTGTCCATGAACAGGATGATGAAGCGGGTGACCAGGGCAGGAATCATGTTGCGGATGGCCTGGGGGAGGATGATGTGCCGCATGGCCTGGGTTTGACTCAGCCCGGTGGCGTTGGAGGCGTCGATCTGGCCCACCGGGACTGATTGAATCCCGGCCCGGACGATCTCGCCCAGGTACGCTCCCTCGAAGACGATGAAGGCGATGAGGGCGCTGGTGAAGTTGTCCAACGGTCGCCCGGCGATGATAGGAGAGACGAAGTAGAACCAGAAGATGACCATGATCAACGGGACGCCTCGGATGACCTCGACATAGATCACCGCAGGGTAGTGGAGGAGGGGGTGCTGGGCGAGACGGAGGGCCCCGGCCACCAACCCCAACCCGAACGAGAAGAAGATAGCCAACACGGCCAGCTTCAGGGTGTTGACAAACCCGTCAAGCAAGAGCCGCCAGTTCTCCGCGATGATGGTCCAGTCCAGCCCCATCACGGGCCTCCCGCCCGCCGGGCGATCAGGCCCGGGATCGCGTACCGTTTCTCGACCCGGCTCATGCTGGCGGCGATGGTCAAGGAGATGGCGAGATAGATGAGGGTGGCGGCGCTGACCGCTTCCAGGCCGTGGAAGGTGTACGAGTCCACCTGCTGCGTCATGAAGGTGATCTCGGCAAAACCGATGGTGGTCGCGAGCGACGAGTTCTTGAAGATGGTCAGAAACTCGGTGGTGATGGGAGGGATGACGATCCTCAAGCCGATGGGAACCAGCACATACCGATAGGCCTGAAGCCAGGAGAGGCCGGTGGACAGGGCAGCTTCCTGCTGCACCCGAGGGATGGACTGGAGGCCGGCTCGGACGGTCTCGCCGACGCGGGAGGAGGTGTAGATGCCGAGCCCCATCAGGGATGCGAGGAACTCATAGTTGATGCTGATGATGGGCGTCTCGATTTGCAAGGTATTCACGGCATCGCGGATGGGGCCGGCTGGGAGGACCTGGGGGAGGGCGAAGTACCAGAAGAAGAGCTGGACGAGGAAGGGGGTGTTGCGGAAGAACTCCACATAGGCGGTGGCCAGGGCCCGGGGAATCAGCCATGGGCTGGTTCGGAGTATGCCAAGGGCGATCCCGAAGAGCAGCGCGATGACCCAGGCGAGCAAAGAGAGGATGATGGTGTTCTTGATCCCCTGGAGGATCCAGTAGCCAAAGGGGTCTTCCCACAGGACACTCCAGCGGAAATCGTACTGGAGCTCGAAACCAAACAGACTCACGGCAAGCAGAACGGATGGGGAGCTAGGGTCCGGAGGGGCCATGGGCGCGGCCCGTTCCCTAGCTCCCCAAGCTGGGATTCGCTACCGAGGCATGGACTGCATCGTCAGATAGGTCTTGACCTCTGGGCTCATGGGATAGGGGACGACCCCCTGCGGCCCGAACCACTTCTCATACATGGTGAAGAACTTCCCGCTGTCGATGAGCTCCATCAGCGTGTGATTGGCAAAGTCCCGCCAGTCGGAGTCATTCTCGGGGACGATGCACGAGTAGGGATCCTTGCTGAACAGTGGGCCCACGACCTCATAGGCATCCGGGGTTCTCGACTTCGCCGCCAGGCCGGCCAGCAGGATGCCATCGGTCACATAGCTCACGATCTTCCCCTGCTCGAGCGCCAAAAAGCCCGCCGCGTGGTCCTGGAACGTCACCATGATAGCCTTGGGCTGGACTCTGCGCAGGGCCTTCTCATTGGTCGTCCCCTGGGTGGCGCCGGCGCGCTTGCCCGCTAGATCGTCGGTGCTCTTGATCGCGCTCCCCTTCTTCACCAGGAGCTGGGAGCCGGTGAAGAAGAAGTTGATGGTGAAGTCCACCGTCCCGTCACGCCGCCGGTTGAACGTGGTGGACCCACACTCGATGTCGATGGTGTGATTCGCTACCATGGCAATCCGGGTCTTGGGGTTGACCTCCTTCTTGTCCAGCTTGATGGGCTTGCCCAATTTCTTTTCAAGGCGCGCCCGCATTTCCCCGAGCAGGTCGATGGAGAACCCCTTCCACTCGTTGTCCTTGTCGATATAGGCGAACGGGATGGACGCGGTCCGAGTCCCGGCGGTCAAGACCCCGGTCCGCTTGATCTTTTCCAGTCGAGTCTCGGCACCAGCGTTGGGCACCCCGGCGAGCAGGATGCCAAAGATTCCAAGAACGCTTGCCACCGCGACGATGCTCCTGTGTCTCATTGCCTTCCCTCCTCGAGTGAATGGTTAATGGACCAAGATCTTGCTGAGGAACACCTGCGTCCGCTCTTCCCGCGGCTGGCTGAAGAAGGTCTCCGGCCCGCCTTCCTCGACGATGCGCCCTTCGTCCATGAAGATGATGCGGTGGGCCACCTTCTTGGCGAAGCCCATCTCGTGGGTGACCACGATCATGGTCATCCCCTCCCTGGCCAGGTCCACCATAGCGTCGAGCACCTCGTTGATCATCTCCGGATCCAAGGCCGAGGTGGGCTCATCGAAGAGCATGATCTTCGGTTGCATGGCCAACGCTCTCGCGATGGCCACCCGCTGCTGCTGGCCGCCAGAAAGCTGGGCCGGGTAGGAATCTGCCTTCTCCGGGATTCCCACCTTCGACAGGAGGCTCCGCGCCAGGGTCTCGCCCTGACCCCGGGGGAGCCTTCGGACCTTGATCGGGGCCAGCATGACGTTCTCCAGGGCGGTCATGTGAGGGTACAGGTTGAACTGCTGGAAGACCATCCCCACCTCGGCCCGGAGCTTGGTGAGCTCGAGCTTGGAGTCGGTCAGGGAGAGGCCGTCCACAACGATCTCCCCTGACTGAATCGGCTCCAGCCGATTGATGCAGCGGATAAGGGTGCTCTTCCCCGAGCCGCTCGGACCGCAGACCACGACCACCTCGCCTGCGGCCACGGACAGGTCGATCCCGTTCAGGACGTGGAGTTTGCCGAACCACTTATGAACGCCGTTGAACTCGATCACGAGAACCCCCGCCGGCCGATGGCTCGCAGCCAGCCACTCATCATTTCAAGGCGCGTCACGGGCTCCGACGCACACTTGCGCTGTGTGCGGGAACTCTATGCCACCCGAAGACCGCTGTCAAGGCGCCGCATCGCCTCAAAATTTGGGTTACCGAAGGAGAGGGCGTACATCAAAAGTCACGGCTACCAA
>JBHIAB010000084.1:0-13349 GCA_046758385.1 Methylomirabilia bacterium | reverse complement strand
CAACAACACCCTTCAGGACATTCTCATCCGCTTCAAACGCATGGACGGCTTCAACACCCTGTGGATGCCGGGGACCGACCATGCGGGGATCGCCACCCAGTACGTTGTGGAGCGTCAGCTCGCCCAGGAGGGAAAGACCAAGGAGGAGCTTGGCCGGGAGACGTTCGTCAACCGGGTCTGGCAGTGGAAGGAGGAGTCCGGGGGCCTGATCGTGCGGCAGCTCAAGCGCCTGGGCTCCTCCTGCGACTGGGAGCGGGAACGGTTCACCATGGATCCGGGGCTCTCTGCGGCGGTGAGAGAGGTGTTCGTCAGGCTCTGGGAGGAGGGGCTCATCTACCAGGGCGACTACATCGTCAACTGGTGCCCTCGCTGCCGGACGGTCCTCTCTGACCTCGAGGTGGAGCACGAGGAGCGCGATGCCCACCTCTACCACATTCGCTACGGGCCGCTCACGCTGGCCACCGTCAGGCCGGAGACCAAGTTGGGCGACACCGCCTTGGCCGTTCACCCGAAAGACAAGCGCTACGCCCGGTATGTCGGGCAGACGCTGACCATCCCCTCCGTGGAGGGGATGCTCACCATGAAGGTCGTGGCGGATGTCGCCGTGGATCCGAAGTTCGGCACCGGCGTGGTGAAAGTTACCCCCGCTCACGATCCCGCTGACTTCGAGATCGGCAAGCGACATGGCCTGGAGGTGAGGCAGGTCATCGGGTTCGACGCGCGGATGAACGAGCGCGCCGGCAAGTATGCCGGGCTGGATCGCTTCGAGTGCCGGCGGCGCATCGTGGAGGATATGGAGGCCCTCGGGCTCATCGAGAAGGTGGAATCCTACCGCCACAGCGTCGGGGTCTGCTACCGCTGCAAGACCGTCGTGGAGCCGCTGGTCTCCCGGCAGTGGTACGTAAGGATGAAGCCCTTGGCCGAGCCGGCGATCAAAGCGGTTCGGACCGGCAAGATCCGGATCATCCCGCGCCAGTGGGCCAAGACGTACTACCAGTGGATGGAGAACATCCGAGACTGGTGTATCTCGCGCCAGCTCTGGTGGGGGCACCGCCTGCCGGTGTGGTACTGCGATGCCTGCGGAGCGACGCATGTCTCTCGCACCGATCTCACCACATGCCCCACCTGCCAGGGCTCGCTGCGCCAGGACCCGGACGTCTTGGACACCTGGTTCTCCTCGCAGCTCTGGCCGTTCTCCACGCTCGGGTGGCCCCAGGAAACCCCGGAGCTTCGGACCTTCTACCCGACTTCGTGTCTCATCACGAGCTTCGACATTCTCTTCTTCTGGGTCGCCCGGATGATCATGATGGGGCTCAAGTTCATGGGCGATGGGCCCTTCCGGGATGTCTACATTCACGCCCTGGTGCGGGACGCCGAGGGGAAGAAGATGTCCAAATCCCGGGGCAACGTGATCGACCCCCTGGAGGTCATGGACCGTTACGGCACCGATGCCTTTCGGTTCACCCTGGCCGCGCTGGCCGCTCAAGGGCGCGATATCCGGATCGCCGTGGACCGGATCGAGGGGTATCGGAACTTCGCCAACAAGCTCTGGAACGCGGCTCGCTTTGTGCTGACGAACCTTGAGGGGTACGACCCGCGCCTGGCGCGGAAGGCCACGCCCAGCCTGCCAGACCGCTGGATCGGGAGCCGGCTCTCGCACACAGTTCTGGCGGTTCGGCGAGCCCTCGCTGCCTACCGGCTCAACGACGCGGCCTCCGCGGTGTATCAGTTCTTCTGGCACGAGTGCTGTGACTGGTATCTGGAGTGCGCTAAGCTCACCCTCTATCGCTCTGAGGATCCCGCCGCCCGGGCCCGCGCACAACACACTTGCGTCGCGGTGCTCGAGACCACGCTCAGGCTGCTTCACCCGTTCATGCCGTTCGTCACCGAGGAGATCTGGCAGCGACTCCCCCACGAGGGGCAGTCCATCATGGTGGCGTCGTTCCCCAAGGCCTCACGAAAAGACCAGGACCCGGCAGCAGAGGCCGAGATGGGACTCTTCATGGGGGTGGTCACGGCCATCCGGAACATCCGGGCTGAGATGCGGATTGGCCCGTCCACCTCGCTCAAGGTGGTTCTCAGGCCCGACAGCCAGGAGACTGACGAGCGGCTAGCCCCACTGGTGCCGCTGATCCAGACCTTGGCCCGATGCGAGGTGGCCCTGGATCCGAGGGCCAGCCGCCCTCGCTCCTCCGCGCTGGTCGTGGTCGGGCCCGTGGAGTGCTTCATCCCCCTTGGCGGCATCGTGGACCTGGCTGCCGAGCGCCACCGGCTCTCTCGAGAGATCAACAAGGCCGAAGAGGAGGTCCAGTTTCTGGAGAAGAAGCTGGCCAACTCCGAGTTTCGTGCCAAGGCTCCCGCAGTGGTCGTCGAGCGGGAGCAGGCTCGGCTGGCGAGGCAGCAGGCCATCTGCGCCAAGCTCCTCGAAAGCCTCGATCGCATCGGAGAAGTCTCGTAAGGTGGCGGAGGCAAGTCCCGACTGCCTTTTCTGTTCCCGCCTCGCCGCCCGCTTGCCACGCGGCCTCATGGGCCGGGCCTTTTACGCCTTTCCGGTGGTGATCTCCACCCAGGACGAGCTCCGCCGGCTCGGGGAGAGTGGGGCTCCGGAGGGCACCGTAGTGGTGGCTGACCACCAGACTGGGGGCCGCGGACGGCAGCGGCGGACCTGGGTGGACCAGCCGGGGTCCAACCTCCTCTTCTCATTGCTCCTTCGCCCCGAGATGCCGGCGGCTCAGGTCCCGCAGCTCACACTCCTGGCAGCAGTGGCCACGCGAGAGGCCCTGATCGCCTCGACGCGGCTTGAGATTGTGATCCGCTGGCCCAACGACCTCCTGGTGGGTCGCCGCAAGCTGGCAGGGATTCTGGCTGAGGCGTCAGCCCTGGACGATCGGGTCAGTCAGGTCATCCTGGGAATCGGCATCAACGTCAACCAGACCACATTCCCGGAGCTTGGTGCCGAGGCTACGTCCCTGGCTCTGGAGTTGGGACACCCCCTGGATCGTGAGATGCTTCTGGAGGGGCTTCTGGCCGCCCTGGATGGCTGGTACACTCGCTGCCTCCGCGAGGGGTTTCTGGGGGTGAGGGAGGCCTGGCGACAGGCCGCGGTGAGCCTGGGCCAACCGGTTGCGACGGCGGGGGTCGCGGGAGTCGCCGAAGATCTGGATGTGGACGGCGCTCTCCTCGTGCGGACGGGGGAGGGCCGGGTAGTACGCGTAGTGGCCGGGGTATAGGGAGACGGTATGCTTCTGGTCGTGGATGTGGGCAACACGAACACGAGCCTGGGCGTCTTCGACAACCAACGCCTCCTGGTCTCCTGGCGACTGACGAGCCGCCGTGAGCAGACCGCCGACGAATACGGGGTCTTCATCCAGACTCTGCTTCGGAGCCGTGGAATCGAGCCGAGTCACATCGTGGCGGTGGCCATTGCCAACGTGGTCCCGCCAGTGCAGCAGACCCTGGAGTGGATGTGTGAGAAATACTTTGGCTTCCACCCGTTTGTCGTAGAGCCGGGGATCAACGTGAAGCTCCCCATGCTGGTGGATAACCCCAAGGAGGTAGGCGCCGATCGCGTGGTCAACGCTGTGGCGGCGGTGGAGATCTATGGCCCGCCGCTCGTCGTGATCGATTTCGGGACGGCCACGACGTTTGACTGTGTGAACTCCCGGGGGGAGTTCATCGGGGGCGCTATCGCGCCGGGATTCACCACCTCGCTCGAAGCCTTGATCTCCCGAGCGGCCCGCCTGTTCAAGGTGGAACTGGTCCGGCCGCCGCACGCCGTCGGTCGAAACACGGCACACAACATTCAATCGGGAGTGGTGTACGGGTACGCTGGCCTGGTCGACGGGCTGGTGGAGCGCATGCGCGCCGAGATGGACGGGACCCCGAGCGTGGTGGCGACTGGTGGGCTTGCCGGCTTGATCCAGGATGCGGCGCACAGCATCCAGATCGTCAACCCAGATCTGACCCTGGAGGGGCTCCGGATCGTGTACGAACAGGTTCAGGCGGCTTGACAGGTCCGCCGGCCACCGATATACTTCCACAAAATCTTGTATGGTGTCTCCGCGGTACTGTCTCATATAGTGGGCTGCCAGGGGCCCAAGGAGGCTGAGTATGGGCATGTGGATCGGTCGCGGGCGTAAAGCTAGAGTCGCTTATGGCTTTGACGATATCGCCCTCGCCCCCGGAGCGGTCACGGTGAACCCTGACGAGGTAGACGTCTCATGGGAGCTCTGTGGGCGCCGCTCCGAGATCCCCATCATCGCCGCAGCGATGGACGGGGTGGTGAGCCCTCAGATGGCCGTCGAGATGGGGCGATTGGGGGGGTCCGCCGTGCTCAACCTCGAAGGGATCCAGACGCGGTACGATAACCCCGATGAGGTGATCGAGCGGATCGTCTCCGCCAGCCTTGAGGAAGCGACCCGGATCATCCAGTCGATCTACGGGGAGCCCATCAAGGAGGAGCTGATCCACGAGCGGATCACTGAGATCAAGAAGGGCGGCAGTCTGGCCGTCGTCTCATCGATCCCTCAGCGCGGCGAGCGCTTCGCGAAGATCGCCGAGGAAGCCGGGGCCGACCTCTTCGTGGTCCAGTCTACCGTGAGTACGGCCCGCCACCTCGCCACCGCGTACACCCCATTGGACTTCCGCAAGCTGAAGAAACATCTCTCCATTCCCCTGATCGTCGGGAACTGCGTCACCTATGAAGCCTGCCTGGAGCTCATGGAGTGCGGGGTGGACGCTCTGCTCATCGGGGTCGGGCCGGGCGCGGCGTGCACGAGCCGGGACGTCCTGGGATTGGGAGTGCCGCAGGTGACGGCAACCGCTGACTCGGCAGCGGCCCGGGACTTCCACTACAAGCAGACTGGCCGGTACGTGCCGATCATCACCGACGGCGGCATGACCACAGGGGGGGATATCTGCAAGGCCTTGGCCGCCGGCGCCGATGCTGTGATGATCGGTTCCGCCTTTGCGCGAGCCGTGGAGGCGCCAGGCCGAGGGTACCACTGGGGGATGGCCACGCCTCACCAGAATCTCCCCCGGGGCACCCGGATCCGCGTCGGGGTGGTCGGGCCACTGGAGCAGATCTTGTTCGGTCCGGCCTTCACCGAGGATGGGTCTATGAACCTCGTGGGCGCCATTCGGACCTGCATGGGCTTGGTCGGGGCTCGGAACCTCCGTGAGCTCCAACTCACCGAGTTGATCATCGCGCCCGCCATCAAGACCGAGGGGAAGGTGTTTCAACGTGCCCAGAAGCCGGGCACGCCGAAGTGACAGGCCGAGGGAGCCGAGCTCCCTCCCAGGGTTCTGTGGATAAGATCGCGATCGTCGACTTCGGGTCGCAGTATACCCAGCTGATCGCACGCCGCGTCCGGGAACTGTCCGTCTACTCCGAGATCGTTTCTCCTGAGCGCTCCCTGGAGGATCTACTCGGAGCCGACTGCAAGGGTATTGTTCTCTCTGGCGGCCCTTCCAGCGTCTACGAAGACAGCGCTCCGCTCCCACCCAAAGCGCTCTTCCAGGCTGGCATTCCCATCCTCGGGATCTGCTACGGGATGCAGGTCATGGCCTACGTGCTGGGCGGCCACGTGGTACCCGTTGACCGGCGGGAGTACGGTCGCGCCGAGCTCATGCTCACGGGGAGCGAGGGGCTGTTCGAGGGCGTCCGACCGGAGCGTAAGAACACCATCACGGTCTGGATGAGTCACGGGGACACGGTGCTGAAGCCGCCGAAGGGTTTTCGCACGATCGCCGCCACGCCCAATTGCCCGGTGGCGGCAATGGCAGACCCGGTTCGACACCTCTATGCGGTCCAATTCCACCCGGAGGTGGTCCACACTCCCCAGGGGAGGACGATCCTCCAGAACTTTGTGGCCCTCACGGAGGCCAACCCCACCTGGTCGATGGCATCCTTCATCGATAGGACGGTCCAGGCAGTGAGCCAACGGGTGGGGCGCGAGCGGGTGCTTTGTGCGCTGTCAGGAGGGGTGGATTCCTCGGTGGCGGCGATGCTGGTCCACAACGCGGTGGGGGCGCAGCTGACGTGCATCTTCGTGGACAACGGCCTCTTGAGAAAAGGCGAGGCGGAGTCGGTGGTTCAAACCTTCCGAAACCACTTCAAGATGAACCTGATCCACGTTGATGCCTCGAAGCGCTTCCTGGACCAGCTGCGCGGTGTCGCCGATCCTGAGCTCAAGCGCAAGCGCATCGGGGCGGAGTTCATCGCGGTTTTTGAGGAGGAGGCTCGGAAGCTCGGGGACATTCCGTGGCTCGTGCAGGGCACCCTGTACCCGGACGTCATCGAATCGGTCTCCCTCAAGGGGCCTTCGGCAACCATCAAGACCCACCACAATGTCGGGGGCCTCCCGACCCGGATCGGGTTCAAGCTCTTGGAGCCGCTCCGGGAGCTCTTCAAGGACGAAGTGCGGCAACTGGGAGAGCTCATAGGGCTCTCTGCCGAGATCGTCTGGCGCCAGCCGTTCCCCGGGCCCGGTCTCGCGGTTCGGGTGCTGGGAGAGGTCACCGAGGACCGCCTCGAGCTACTCCGGGAAGCCGACGCCATCGTTCAGGAGGAGGTACGCAAGGCGGGGCTCGAGCGGGACCTCTGGCAAGCGTTCGCCGTGCTCCTCCCGGTCCGGACCGTGGGCGTGATGGGCGACTTCCGGACCTACGCCCAGGTCATCGCGCTCCGGGCCGTCATGAGCCAGGACGCCATGACGGCCGACTGGGCGCGCCTCCCCTACGACGTGCTGGAGAAGATCAGCAACCGGATCATCAGCGAGGTGAAGGGCGTGAACCGGGTCGTCTTCGACATCTCCTCCAAACCCCCGAGCACCATCGAGTGGGAGTGAGGGGGAGCCCCATGCGCCGACACGCCGACTTCGTTCACCTGCACGTCCACTCCGAGTACAGCCTCCTGGATGGGGCGAGCCATCTGGAGCGGCTGGTGGCCAGGGCGCGCGACCTCCGGTTCCCCGCGCTGGCGCTGACCGACCATGGCAATCTCTTCGGCGCCATCGACTTCTACCTGGCCTGCCAGAAGGCGGGGATCAAGCCTGTGTTGGGGGCAGAGCTCTACGTCGCTCCCGGCAGTCGGGTCGAGCGGGGGACCCTGGACGGGTCCTATGAAGGGGCCAACCATCTCACCGTGCTGGTGCGGAACCTTGCCGGATACAAGAATCTTCTCAAGCTGGTCTCGAAGGCGTATCTGGAGGGGTTCTACTACAAGCCCCGGGTCGACCGCGAGCTGCTGGCGCAGCACTCCAAGGGGCTCCTCGTCCTCTCCGGGTGCCTGAACTCCGAGGTCTCCCGCCTCCTTTCTCAGGGTGAGGAGGGCAAGGCCGGTCAGGTTGCGGGGTGGCACCAGGAAGTCTTTGGCAAGGACGCCTACTTCATGGAGGTGCAGTCCCATGGCCTCCCTGAGCAGCAGAAGGTCACGGGGGCGACGCTTCGGATCGCGCGAGCGCTCGATGCTCCGGTGGTTGGGACCAACGACTCACACTACCTGGAGGCGCGCCACGCGCGCGCCCACGAGGCGCTCCTCTGCATTCAGACCGGCACCACTCTCAAGGATCCGAACCGCTGGCGGTTTTCCAGCGACCAGTTCTACCTGAAGTCCGCGGAGGAGATGCACCAAATCTTCGCCGACTTGCCTGAGGCCACGAAGAACACCCTGGCCGTAGCCGAGCGCTGCAACCTCGAGCTCAGCTTCGGGGCCTTCCACTTGCCCCGCTACCAGGTCGCCGACGGGCACTCTCTGGAGAGTTACTTGGAGGAGTTGGCCTGGGAGGGGTGCCGGCGTCGCTACGGCAGCCCGCTGCCCGATGCCGTGGCCGAGCGGCTCAGGACGGAGCTGTCTGTCATTGAAAAGATGGGCTTCGCCGGCTACTTCCTGGTGGTTTGGGACTTCATCCAGTACGCCAGGTCCAATGGGATTGCCGTGGGGCCCGGTCGAGGTTCCTCGGCAGGCTCCGTGGTGGCCTATTCGCTGGAGATCACCAACATCGACCCGATAAAGTACGGGCTGCTCTTCGAGCGCTTCTTGAACGCCGAGCGAGTGTCGATGCCGGACATGGACATCGATTTCTGCGACGACCGGCGGGACGAGGTGATCGAGTACGTCGCGACCAAGTACGGCCGGCAGAACGTGGCACAGATCATCACCTTCGGGACCCTCGGGGCCAAGGCCGTGATCCGCGATGTCGGGCGCGCCCTGGGCATGGCCTATGGCGAGGTGGACCGGATCGCCAAGCTGGTCCCCCCCCAGCTGAACATCGCCCTGGATGAGGCGCTCTCCAAGTCGCCGCCCCTGGCTGAGGCTGTACGAGGCCGGCCGGAGGTGGCAGAACTCTGGGAGGTGGCCACGATCCTCGAGGGGCTGACCAGGCATGCTTCGACCCATGCTGCGGGGGTGGTGATTTCGGATGAGCCGCTGATGGAGCACGTGCCCCTCTACAAGGATCCCAAGAAGGATGATGTGGTCACCGGCTACGCCATGGGGCCCATCGAGAAGATCGGGCTCCTCAAGATGGACTTCCTTGGGCTCCGGACCCTGACGGTGATTGCCAACGCGGTGAAGCTGGTGGCCGTCTCCCGGGGGATCTCCCTGGACCCGGATGCGATTCCCTTTGATGATCTCAAGACCTACCGGCTCCTCTCCGAGGCTAAGACCTCCGGGGTTTTTCAGCTCGAGTCCGGAGGGATGCGAGAGCTTCTCCGCCGGCTCAGGCCCGAGCGCCTGGAGGACGTCATCGCCTTGGTGGCCCTCTACCGGCCCGGGCCGATGGAGATGATCCCCGAGTTCATCAACCGTCGGCACGGCCGGGCCAAGGTGACGTCCGACCACCCGCTGCTCGAGCCCATCCTGCAGGAGACCTACGGCATCTGCACGTACCAGGAACAGGTCATGCAGATCGCCTCGGTGTTGGCGGGATTCTCCATGAGCGAGGCCGATATCCTCCGGCGCGCCATGGGGAAGAAGGATCCGGAGATGATGGCCCAGCAGCGAGAGAAGTTCGTCCAAGGCGCTCGGACCCGTGGCATCGCGGGGCGAAAGGCCGAGAAGATCTTCGACGTGCTGGCTCCGTTCGCCGGGTACGCGTTCAACAAATCGCACGCCGCGGCGTATGCCGTGGTGGCCTACCAGACGGCCTACCTCAAGGCCAACTACCCTGTGGAGTTCATGGCCGCACTCCTCACCTCCGAGATGGGGGACACCGACAAGATTGTGAAGTACATCGAGGAGTGCCGTGAGATCGGGATCCAAGTCCTCCCACCCGACATCAACGCCTCGAGGATCCAGTTTAGCGTGGTCGGGGATACCATCCGGTTCGGCCTGGCTGCCATCAAGAACGTGGGCGAGGCGGCGATCGAATCCATTCTCAAGACCCGCGAGGAGCGGAGCCGGTTCACTGCCTTGAGCGACTTCTGCCGCCGGGTGGATCTGCGTCTGGTCAACCGCCGGGTCATCGAGAGCCTGATCAAGGCCGGCGCCTTCGACTCCCTTGGGGTCTCCCGGGCCCAGCTCCTCGTCTCGTTGGATCAGGCCCTAGAAGCGGGCCAGCGCCACCAGCGTGACCGCCAGGAAGGGCAAGCCTCGTTCTTCGACCTGTTGGGAGAGACGCAAGCCCCGGAGCCCGTTGTGACAGAGCCTCCGCTTCCTGAGTGGGAAGCGGACCAGTTCCTGGCATACGAGAAGGAGGTGCTGGGGTTCTACCTCTCGGGCCACCCCCTGGCGCGCTTTTTGCCGCTGGCGGAGCGGTTCGGCGTGACCCCGGTGGGCAACCTCGGAGGGAAGAGCCTCGGGTCGCGCGTTACCCTCTTCGGCCAGGTGATGGCGCTCAAGGAGATCCCGACGAAGAGCGGCGACCGGATGGCTTTCGCCACGCTGGAGGACATGGACGGGAGTGTGGAGCTCACGGTGTTTCCGGGGCCGTTTAGACTCGCTGCGCCGCTCCTCCGCTCGCAGGTGCCCATCCTGGTGCGCGGGCGCGTAGACGAGACCGAGCGAGGACGCGTGGTGCTGGCCGAGGAGATCCGCCCGCTGGAGGAGACCTCCGACTCGCCGTCGCCTATGGCCGGCACGGTCGCTGTCTTGGCCGAGCCCGACCCCTTTGAGGCTCCACAGGCTTCCGCAGCCCAGGCCTGCCGCATCCGGGTGCCTGCCGAGGGCGATGTCTTGACACTGCTGGACCGCCTCAAGCGCTGTTGTGCCGCGCACCGCGGGAGCGTGCCGCTCTTCCTCCATCTCCTCTTCTCCGCCCACGAGGTCGTGGTTCGTGTCAACGCGCTGTCGGTGGCCCCGGTCGAAGGGCTCGTGGCAGAGGTGGAAGCGCTTCTGGGGCAGGGGAGCATCACCGTCGAGTACTGACGGAGGCGAGCGGAAACGATGCCAGAAGGCCTGGAGTTCGAGCGTCCGATCTTCGAGTTGGAGAACCGGATCGCCGAGCGGCGCGCCGCACAGGATCCGTTGGCAACCCGAGATGAGATTGCCCGACTCGAGGATCGCCTGCGCCGGCTTCAGAAGAAGATCTATTCGAACCTCACGGCTTGGCAGCGGCTCCAGCTGGCCCGACACCCCCAGCGCCCGCACACATTGGACTTTGTGAAGCTTCTCCTGGAGGATTTCGTCGAGCTTCATGGCGACCGCCTCTACGGCGATGACCGGGCCGTCGTGGGCGGACTTGGCCGGTTCGAGGGGAGATCGATCGTCGTGGTGGGGCACCAGAAGGGACGCGACACGCGAGAGAACCTCGCCCGGAACTTCGGCATGCCCCATCCTGAAGGCTACCGCAAGGCGCTCAGGCTGATGAAGCTGGCCGAGAAGTTTGCCAAGCCGGTCGTCTGCTTCATCGACACCTCCGGCGCCTATCCCGGCCTCGGGGCGGAGGAGCGCGGCCAGGCCGAGGCGATCGCTCGGAACTTGCGGGAGATGGCCGGGCTCAGAACTCCACTGATTGCGGTGGTGACCGGGGAAGGAGGGAGCGGCGGGGCATTGGCTCTTGCCGTGGGCGACACAGTGCTAATGCTTGAGTACGCGGTCTACTCGGTGATCTCGCCGGAAGGGTGTGCGGCCATCCTCTGGGGGGACGCCGCCAAGGCGTCAGAGGCGGCGGAGCTCCTTCGGATGACCGCGCCGGATCTCCTCCGCTTAGGCGTGATCGATGGCCTCGTCCCCGAGCCCGTCGGCGGCGCCCACCGGAACTGGGAGGCCACGGCGAGTAGCCTGCGCCAGGCCCTCCGGGATGCCGTATGGCAACTCAGCGCCAGGTCTCCCGGTGAGCTACTGCGGGAGCGCTACGACAAGTTCAGGCGGATCGGCGTCTTCGAAGAAACAAGCTAACTCCCTCGGAGGGGGGCGGAGCCCCCCTCCGAGGTCTACGAACGGGGGGAGTCGACCAGTGCCAGGGCGGTGTCCTCGTCGGTGATCAGGACGTTCAGGAAGTGGCCGTGAAGGGCGCCGCGGACGGCGTCCACCTTTTCCTTGCCCCCCGCCACGGCGATCACGTACTTGCGGTAGGAGCCGGACATCTCCCTGAGCCGCTCCGCACTCACGGCGAGCACGCGGCGGGCGAGTCCGCGCAGCTCGCGATGACTCGCCACCGTACCCTGAGCGTCGAACGGCTGATAGTTGATCTCTCCCACGATGCCGAGCGCCTTGAGCTTCTTCACGCTCACCCCATAGGACTCGGCGAGGGAACAGAAGCCGGGTGTTTGCTCGCCGATCATCCCGATCCCGACGAGCGCGATCTGCACCTCCTGGGCCCCCTCGTAGATCCGGCGGATCTCCGGGTTTTTCAGAAGCCGCTGCCGCTCGGCTTCGATCTCCCGCGGCGAGCCTCGGAGCTGGACCGGGAGCGCGTAGGCGGTGACGTGAGGGCGATACTTGGCTGCCATCATTCCGACCAAGGTGTTCGGAAACAGATCGACCAGCTTGAGCGTGCTCTCGCCCGATAGAGGGTAGAGGGTGAGGTCACGGAAGCGGCGCTCGCGGAGTTGATGAATGGTGTGGTAGAGGGTGAAGCCGCAGGAGACCCCTACCGAGATCCCGTTGGCCGCGACTTTCTCGAAGTGCTGTGCCGCAGCGGTCCCGAGCGCCCGCCTCACTTCTGACTCCGAGCTCACTGGGATGACCACCGCGTCGCGCAGGCCAAAGCGTTCCACGAGCGCCGCCTCCAACCGTGGATTCTCGGGCAGGTCCAATTCCACGCGGATCCACCCTTCGGCAAAAGCTCGCTTGAGCAGGCGCGAGACTTTGGAGGAAGAGAGTCCGAGCGCCTTGGCGATTTCATTTTGGTGCTTCTGCTGGCGATAGTAGAGATCCAAGCACTGGACCATCTGCCGCAGCTCCTGTCTCGAGGCGAGGTCGCGACCGCGATTCATGAAATAAATTTCACCTCCACGAATGTTTTGCTTGACATTGTGAATTGTATCACGCTATGCTGGGTTTCGCTCATTTCATCTCGATCGGCGCATCTGCTCTCTCTACCGAAGGAGGTCGTTATGGCGGCTGAGAAGCGTTACGGTCCGGGCGGCGAGCAGGGGCTGATTGCTCTTTCTGAGTACCATCAGTCCAAGGACGACCTGCTGGACCTCCCGCAGACGACGGCTGAGAAGATCACGCTGACCAACACCCCTAACATCTTCTCCTACAAATCCCACGTCTTCGTCAAGCAACCCGAGCTGGTGCAGCGCTTCATCAAGGCCACCAAGGCCGACGTGGGCGGGGTGGGGGGGCACGTGGTGGCAGCCGAGGAAGTCAAGTCGGTGATCACCAAGTTCATCTTGGAGAACAACTCGTTTCAGGGCGCCCCCATCTTCAGCTCGCTCATGGTCACCCACACCGGCGACGATGTGGGCGTGACCGGGATCATGTCCGAGCAGACACCGATGGAGGTTGTCGACGAGCTCCTGTGGGATGCGCTCTCGCTCGGGGCTGACGAGGCCTCCGAGCTGGGGCTCTACGGCCCGGGTCAGGACTTGGTCGCCGACGCGTTCACCGGCAACCTTCGCGGCGCGGGTCCTGCCACAGTTGTCTTGCCGCTGCCGCTCCGGAAGGAAAACCCGTCTCAGACGGTGCTGCTCTCGTTCGCAGACAAGACGGAGCCCATGGCCTTCAACTACTTCGCCACCGGGGCCTACCTGCTCCCGCGCTTCAACTCCGGGCTGACCATCGCCGCCTCGAGGATGAAGCGCGGGTACATGATGGAGATCGTCGACCTGGATACCAAGGCCCAGGCCATCGAGGCCGGCGTGCACCCCCGGGACCAGAAGGCGCTGGACGGCAAGATGGAGGAGTTGGCCAAGGGGCTGCAGGAGAAGGTGATCAGCCTTCGCTCGCCCGAGGACCTCTT
>JBHIAB010000083.1:0-13355 GCA_046758385.1 Methylomirabilia bacterium | reverse complement strand
AGGCGGACTGGGCGTACCCGGCCGAGCCGACGTCGTAGGCCGTCCACACCAAGGCCTTAGGCATTTTAAAGGGGGCCTGGGCTTCTGCCAGGCCGACGCCAGAGAGAGCGATGAGGCCTACGGCGAGTAGGCTCAGGATTGGAATACTTCGGAGTGCCTTTGACATTGCCGTGTCCCTCCTCTGGTTTTGCGTGTCGCCCGCGATAGGGTCGGGAATGGTACGGATGTTCTATCCGCTATTGGCGGGCCTGTCAAGAACAGAAGTCCCGGTGAGAGATGCCTTCAGAGCCTGGGCGTGAAGCCCCGGTCGATGGCGACGTCGACAAGCGTGGGGCCGTCCGCGGCCAGCATCCGCTCCAGGACCGCCCTGAGCTCCCCCGGCTTCTCCACTCGCTCGGCCTGGACGCCGAGAGACTGCGCCAGACCGACGTAATCGATCTCGGGGTCCACCAGATCCATCCCGGGGAAGATCCCCCGCTTGGCGGAATCGAGCCCCATTCCAAGCATGCCGGCCTTGAGAATGGCGTAAGAGGCGTTGTTGACGACCAGGTACGTGACGGGGAGCCGGTAGTGGGCGGCGGTCCAGAGGGCTTGGCAGGCGTACATCACCGAGCCGTCGCCAATGGTAGCGACCACCTTCCGCTCCGGGTTGGCGAGGCACACCCCGATGGCCGCTCCCATCCCCCACCCGAGCGTACCGGTCTTCGAACCGTAGAATGAGCCGGGCTGCTTGAAGGGAAGATAGCTGAGCACGTAGCGCATGGAAGAGGCGGTTTCGTCGACGATGACCGCGTCGTCGGGCAAGAGCGAGGCAAGGGTGTGCATGAGATAGGAGGGCCCGATCGGAAGGCGCTCGCGCTCCGCTTCCGCCGTCTCCCGGGCCCCCTGAACATAGGCGGCACGCGCCCGGCCGATTTCGAGAGCGCGGACCCGTGCGGCGGCACGGGCGCCTTCGTCGGTACAACTGATGACTTCGCGGATGAGCGCCGCGAGGGTAGGCTTCGGGTCAGCGACAATTCCGAGCGCCACCGGATAGCTCTTTCCCAGCGCCGTTGAATCTGGATCCACCTGAATCACCGGGAGCCCAGGAGGGAACGGCTCTCCTGGGGCATAGGAGAGCCAGGTGAAGACATCGGCGCCGACGATCAGCACACAGTCTGCTTGGGCCATCGCCTTTCGCACCCCGGAGACGGTCGGGAAGAGACCACCCCGCCAGAGCGGATGGTCACCGGGAAAGTTCGTGCGGCGATAGATCGGCTCACCGTGAACACGCGCGCCGATCAGCTCGGCCAGTGCAACCAGTTCGGGAATGGCCTCCGCCCGCGCAACCCCGTCACCGGCCACGATCAGTGGAGCCTTCGCCCGCGCCAAGAGCTCGGCGGCTCTCCCCACGGCCTCGGACTCGGGATGTGAGCGCATCGCGACGGAGGGGCTCGGGGCTCCGGAGTCCTCGACGACCGCCGTCATCAAGTCCACGGGGAGCGACAGGAAGACCGGACCGGGAGGCGGGGCTTTGCACAGGGCGAGAGCACGGCGCAAGGCGCGCGGGGCCTCCTCCGGACGCCGCACCTCGTAGGACCACTTGGTAAACTGCTCTGTCATCTGGACCAAGTCGGCGGCCAGGATGGGCTCTTCCATGAGCACGTGAGAGTCCTGCTGCCCCGCCGTCACCAGGAGGGGACTTCTGGCCCGGCTGGCGCTGTGCAGGATGGAGAGCCCGTTGGCCACTCCTGGGGCCACGTGGAGGTTGACGACCCCGACACTGCCGGAAGCCTGCGCGTAGCCGTCGGCGGCGGCGGCGGCCGTAGCCTCTTGGAGCGCTAGGATGTACTCGAGCCCCGAATCGTCAAGCGCGTCGAGGAAGGTGAGCTCAGTGGTCCCGGGGTTGCCGAAGAGATACCTCACCCCTTCCGCCTTGAGAATCTCCATCAGGACCTGGGCAGCCTTCATGAGAGGAAATGCCTTGGAACGGAACGGCGAGGACAAGCTGCAGGAGCCTCGTCAGGGCGCCCCCGTGCGGGCGTGCTCGAAGAGCTTCTCGGCCCGCGTCAGGTTGAAGACTCCGCAGATGCAAAAGCGGGCGAGACAGCCGGTGGCTTCCCGTGGAGTCCGCCGCCCTTCCTTGATCCAGTCCAGGAGCTTCTTGACCAGGTTGTGTGAGACCAAGCCGTGGCCGCACATGGTGCTGATTTCGAGGATTCCCTTGTCCGGGAGGCGGTCCACGCGCCCCTGGAATCCCAGAGAGTACTCCGCGCTGTGGCGGCGGATGCCGACCTCCTGGCAGCAGCGCTTGGCTGCGTCCATCGGGGCGCTGATGTTGATGGAGACGCCCAGATCAGCCTCCCGCAGATCCCCGACGAAGGCCTCCATGTCCCCGAAGCTCGAGAAGACGGCCGCAATGACGGTGTGGCCCGAGATGTCCTGGATGAGCTGGGCCGGGTCCGGCCGCTGGTCGCGCTTCCAGTGGGCGAGCGGGCTCAGTCGCGACTGCGGTCGGAAGAGTCCCCCCTTGGTGCCATCGCCCAGGTTGACAGGCTTGTGGCGGAGGGCGAGCCGGGCAAAAGTGCGGTATTTTTCCACCAGGTTGTCATCGTTCAGGTTCCGGCTGGCCATGGCGAAGACGATATAGTCGTCCTCGATCGGCTCGGCGGCGGCCGTTCGCTCGACGGCGTAGTGATCACTGTACCGGTGGAGGGTGTTAGTCATGCGGTCACCTCTCTCGTGACCCGTCCCAACCCGAGGTTGGTCTTCCCGCGGTAAGCGGGGTAGCCCTCCCGCTGCAGGAGCTGCTGCAAGGAATCGCCGCCATCGGCGTCGCAGCGGGTCGACACACCGACGGCCACGACCGTCTCCAGCCCGCGCGACGCCTCCCTAATGGCCCTGAGGATGTCGGGCACCTGCTCCAGTCCCACCTTGATCTCCACGATGGCTGAGAGCACCTTCTCGCTCAGGATGTCCTCGCGGATGAGCCCCTGCCGCGGGTCCGTCATCAAAGAGGTCACGGGGTTGTTCTTCTCAAACTCGACATCAAGGGCCGCCAGGACCCGTGTCATCTTCTCGATCTCGCGGAACCGAGCCCCGACGCCGGGCCGGCCGAACTCGATCACGAACCCCGCTTCGCCCTCCTTGACCCGATGGGTCAGATCGTTGGTCTTCACCTCGGCGGTGCCTCGTCCGTGAATCCCAGTGGATTCGTGCGGCACCTGCGGGTCCGAAAAGGCACGGCGGACGATCCGGGGCCAGCTCAGCTCCTGAGGGACGAGGGCGTCGGTGGGGCAGATGTCGGGCTCGGGGTCGAAGCGGAAGCGAAACACTTTGGCGACCTTCCGGATGCCCCGGACCACGGGCGGGAAGAGGTGCTCTTTGGACATCCCCCTGAAACACGCGAAACACTCGACGCATTCATCTTCGTTGACGCGGCCTCGGCCGATGGCCGGGTCGATGTAGATCGCCCCCACGGGACAGACCGGGATGCAGTTGCCGCAGGCCACGCACCGATACTCGCTAATCCTCATGGCTCACCTCCGGGAGCTGGGCCACCCGTTGCTCGCACTGACGCGAGTATACGTGACCAGTTTCTGAGCCACAAGGGCGGGTCTAGCCTCCGGGAGTCAGCTGGTAGCGGGCTCCGCCTAGCGTCAGGGTCGCTCGATTAGAACCCTCGTCGTAATGGATGAACTGGCCGAGCTGGTGGGCGGCGGCTCGCGTGAACCGCGCCTCGAATTGACCAACCTTGATCCGACAGTACGGGACTCCGCCCGGTGCGAGTCGGAGTGTGGCAGGGTCCAGCAACTCCTGGCTCTGATCGTTGACGGTGAGGCGGAGCGCGTTCCCCTCGCTCTCGACTCGGACGACAGCGAACGGCGTGTCCTCTACCTCCACCGGAACCCGCACCGGCCCGGCCTGCACGAAATATCCCTCGCCGTCGTGTCTCAGGTTGCCGCGGAGATAGGCGAGAATCCCGGCATGGGTGATTTCCTCCCCCTCGGTGAACCACTCACCATCGGGGTCGATCCTGAGCTTGGGGAGCAGCCACTGCCGCGAAGTGGGCCGGCTCATGCGGGAAAGGTCAGGGCGGCGAAAGTGACCGTCCCTTGAGGATCCGGCCACTGAGCGTACTTGAGGAGCTGCCCGGTCGAGGGCCCGACGCACCGAAGGAGGGTGTAAATGGGCGAGAGACCGCAGATGCGGCGGCGGTCGCCGTCCCGAGCCACCGAATCGTAAAAGCCCCGGGCATCACCGGCTACCACCGCCTCCAGCATAGCGCGGTCCTCGTGCTCGACTTGACGGAGGAAGGCAGGCGTGACGGGCTCCGGATCTCCGAAGCGCGGACCCACGTGGGCCAGGTCGACCCCTGCCACCACGCAAGCCGTGCGTCCTGAGGCTGCCAGGGTCTCCCCGAGCGCCCCCATGAACCGCGAGCTCCGCGGATCGGCCTCTGGCTCCGCTCCGCGCGTGAGGTTCTCGTGGAGGTAGCTCGCCAGGACCGGCACGATGGAGAACTCCCGCCGACCGCCGAAGAGATATCTCAGGAAGACTGCCTGAAACTCGATGGAATGCTCGATCCGGTGGGCGAGCTCGCTCCCAAGAAGGTTCTCACCGAAGCGGCGGGACAGGGCGTCGCAGAAGTCGAGGTCCACTCGAGCAGCACCCAAGGGGGTGTCGTAATCCTTGAGGGTAAGAGCAAACGGGTCATCCATGCCCGCATGGCAGGTGCCGAGGATCACGAACAGGTCGGCCGGGCACCTCTCGGCGATCTCTCGGTAGGCCCAGGCGTACACCGGTCCTCCCCGGTGAAAGTCGATGTGGGGGGCGATCATGGCTCGGACAGGATGCCCCGAAGTGGGGCCCGGAGCGCCCGGGCCGGCGGGAGGAGAGAAGAACCCGTCGATCTGGGCGCGAAGTGCCTCCGGCTCGTCCGCATAGGCCTTCCCCGCGTGAGTGGCCGGGCGCACCGGGCTTGCGTGGAAGGCTTCCTCCATCTGTCGCCGCTGCTCGGCGAAGCGGGGGCTCTCCAGGAAGCCGCGCTCGTCCAAGAGATCGATGATCTCCTCGAGACGCTCCCGGAAGAGGAACTCCCCGTGCCGCCGCATATAACTGGCCTGGATATCCACCACCGT
Organism: Methylomirabilia bacterium; assembly: GCA_046758385.1. Classification (GTDB taxonomy): domain Bacteria; phylum Methylomirabilota; class Methylomirabilia; order Rokubacteriales; family CSP1-6; genus JBHIAB01. The sequence goes on along the minus strand of JBHIAB010000083.1, from coordinate 8,235 downwards.
GTGCTCGCCGTCGAAGAGAGAGACGATCTCGAGAAGCGGGAGGGGGAGCAGCAGCACCGCCGCGGTGAAGCCGGTCGGGTCCCGAAGGCCGAGCACCTTCTGGCCTTCGGTCTCCAAAGGAAAGGCCTCGACCTGGCGGAGGCGGGGTCGCTCCTTCCAATCAGCCACCGCGATGTCCCTCAAGAAACTTTTGAGCTGCGATAGCGTAAATCTTTGCCGCAGCAGCAAGTTCTTCGACTTCAACAAATTCGTCGACCTGGTGCGGTATCAGCCGATTTCCGGGCCCGCAGGTGACGATCGGAATTCCCAGCTCAGTCCGGAGAACGGTGCCGTCCGTCGAGCCGGGGACACCCCCATAGCGAGGTGCCTTGCCGGTAGCCTCCCTCACGGCGTCGGCCAACTCGCGCACCACGGGCTCCTGCCTGTCGACCTTGGTCGGGAGCCTGAGCCCCAAGGCTTCCCACTCGACCGTCACACCGGGCTGGGCGACTTCGGCGGTCCGGCAGAAGGCGTTCAGCTGCTTCTTTAGCTTCTCCTCCCCCAAGCCGGGAGTCAGGCGAATGTCCAGGAGCAGCTCGGCGCGCGAAGGGATGACGTTGGCTTGAAGGAAGCCTTCAACGGGTGCCAGCACCGTCGTCGGCGTCACGGTGGGCGGTTTCAGGTACCGACTGCGCCGGGCGCCCCGCCGGAGGCGCCTCTCCAGAGCTGGGACCTCTCTCAAGAGATTCCCCATGGCGCTGATCGGATTGATCCCGGTCTCCGGCATGGCGCCGTGGGCCATCCGGCCTCGCACGCCGATTCGGGCCCAGGCCACTCCCCGCTGCTCCAGGCACAGCTCGTTCTGCTCCGGCTCGCAGATGATCGCCGCGTCCAGCTCGCGGCCGATCGGTGTCCGGCAGAGATGATGTACGCCGGCCATGCCGCCTTCCTCGTCGACCAGCGCCCCCACGACCAGCTTTCCCCGCGGGATCAGCCCTGCCCGCTTGAAGGCCGCGAGCGCCACCATGGCCGCTGCCAGCCCTCCCTTCGTGTCGGCCGCACCGCGCCCGTAGACCTTTCCATCCACCACGTCGGCAGCGTACGGCGCATGGGTCCACTCCTGTGGATCCCCTTCGGTCACAACGTCGGTGTGCGCCTCGAGCAGAAGGCATCGGCCATCGGCGCTCCCCCCGAGCCAGGCAAGGACATTGGGACGCCCCGGGGCCACATCCTGGACTTCGACCGGGAGCCCTTGGCGCTTGAACCAGCTCGCGATGAAGGCCGCGACCCTCGCCTCATTCGCCTCGGAGTCACCGGGGCGAAACACGCTGGGAATCCGCACCAGGGCTCTGGTCAGCTCGACGACCTCGTCGCTATGGATCTGGGCGAGGATGTCCCCGGTCACACTCATGGGCAAGCTCGCGGCTCGATCACTCTGCCTGCTGAACGCAACGGCAGGAAGTGAGAGGCTTGGGAGGGGACTCTGTGCCGCCGCTGGAGGCCGCCGGTGCCAGCTCAACGGCCCCCGCGCGCGGCCGATGACCGGCCTGGTGCCGTTCCAACTACTCCGGTCGAATGCCCCTCACTCATGGGGAAAGGAAAGAATCACCGCGTCCAGCCGGATCACCCGGTGCTCTTCCCTGGCCACATAGAAGTAGTGGCCTTCGACTTCCTCGGCGCTCTCCTCGAAGGCCACCACGGCATTCATCGGGGGCATCTCCCGAAATGCATTGGCGCCCTCGTCGAAGCCATCTCCACGTCCCACCACGATCCCGTAGCGGATCGGAGAACCTTTCGGGCAATGGACCCGGATGTCTGGTGGAGCTTCGCCGAGGAGTTTCACCAGGATGTTGATGCCGTAAACTTGGACAGGGATCTGGCTCATGGCGCCCTCTCGAGGATGAAGTGCCCTTATCTTATCACAGCCACCCCTTCTCCCACGACCGCCCGCCAGGGGTCACCGTTGGGTCCACCTCCGGATCTCTCACGCGGAGATTCCCGGTAGGCCGGGCTGATCCTTCGTCCCCTCGATCCCTTCCAACTTGGCTTCCAGGCGCATCAGAGCGGAGGCCGCCTCGTCGTACTTGTTGCGGGCGTTGGTGAGGTGCTTGCCGACCACCGCAAAGGCGTCACGGAATCGCTCCAGGTCGCCTTGGAGCCGGCCGAGGAGGGCCATGATCTCCCGAGCGCTGCGCTCGATGCGCAGCCCCTTGAGGCCCAGGGCGATCGTCTGAAGGTAGGCGTAGAAGCTGTTGGGCGAGACCGGAATCACCCGGCGAGAAAGGGCGTAGGTCAGGACCGGCTCATCCTCGACCTTGTCGTCCTTCACGATGACCTCGTAGTAGACGTTCTCGGCAGGGATGTACATCAGCGCAAAGTCCAAGGTCCCTTCGTCGGGCAGGACGTACTTCGTTGCGATCTCATCCACCCGTGCCCTGACGTCCCGCACGAACGCGCGGCGGGCCACCTTCCCGCGCTCTTCATCGCGCTCCTCCAGCATTCTCCTGAAGTTCTCGAGCGGGAACTTGGCGTCGACTGGAATGAGCCAGTCGCCCAGGCGGATGACCGCGTCAACCCGCTCGCCGCTCTGGAAGGCATGCTGGAGGACGTACTGTTCACGGGGAAGCATCTCGCCCAGAAGCTCGGCCAGAAACGTCTCCCCGAGCCCGCCCCGGACTTTCGGGGACCGGAGGATCTGCTCGAGGCCGGCCAGGTCCTTCCCCACATCGAGGACCTGTTGGGTGACGGCCCCGAGTTTTCCCAGGCTTCCCTGCACCTCACCGACCACGGCGGTCACGTTCTGAAGCTGCTGGGTGACACCGCTCCCCATCTGCCCGACCTGCTGGCCCACCAGGGTGACGAATTGGTGGAGGTCCTGACGCATGGAACTGAGCGTTTCGGTCTGGACCTGCCGGCCCTCGCCACGGACCGAGGCGATCTCCTGCTGGAGCAGAAGCAGAGCCTGGTTCGGCTGGCTCCCGGAGGCCCTGAGCTCTCGAAGTTGCCCGCCCAGGCGCAGGAGCCCTACGCCGAGCAGGGCAAGGACGACCAGGACGACCACGAGGATGGGAAGCCCCCAGGACTCCATCAGTAACTCCGCTGATCCCAGGAAACCCTCACCCCGCGGTGGTCCGTTTGTCCTCTCGCCCGCCTTCCGCTAGCTCGGGATGGGCTCATCAACGCGGCCCCTGCCAACGCACTCCGGCCGATCCCGTTCCCGCCCCGCGCCCAATGGGTGCAGACACCGCGCAGCCCGCAGGGGGCGCAGATCACCGGGTCGCGGCGGTCGCGGCAGTCTCCTGACATGCGTTTGTGGCAGAGAGAGAAGTCGTATTTGACCGGGTCCTGGGGGTCGAACAGCCGGAGCGTGCGCATGATCTCCTCAACCATTGCCCGGCTCCGACTCCGCCTTCTTGTGAGGTCGATGGCCCGGCACATGTTCTCCACGTGGGTGTCCACAGGCATCAGAAGCTTCCCCGGCGGCACCTCGGGCCAGAGTCCGAAGTCGGGCGGCTTGCGCCGAACCATCCAGCGCAGGAAGAGGTGAAGCCGCTTGCACGGCCCGCCCGTTGATGGCAGCGGGAACAGATGCCGGTAGCCACGGGAGAGCCGAGCGTTGGGAAAGATGGGGCTCAAGTCCGGCGAGAGAAACCCCTGCACGAAGCGCTCCAGAGCCGGACCGACATGCGGGTCCTCCGGCGTGTAACCGGAGAGAAAGAAGGCGCGGAGGCTGCCGTAGCGGATCAGGATCTCGCGGCAGGCGAGGCAAAAGGCGGCGATGTCGCCCGGCCGGTTGAAGCGGTATCGAAAGCCCCGAAAGCGCCCACGATCCCGCTCCGGGTCGAAGCTCAGGATCAACCGGTACGGCGACGGCCCCATCCGCGCCAGCAACCAGTCGACCCAGGGTCCGAAGAGATCTACTCGCCCGTAGGCAAGGCAAGCCGTCAGAAGGCCGACGACCTCGCGGTCACGGGGATCGAGGTAACGAAGAGGATACTGGATGGCGTCCTTGTCGATGCGGGCAGCCCAGTCGAAGTCCCGGTAGAGCCGCTCGAGCGCACCTTTGAGTCGACCGGGGGCGGTCATCGGTCTCTCTCTGGGCCTCATCATAGCACGCGAGGTTGAATTGGCTCTCACCGGGTTGCTATGATGAGCTGCTTATTTTTCCCCAGGAGGTCCTTCATGATCCGCGTAGGCATGTTTGGAGTGGGCACGATCGGGCGGCAGATCTGTCGAGCAGTGGAAGCGGGAATTCCGGGAACCTCGCTCGCCGGCGGAACGGGACGGGATCGGGCCAAGGCCGAGGCCTTCCTCCACTCCCTCCCTTCGAAGCCCCCGTTCCTTCTCCCCGACGAGCTGGTCGAGGCCTCCGATCTGGTCATTGAAGCAGCGACCCAGGCAGCCCTCATCGAGTTCGCCCCCCGCGTGCTGGGAGCAGGAAAGGACCTGATGGTGCTCTCTTGCGGGGCGCTGCTGCGGCGGAGCGACTGGGTGAAGCTGGCCGAGCAGCACCGATGCCGGATCCTCGTCCCCTCTGGCGCCATCGCCGGGCTCGATGGGCTGAAGGGGGCCCGCGTTGGCGCCATCGAGAGCGTGACCATGGAGAGCCGGAAGGGGCCCCGGAGCTGGGCGGGCGCCCCTTACATCGCCGAGAAGGGGCTCGACCTCGATTCCATCACGACGGAGACCCTGCTCTTCGAGGGACCTGCAACGGCGGCATGCCCGGCCTTCCCCGCCAACGTGAACGTGCTGGCAGCGCTCTCGCTGGCGGGGGTCGGACCCGAGCGGACGTCGATCAAGATCTTTGCCGTCCCTGGATTGACGCGGAACACGCACCGGATCACTGTGGAGGGAGAGTTCGGCCGCCTTCAGATGCAGGTGGAGAACATCCCTTCGGAGGAGAACCCGCGAACCGGCAAACTCTCCTACCTGTCCGCCATCGCCATGCTGCGTGAGCTGGGGGCAACCCTCCGCGTCGGCGCTTGATCAAATATCGAAGTACAGCGCGAACTCCCAGGGGTGGGGCCGGAGACGAACGGCGTCCACCTCGTTCGTTCGCTTGTACTCGATCCAGGTCTCGATCAGGTCCGGGGTGAAGACATCGCCCTTGAGGAGGAAAGTGTGGTCCTTCTCCAGGGCATCCAGCACCTCGCCCAGCGAGCCCGGGAGCTGCTTGACCTTCTTGGCCTCCGCCGGGGGCAGCTCGTAGAGGTCCTTGTCGATCGGTTTGCCAGGGTCGATCTTGTTTGCGATGCCGTCCAGCCCGGCCATGAGGCACGCCGCAAAGGAGAGGTATGGGTTGCAAGAGTTGTCTGGTGTGCGGAACTCGATCCGCTTGGTTTTCTCCGAGCGCGAGTACACCGGGATGCGGACGCAGGCCGAGCGATTGCGCTGGCTGTAGGCGAGGTTGATGGGCGCCTCGTAGCCCGGCACGAGCCGCCGATAGGAGTTGGTGGTCGGGGCAACGAGCCCGCACAACGCCGGGGCGTGCTTCAGGATTCCGCCGATGTAGTAGAGGCAAGTCTTTGAGACGTCCCCGTACCCGCCTCGCTCGTAAAAGATATTCTTCCCGTTCTTCCAGACCGATTGGTGAGTGTGCATGCCAGAGCCGTTGTCTTGGAAGATGGGCTTCGGCATGAAGGTGGCTGTCTTGCCGTGCCTCAGCGCGGTGTTCTTGGCACAGTACTTGTACCACAGCACGCTGTCGGCCATCTTGGTCAGCGTGGTAAAGCGCATGTCAACCTCGGTCTGCCCCGCTGTTCCCACCTCGTGATGGTGGACCTCCACCCTCACCCCCACCGACTCCAGGGCCAGCACCATGTCGGAGCGGATGTCCTGGAACTTGTCCATAGGCGGGACCGGGAAATACCCCTGCTTGTAGCGAGGCTTGTACCCGAGGTTGGGCCGGTCGGGAGTCCCCTCCTTACCCGAATTCCAGAACCCGGCCACGGAGTCCACGTAGTAGTAGCCGAAGTTATAGCTCTGGTCGAATCGGACCTCGTCGAGGAAGAAAAACTCGGGCTCAGGGCCGCAGTAGACAGTGTCACCGATCCCGGTCTTCTTCAGATAGGCTTCCGCTTTCTGGGCGACGTACCGCGGGTCTCGGCTGTAGGGTTTGCCGGTCACGGGGTCCTTGACGTTGCAGGTCAGGACGAGCGTGGGAACCGCGGTGAACGGGTCCATGGCAGCAGTGTCCGGGTCGGGGAGGAGGAGCATGTCAGACTCGTCGATAGTCTGGAAGCCGCGAATGGACGAGCCGTCGAAGCCGATCCCCTCCGCAAACAGCTCCTCGGTGAGCTCTCCCGCCGGGACTGAGAAGTGCTGCCAGATCCCCGGCATGTCAATGAACCGCAGATCGACGATCCGGGCACCCTTCTCCTTTGCCAGCTTGATAACCTCCTTGGGCGTCATACGATGCCTCCTCCTACGCACGGGGCCGGGGTCAAGCCCCGGCCCCCAATTAGGGGATCAACGGCAGGTCGCACAGGGACTCAACTCCCACGCGAACGCGGCAGAACCGTCGCTGCCTCGCCGCCCACCACACATAGGCACACTCCGAATTCAAAATCAAGCCTGGGTCTTGGCTTCCGCGACTTTCGCGGCCTCGGCAAAGGTAGCGCTACCGGGGGCGAACTCCCCGTAGGTTCCTCCTCCCAGGGCATAGGCGGTCTCGGAGTGTTGGGAGAGGTCGAGCCCTGCCATCTCGTCTTCGTCAGAGACGCGGAGGCCCATGACGGCGTCGAGCACTTTGAGAATCACGAAGGTGACCACGAAGGCGAGGACCCACGTAGCCAGGACCCCGACAAACTGCTTGCCGAGCTGACCGGGATTGCCATAAAAGAGGCCATTGGCACCGCCCTCGTTGATGGCCGTGCTGGCGAAGAGCCCGGTGGCCAGGGCTCCCCAGGTGCCTCCCACCCCGTGTATCCCGACCACATCGAGCGAGTCGTCGTAGCCGAGCCTTGTCTTGAGGTTGCAGGCGTAGTAGCAGAGCGAGCCCGCTACCACGCCGATTACCAACGAGGCCAGCGGCCCCACGAAGCCCGCCGCGGGAGTGATGGCCACCAGCCCGGCAACGCCCCCGGAGGCGGCACCGAGAACCGTAGGCTTCCCGCGCGTAGCCCATTCGGTAAACATCCAGCCCAGCACCGCGGCAGCGGTGGCGGTGTTGGTCGCCGTAAAGGCGCTCGCGGCTAGCCCGTCGGCGGCAAGCGCACTGCCAGCGTTGAACCCGAACCAGCCGAACCAGAGGAGTGCGGCCCCGACCACCGTGAACGGGAGGTTGTGCGGGGGCATGGGCTGGGTGCCGAATCCTTTCCGCTTGCCGATGACCAGCGCCGCCGCCAGGGCAGAGACGCCCGAGGAGATGTGCACCACGGTGCCTCCGGCGAAGTCAAGGGCGCCAAGGTTCCCGAGCCACCCCCCCTGCCCCCACACCCAGTGGGCCAGGGGATCGTAGACCAGCGTGGCCCAGACCACGATGAAGACGATAAAAGTGGAAAACTTCATCCGTTCGGCGAAGGCGCCGGTGATCAAGGCGGGGGTGATGATCGCGAACATCATCTGGAAGAACATGAAAGCCTGGTGGGGGATCGTGTCACTGTAAGGCCCGGCCTCGAGGCCGACCCCCGACAGCCCGATCCACTCGAGCCCTCCGACGATCCCGCCTTTGTCTGGACCGAACGCCAGGCTGTACCCCCAGAGGACCCACTGGACCGAGATCAGCGCCATGATAATGAAGCAGTACATGATCGTCCCAAGGGCGTTTTTCTGGCGGACCATCCCGCCGTAGAAGAGCGCGAGCCCCGGGACGGTCATGAGCAGAACCAGCGCTGAGGAGGTGAGAACCCAGGCCGTGTCCCCTGAGTCAATCCCGGGAGATTCCTGAGTGGCAGCGCCTTGACCCGCGGCCGGGGCCTGCTGGGCCCACCCGAAGCCAATGCCGCCCCCCAACAGGCTCAGCCCGAAGAGCAGCGCGATCAGAGCCGTTCGTTTTGCTACCACCTGTCCCTCCTTCCTAGAGCGCGTGCTCATCGCGCTCTCCGGTCCGAATCCGGATCGCGGTCTCCACTGGATGGACGAAGATCTTGCCGTCCCCGATGCTGCCAGTCTTCGCCGCGCTCACCAGCACGTCCGTCACTTTGGGGACAAGGTTGTCAGGCACCACGACCTCGACCTTGATCTTTGGAAGGAAGTCCACTGTGTACTCACCGCCCCGATAGAGCTCGGTGTGCCCTTTCTGTCTGCCAAACCCCC
>JBHIAB010000082.1:0-13439 GCA_046758385.1 Methylomirabilia bacterium | reverse complement strand
CGGAAGTGCCGCACCAGAGTGAAATGTGAGTGAGAAATAGTTGGTGCGGCACTAGACGTGTGGAGTGGGGAGGCGGTGACGATGGAAGGAGGAACGGTCCAGGTGGGCGCGGGCCGCCGCGAGGGCGGATCGCACGTCGGGGAAGAAAAGCTCGGAGCCGATCTCCTGGGGGACCCCCAGGTTTTCCAGGACGCGGAAGACCTCTGGCCGCACCTCGGCGAGGTAGAGGTGTCGCTTGTCGGCGCGGAGGCGGCGGTGGATCAGGCGGAGCGTCTCGGCCCCACTCGCGTCGAGGAAGGGGATGCGTTTCATCCGCAGGATCAGGATCTGCGTTGCGGGGTGGTCCTCGACCGCTTCGACAAGATGGTACGCGGCCCCGAAGAAGAGCGGCCCTTCCACCCTGAACACGGAGATGGCGCGCGTGTAGAAGGCCAAGTCCTCGGATGAAACCTCGTCGGCCAATTCCGGTTCGATCGGTCGCTCTCCGATCATCAAGTGGGTGGACCGCTGGATGAAGAGGGTTGCGGCCAGCACGAGGCCGATCGCCACCGCCAGCAAGAGGTCGAAGAAGGCCGCGCACCCTGCGGTCGCCACGTAGACCAACAGGTCGGCCTTCGGCGCGTAGAGCATCATCTTGAGTTCGCGTGGTTTGATCAGTAAGAAGGAGACATGCATGAGGATCGCGGCGAGGGCTGCGCGGGGAATGAATCGAGCCATCGGACCGAGGTAGAGGAGGATCGCGAGCAGCACCAAGCCGTGGATGACTGCCGAGGTGCTCGATCGTGCCCCGGCCTTGATGCTGACGATCGAGCGCGCGAAGGCCCCCTGCGAGGGCATGGCGTGGAGGAAGGAGAGGAAGAGCGCGCTCAGGCCCTGACCGAGGAGGACGCGGTTGCCCTCCGCAGGGTGCTGCGGCACGAGCCCGGCAACGAGCTGGGCGGCCAGGAGGCTGTTGATTGCGGTCAAAACCGCCATGGTCAGCGCGTCGGGAACCAGGAACCGGATCGCCTGAAAGGAGACCGGGAAGAGGGTTACAGTGGGGAGACCTCCGGTGAAGGCGCCGACGTATGCGACCGGGGGGCGCAGGAGACCCGCGAATAGGATCGCGAGGAAGAGCAGGCTGGAGGCCCACGGGACCCGAGGAAAGAAGCGGGTCAGCACAATGAGGGGCGCGAGCATCCCGAAGCCGAGTAGGGTATCCGCTGTGGACTGGCTCACTACGACGATTTGGCGCAAGAGGATGGCGATGCCGATCCCCAGGGTGAAGCCTGCGGTCACCGGGTAGGGGAGGTAATGGATCAAATTTCCAAAGCGCAGGAGGCCGAAGAGGAGCAGGAAGATCCCGCTCAGCAGGGTGGCAAGGAAGATCCACTCGGACCCATGCTGGGCTGTGATCTTGCTGAGAATGATCGGGCCGAAATTGATCGGACCGGCGAGTAAGAGGGCCGAGCCCCCCGCCGCGGCCCCCGCGAAGGATCCGACGATCGAGGCGAGGAGTCCGCCCGCCGGGCCCACCCCCGATGCCTCGCCATAGGCGAGCGACAGTGGGAGTCCCACCACCGCCGCGCTGACCCCACCCCGGAGGTCGCTGAGCAGCACCCGTCGGACGTACCGGGTTGTCCGCTGGTTCCGGGGCCCCGGCGGCGCGTCATGGGCAGGTCGGTTATCCACGGGCTGCCGCGCGCCGGTGGGCCAGGTCCATCATCCGGCAGAAGGCGCATATGGCGCCGGTGGTGACCTGGCCGCAGACCTCGCACTCGGCTAGGGTGAGGGGGCCCTCGGCTCCCGCGAAGGCCGGGCGACCCCGCTTGAGGAAGCCGAAGTAAAAGCTCTGCTTGCTGCCGGGAGAGGTGACCTCGAGCTGGTTCAGTAGGTGTTTGTGGCGTAGCAGCATCGCGCCTTCGGCGTTCGGGCATTCCGCATCATGGTGATCGATGGCGCGGAGCATAGTGTAGGCCAGGGTCTCCCGCTCGGTCAGACGGACGAGCGGCTTGACGGTCTTCGCCAGCCGCGCATGGGTGGCCTCACGGACCGGGGACATCCGACTGAGCTGGTCGGCCTGCCAGTGCAACACGTTCCCGAGGAGTATGGCGGCGACATCGTCGAGGTTGTGACCGGTGGCGAGCACGGTGTAGCCTCCGTCGAGGGCCACGCGGTTCATGAGATAGCGTTTGGTGAGTCCACAGGCCGAGCACGGCGCGCGGGGCGTATAGGCGGCCAGCTCGGGGATCGAGAAATCAAACTCCTCCTTGACATCGATCACGGTCAAGGGGAGCTCGTGTGCGGCCGCGTACTCCTCGGTCTTCTTGCGAGCTTGCGGAGAGTAGTCTCCGATCCCAAGGGCGATGTGGAGACCAGCGGTGCGGTAGCCGAGTCGCCGGAGCAGCTCCCACAGGGCAAGGCTGTCCTTGCCGCCCGAGACCGCGACCAGCACCCGGTCGGAGGGAGTGAGCATGCGCTCCTCGTGGATTGTCTTCTCCACCTGCCGCTCGATATGGGTGAGGAAGCAGTCGCGGCAGAACGCGGCATTGTGCCGGCGGATCTCGATGACGGCCTTCTCCGCGCAGGTCCGACATTTCACGACGGTGTTCCTCCCGAGATTGCGGGGATGACCTCCACGGTCTCCTCGGGCCCGACCACGTCGTCCGAGGTGAGCAGGTCCTCTCCGCGGACCACCAGGACGCCCTCCGGGTTGATGTCCAGCTCCTGAAGGAGATCCTTGACCCGGCGCTTGCCGGCAAGCTCCACCTCGCGGCGCGGACGGCGAATGCTTACCTTCATCCCTTCCTCCTGAGGTTCCTCATCTTATCAACTGGAGTTGACTGGGGCAAGCAGACCCGCTGTAGTACCGAGCCTATACAAGGCTTGACTGTTGATCTCCCCCCGTATAAACTCAGTTCCCACTCCATGCAGCAGCCGACATTCACGCCGTGTGGGCAGTAGAGGCAGGGCGTTGGTCCATGAACGCCTTCTTCACCCTTGATCCGGCTGGGTTCAACATGATCGACCTGGACACAGGCAGGACCGGACAGGATATCACGTGGTGACGCTGGCCCCAGCCCCCTTTGTCCTCCTCTTCCGGGATCTCCTTCACCGGCGCGCGGTGCCGCCGGGCCGGGAGTGGTTTGAGCGGGTGGCGGCCGCCGCCGGGCCGTCCTTTGACCGGGGCGCCTTCATCCAGTCCTTCACCGCGGTCGCGCGCCGCCTCGGCAAAGCTCCCCTTGGCCTCGCCCGGGAGGAGATCAGCCGGCTGCGCGCCCACGGCATCGATTGGCCCATGGACCGATGGGGGCTTGATGAGTTGGGCCGGGCCACGCTCCTGCTCGTGGTCGCCGTCCACCTGCGGGATGCCGCCCTGGAAGAGTTGGTGGAGGAGTGCTACCGCCAGGGCGATAACCGCGAGCGGCAGGCGGTGCTCCGAGCACTGCCGCTGCTGCCGGCGGCCGATCGCCTCCTCCCCCTCGGAGTGGACGCCTGCCGGACCCACATTCAGCCACTCTTCGAGGCCATCGCCTGTGAGAATCCATATCCCACCGCACACTTCCCTGAGTTGAACTTCAATCAGATGGTGCTCAAGGCCCTCTTTACGGGTGTGGCCCTGGAGCGTATCGTGGGATTGGAAGGGCGGGTCACGCCGGAGCTGACCCGGATGGCGAAGGATTACGTGAGCGAACGACGGGCAGCAGGCCGGAGTGTGCCGCCGGACATCTGGCACCTCATAGGTGCGAAGCGGAGTGAGTTATGAAGCTGTTTGACCCCCACATCCACATGATCTCGCGGACCACGGCAGACTACGAGGCCATGGCCCAGGCCGGGATCGTGGCCGTGGTCGAGCCGTCCTTCTGGATCGGCCAGCCGCGTACCCACGTCGGGACCTTCGAGGATTACTTCAACATGCTCCTGGGCTGGGAGCGCTTCCGGGCCAGCCAGTTCGGGATCCACCACTTCTGCACCCTGGCGCTGAACCCCAAGGAGGCGAACAACCTACGGGTGGCCCCGGGCGTGATGGATCTGCTCCCGCGCTACCTTCAGAAGGACGGCGTGGTCGCGGTTGGGGAGATCGGCTACGACGATCAGACACCGGAGGAAGAGAAGTACTTCGCCATTCAGCTGGAGCTGGCGCTTCGCTTTGATCTGCCGGTCCTCGTCCACACCCCCCACCGCGACAAGAAACGGGGAACCGAGCGGAGCCTGGCCCTCATCAAGGAGGTGGGGGTCCCCCAGGAGCGGGTGCTCATCGATCACAACACCGAGGAGACACTCCCCCTTGTGCTGAAAACAGGGTGCTGGGCCGGCCACTCCATCTATCCCTATACCAAGATGGACGAGGCCAGGATGGTGGCCCTGGTGAAGCAGTACGGCAGTGAGCGCATTCTCATCAACAGTGCGGCGGACTGGGGAGTGAGCGATCCCTTGAAGGTTCCGAAGACCGTGGCCTTGATGCGCGAGAGCGGCGTGTCCGACACCGACATCGAGACGATTATCTGGAAGAACCCCGTGGCCTTCTTCAGCCAGAGCGGTCAGCTTGACCTAGCCAGCGTCGCCGACCGTCCGAGCATCGATCAGTCCCACCTCTGGGAGGGGAGTTCGGTCCTCCGCGGCCAGACGCCGGTGAGGGAGTGTTAGGGCTCGCCCCGTGCACCGCACCGTCGTCCTGAACGTGGTTGGCCTCACAGGCGACCTCTTGGGCGACCATACCCCGCATCTACAGGCGCTCGCCCACGAAGGGGGCGTACGTCCGCTCCACACCATCCTCCCGGCCGTCACCTGCGCCGTGCAATCCACCTTCACGACCGGTCTCCTGCCACGGGAGCACGGCTCTGTGGCCAACGGCTGGTATTTCCGCGACCTCTCCGAGGTCTGGTTCTGGCGGCAATCAAACCGGCTCGTTGCCGGCGAGAAGATCTGGGAAGCGGCAGTCCGACGCGATCCGGCCTTCACCTGCGCCAAGCTCTTCTGGTGGTACAACATGTACAGCTCGGCGACCTATTCGGTCACACCGCGTCCGATGTATCCGGCTGACGGGCGCAAGCTCCCTGACATCTACGCGGAGCCGTCGGAGCTTAGAGAGGAACTGACAGCAAAGCTCGGCACCTTCCCTCTCTTCAACTTCTGGGGGCCAGTCGCGGATATTGTGTCGAGTCGCTGGATCGCGGACTGCGCGCGCCACGTCTACGACACCCGCCGCCCGACGCTGACCCTCGTCTACCTCCCGCATCTTGACTACAACCTCCAGCGCCTTGGGCCCCGCCACCCCGCTCTCCGCCAGGATCTCTTGGCCATCGACACAATTTGCGGCGAGCTGATCGAGCACGTCCGGCGGGACGGAGCCCGGGTCGTCGTCCTCTCCGAGTACGGGATCACAGAGGTGAGCGGGGCGGTCCACATCAACCGCGCGCTGCGGGAGGCCAAGCTGATCCGGGTCAGGACCGAGCTTGGGCTCGAGCTGCTGGATGCCGGCGCCTCGGAGGCCTTCGCTGTCGCCGACCATCAGGTCGCCCATGTGTATGTGCGGCGTCCGGATCTGGTGGGCGAGGTCAAGCGGCTGATCGAGGGCTTGCCAGGGGTCGACACCGTGCTGGACGAGGAGGGGAAGCGCGCCCACGGCCTCGACCACCCGCGCTCAGGCGAGCTGGTCGCCATCGCCAGGGCCGATCGCTGGTTCACCTACTACTACTGGCTGGATGATCGCGTCGCCCCGGATTTTGCCCGGACAGTGGACATCCATCGGAAGCCCGGCTACGACCCGGTAGAGCTGTTCCTCGATCCTGCGCTCAAGGCGCCCAAGCTGAAGATCGGGTGGATTCTCCTGAAGAAGATGCTCGGCTTGCGCTATCTGATGGACGTGATCCCCCTGGACGCAAGCCTGGTCAAAGGCTCCCATGGACGGATGACCGACGATCCCAAGGCCGGCCCCCTCGTGATCTCCAGCGAGCCATCCTTGCTCGGCGAGGGCGCCGTAGCGGCAACCGAGGTGAAAGCGCTTCTCTTGTGCCATGTGTTCGGGACCTAGCGGATTGCTTACCGGTTTGGTAGTGCTCCTTCTCGGCGCCAAGATGGCGGCGGCCGCAGCGCTTGCTCCAGCAATCCAGCTCGAGCTGGTGGTGGGCCGCGGATTGTCTAACCCGGTCTACGTGACGCACGCCGGGGATGGCAGCGGCCGCCTCTTCGTTCTGGAGCAGCCCGGTCGGATCCGTATCATGGCAGCCGGGGCACTGCTCAGAAAGCCCCTCCTCGACATCACTGACCGCGTGCAGGCTGGTGGGGAACGTGGTCTCCTGGGCCTGGCCTTTCACCCGAAGTTCCGGGAGAATGGGCGCTACTTCGTGAACTACACGCGCCGCCCCGACGGCGCGACCGTGGTGTCGGAATTCCGGGTGTCGGCGGATCCGAACGTCTCCAAGCGCACCGAGCGGATCCTGCTCACCATCGCCCAGCCTTACTCGAACCACAACGGCGGCATGATCGAGTTCGGTCCGGACGGCTACCTCTATATCGGGACGGGGGATGGCGGCTTGGCGGGTGATCCGGGCAACCGTGCCCAGAATCGGAACGACCTCCTGGGGAAGATCCTCCGGATCGACGTAGATCGCGGCAATCCGTATGCGGCCACCGCCGATAACCCCTTTGTTGCCGCAGGGGGTGGGCGTCCCGAGATCTATGCGTGGGGGCTCAGAAACCCGTGGCGTTTTTCCTTCGACCGGGCGACCAAGGAGCTGTACGTCGCCGATGTGGGGCAGAACCGCTGGGAAGAGATCAATATCGTGCGGCGTGGCGGGAACTACGGCTGGCGCATCATGGAGGGGGCACACTGCTTCCTCCCCCGAACCGGATGCGACACCACCAGCCTCGTGCTGCCTGTCGCCGAGTACAGCCGGAGACTCGGACGCTGTTCCATCACTGGGGGCTACGTGTATCGAGGGCGGCAGATCCCGGCTCTGGTCGGCACATACATCTACGGGGACTTCTGCAGTGGAGAGATCTTCGGCCTTCGCGACCGTACCCAGACGATCCTGCTCTCCACCGATCTGCCAATCTCCTCCTTCGGCGAAGATCAAGCCGGGGAAGTGTACGTCGTCGACCACGGCGGGACCATCCATCGGATCGTGGGTGCTGACCCCGGAGTTCGGGCGCGGTAGCCCGGGGGTCAGGTGCCGCGCACGTAGCGCTGGGAGAACAAGGTCAGGGCGAAGCCAAGCACTCCCAGCCCAGCGGCGCCGGTGTCTCCGGCTCCGGCGATCAGGAGGGCATCCAGCAGCGAGATGCCTGCGATGAAGCTGATGACGGCGCCAGGGATGTTGGTGCGCCCTTTTCGGATCAGCAAGGAGATCGCGTAGCCGACCCAGCCGAGGAAGCCCAGGTAGATCAGCGCACCAACCGGGCCCCCGAAAAGGGTAGCCAAGCCGTAGACAAAGGGCGTCCCGAGGAAAGCCAGCGGCCAAAAGTTTCGGTACTCGGAGAGATTCTCCTGTTTGGCGACGTAGGTCAGGCCAATCAGGTAACAGAGGAGGATGCCGGCACCTCCGATCACCGGAGCCGGCAGGCGTCCGGCCACGGCCAGCGCGGCCGTCACATACACCAGTATGCGGCAGAGCCCCATCACCAGGGGGCTCAGCGGGTCCTGCTTGTGTCGGGCATTGTAGTAGGTAATGGTGGCAGCCAGCGCCACGCCTGAGGCCACGGCAGCCCAGCTCCCGCGCCCATCCCACAACAGGGCATGGGCCAGCAGGACGAGCAGGGCGATGCCGAACAGCCCATAGCCGATCCCGAAGACCTCTCCTGCGCTGACCAGCCCTGACGGGATAGGACGCTCGGGGCGCTCCCGCGCGTCGATCTCCCGGTCGAAGGCATCGTTCAGGTACATGCCCCCGAAGTAGAAGAGCGAGAGCGCCAGGCAAAGGACGGCAAGGCGGGCCGGCTCGAGAGCCCCGCCTGCGAGAATCACGCCCGCCAGCACGTTGGTCCAGACAGTGGGAAGGTTGGACACGCGCCCGAGCCGAAGGTAGACGCGCCATTTCATCGTGTCATCCGCTCCTCCACCCACTGGATCTCCCGCGCTATCGCGGTGACGAGGTCTTCTCGACGATGCTCCTCGGGG
This sequence comes from Methylomirabilia bacterium, assembly GCA_046758385.1. Classification (GTDB taxonomy): domain Bacteria; phylum Methylomirabilota; class Methylomirabilia; order Rokubacteriales; family CSP1-6; genus JBHIAB01. Next base: position 5,341 of record JBHIAB010000082.1, on the reverse strand, counting down.
AGCACGTCCCACGTGTAGGTTTCCACCTCGAGGTGCTGCGAGGGCGAGTCGCGACGAAGGATGCCGAGCAGCTCGCGCAGGAAGTCCTGGGTGTTAACGAAGAGACCCAACCGCTCGCGGAAGAGCGGGACATGAAAATGGATGCGCCACTCGCGCAGCTCGTCGTCGGCCTGTCCGACGGCCTCCAGCGCCTGAGGCAGGTCCACGTAACGCGTCAGCCTGTCGCCGCACCGCTCCACCACCTGGTGGAGATAGACCCCCTCGGCGAAGGGTCGGAGCGCGCTGAGGGTCTCCGAATCCTGGCCCTCGAAGGACACCTTGAGCCCGGCGCTGATCTGGACCTTTCCGATGCGGATTCCCGCCGCTTGGAAGGCGCGGAGCGCCGCGTGCGGATCCTCGAACTGCACGGCCATGTGGCAGGCGTCAAAGCAGACCCCGAGGTGGCGGCGGAGGGCCCTCTCGCTCGCACCTTGGGAGAGGCCCGTCAGCGCGCCGAGCTCTGCGACGGCCGATGGTGCGAAGAGGTAGCGCTCGAAGAACGCGACGGTCTCGGCCACGGTCTCGAGATAGCAGCAGGGCTCCGGTTCCAGGGCGAGGGAGATGACCTTGTCAGTCCGGTCGTAGATCCGGTAGAGGGTGACGACGTGGCGGATCATCAGCTCGGCCATTCGCGCCGGGTGCGATTCTGTGGCCGCACGACCTTTGAACGCTCCGGGGACCGTGCTGATGCTCCCCTCCAGTCCGGGGTCGGCGGGAAGCAGCGCCGCCAGCAGGTCCGCCAACCGGTCGGTGTAGGCCAGGCGGGCCTTGTCCCTCCAGTCGGGGAGGTAGACATTCTCCTTTACACGCGTGCCGTGGAACGCTCCATAGGGAAACCCGTTGATCGTGAATACGTAAAGCCCGTGGGCATCCAGGAATTCCCGGAACGTCTCAAGTGTCCGCGGCTCTGCCAGGGCCTCGGCGGCGAGCGCCGAGAGACGGAGCCCGACGCCGAACCGGCGGTCGGGGGCCACACGGGATTTGACGGTGAGGACGTGGCGCTCGATGTTCTCTCGAACCTCTGACCAGGTCTCGCCAGCGTGGATGTTGGTACAGTAGGTGAGGTGGGGCTGTCCGGCGGAGGGTAGTTTCACCTGACAGTGTCGCGACGGCGAAGCCAGTTCAGGAGCCCGAGCACCGGCCCCAGCGCGCCCTTCTTGAGGAGGCCGATCTTTACGGAATAGACAGCGTGAAGCGGCACTGTTAAGCTCGCCGTCGTAACTGGGGTCAATATGAAGCCCCACCGGGAGGCCATCGCAGCCCTATCCGGCCAAAGACCAGACCCTCACCATTGGGGAAGTTATTGGAGATCCTCGGCTTCAGACCTTTGGCCGCTAGATTTACGTCTCTCATGAGCCACCTTTGTTGGTCTCAGCCCTGGTCGGCTCACCCGCAGGCAGCCGTCCTTCCGCTCTCTCGAGAACATACTGGTAAATCTGTTTCACCTGTCCTTCATTGAGAAGCTGATTCCAGGCGGGCATGCCTTTGTTGGGTCGGCCGTCGAGGACCACCTGGATGAACGCCTCCCGGGTTATCTTGCCCTTGATCGGCCCCCGTAAGTCGGGTGCGGAGCCACCGGCCGCGTCGATCCCATGACACCGAAAGCAGTAGACGTGCCACCACTTCCAACCCTGGTATACGTTCCCAGAAACTACCCTCCGAGTGTCCTGGGCCATCGTGGCCACCCCGAACTGCACCTCACCGGAGCCACCTTGGCTCGATCGCCCCTTCGAAAGGCGAAAGGGGTCCGCTTCGCCCACGAGGGCTACACCGTAGTCTTCGAGGCGGAACTCCTCCGCCTGTGGGCGCAGGCCCGCCATTGCCACAACGGCCGCTGATATTAAAAGGGCAACCTTGCTGAGAAGTCTCAAACGGTAGAAGCCCGTTCTCCTCCCTTTTGCGACGAAACCTACTTCGTCTGCGCTGTCTCCGCGCCTATCGGTACCTGATCGGCGGCCACGATCTTCCAGAGCGCACCCGGCGGATTGTTGTAGGGTCCCCTGTCGGCGTCGTAGAGGCAATTGCAGTTCGTCACGTAGACGTTGCCGGCCTCGTCCACACCCCCGCCGGTAAAGTGCAGGCCGGTACGGAGCAGTTCCTGGAAGATCCATTTCCCCGAGCCGCCACGGCCAAGTCCCCAGATCCGGCCGGAACACCAGTCGCCGCTCAAGTAGATCCCGTCAAGCTTCGGGTACTGAGTGCCCCGGTAGACGCCGAACCCCATCACGGCACAGCCCGCATCAGCGTGACTGTATTCCGCCACTGGCATGACGCCTACCTTCGGACAGTCCTTCAGCTCGATTGGATGGCACTGCGTGCCCATATTGATGGCCCAGCCATAGTTTTCTCCGCCTTTGCTGGAGCCTGGCTGGAAACTGATCTCCTCCCAGTGGTTCTGGCCGACGTCAGCAATATAGAGGTCGCCGGTCTGGGGGTCGAAGCTGAACTGCCAGGGATTGCGCAACCCATAGGCCCAGATCTCAGGCCGTGCATTCGGGTGGAGCGTGCTGAAGAACTGTTCCGTTTTGCCGAAAAGTGCCATCTGCTGCGGTCGGAACACGAAGGGGTTGTCCTTAGGGATCCGGTAAGGCGTGTCGCCGTCGGTATTCACGTCGATGCGCAGCATTTTTCCGAGCAACGTGCTGAGATCCTGCCCGGCCCGGAGTGGGTCGCCTTCCCACCCCCCATCTCCGCTGCCGATGTAGAGGTAGCCATCCGGACCGAACTCGATCTCCCCACCGTTGTGGTTAAACCAGGGCTGCGGGATCGCCATGACGACCTTGGCGGTCTCTTTGTCCGCCTTGTTCGGGTTGTTCTTGGAGACTTGATACCGGACGATGAATCCGGCGCCGTTGAACGGCAGCGAGGCGTAGTGCACGTAAAAGTAGCCGTTGTTCTTGAAATTCGGGTGGAACGCCATGCCGTACAGCCCCTGCTCGACGAACTGGGTCTGGACCTCGCCACCCAACGGGCCGGCGCCCAGGTCGATAAACGGCTCCAGTAATAGTTTGCCGTCCTTGACAATTTTGATGCGCCCGCCCCTCTCGATGACGAAGACCCGTCCGGAGCCGTCACGGGGAGCAGCCACATTCACCGGATCATTCAGGCCATCCACGACTTTCACGAGCTGGATGGTGGGGTTGCCGGGGAGCCTCCCTCCGGGCCGCGCAGCCTGCTGAGCAGATGCCGGAAAGACGATTGCCAACACGGCTGCCAGACCTACTAGTCTCAGTATGCTTTTCATGGTGAATACTCCTTGTTAAGTTAATTGAAGAGAGGAGTCTCGACGGGCGGCGTCGCGGCGGCGGAGCCAGTCCAGCGCGCGGAGCACCATTTCCTCGCGGATCTCGTGTACCTCGATCCCCTGCCCGATTTCCTTGAGGAGTGTGACTGTGAGTTCCCCTCCCAGGTGCTCGCGGAACTCGGTCAGGCCCTCCAGCACTAAGGGCCGCCCGTCGGGTCCCAGCAGGTCGAGGGTCTCGTCCCACAGGCGGAAACCGAGCCGCTCCAGGAGCCCGATTACCGGCTCCAGCGCGCCCTCCTTGAGGAGGTCGATCTTCGCGGAATAGACGGTGTCCAGGGCCATGCCGATCGCGACTGCCTCGCCGTGGCGTAGCTGGTTGCGGGTGAGGGATTCCAACTTGTGGGCGGCCCAGTGGCCGAAGTCAAGGGGGCGGGCGCTTCCGAATTCGAATGGATCACCGGAAATAGCGATGTGGTCCAGGTGGAGCCGGGCGCAGCGGCGGATGAGGCAACCTAGAGCATCGGGCTCGCAGGTGGTGAGGGCCCGCGTGTGTTCGAGAAGCCAGTCGAAGAAGGCCGCATCGCGGATCAGGGCGACCTTGATGGCTTCGGCCATGCCCGAGATTTTGTCCCGTCGGCTCAGCGTCTCAATGAAGCGGCTGTCATTCAGGACGGCGAAGGGGGGCGCGAACGTTCCCAGAAAGTTCTTCTTGCCGAAGGCGTTGATGCTGTTCTTCACCCCCACGCCCGAATCGTTCTGGGCCAACACCGTAGTCGGCACCCGCACCACTCGAAGACCGCGGTGAACCGTGGCCGCGGCATAGCCAACTACATCCAAGAGCGCGCCACCACCGACGATCATCACAAAAGACTGCCGGTCCATGCCCAGCGCGTCCAGACGCGCCTGCAGGTACGCCGGGATGGCGGGGTCGTTTTTGACTGCTTCCCCTCCCTCGATGACGAAGGGCTCGGTGACCAGCTCCAGCCGATCTCGGTGGTGCTCCGTGTAGCGACGGATGTCGGAGAGCAGTCGTGACCGGGCCTCGGTCACTGCCCGCTCCACCACGGCGAGCAGCCGGTGCCGGCGCAGTGGTTCTTTACGGGAGATGGCCTCCTGGAGGTTCGGGTTGTCCGGAGAGAAGACGTCAGTGGTGAAGTAGACGGGATAGTCGTAGGCAACGGTGATCTTCTGGAGCTGAATGTTCATGGCCGTGAAACTCTAGCTCCAAGCGTGTTCTGAATTCCGTGCACGCCGTCTGCGGAACGCTACCAGGGCGGACCCGCGTGCCAAGGTCAACATGGCGCAGTCGCGGTTGGAAAGGCCATCCCTCTCTCTAGGGCTCCCGACCGTTCAAGTTCGCCAACCAGCCATGGCCACCCCAGGAGAGAGGCTATGGCTCTGTCCTCGGGCAAGAGCGGCCGCTTTTACCAGCTTTGCCTGGTGGCGGGTGTGGTGAAGCCATCTATTTGTTTCTGGGTGTTCCGAAAGGGGGTTTTCTCCTTCCTTGCTAGATCCTGTCTGAATGTTCCAGGGCCGTCGATCACGCCGTAGGTGGGTCGGAAAGCTTCTCGGTCTCCTTATCCACTGGTCGCCATCGCGACAACGGAAAGGATCGCCATGAGGGTCTCTGTACTGCCCGTCATGCGGAATTGCCTTTGTGGAAAGATAGATCACGGGATAACCACTTGTCAATATGAAGTGCTTGCATACATGGCTGGGCCCCGAATGCTACAAATTATTTCTGGCTCACTATCCCTACCCTGTGCGGCACTTCCGCTAGTCCCGAAAGCCTTTCCCGAATAGACTCTCGTCTCATCGGGACGGAGCGGGGTTCGGCGGTCGGCCCTCGCTTCCCTGGGCACCCCCCAGACGTAGGGAAGCCTCGGGGGCGAACACTCCCCCACCCCTCCGTGCCCCTCGCACTGTTGTGCTTCCTTTTGAGAGGTGAGTTGGAAGAGCATTAGTAGCCGGCCGTGTGGATGGCGGTGAGGAGCTGGTCGATACAGGTCCGGTCCGCGCGGTATCGCACCGTCGCGACGTGCTCGACCAGGTCGACAT
>JBHIAB010000081.1:0-13538 GCA_046758385.1 Methylomirabilia bacterium | reverse complement strand
ACAAACTGGTCGTCGCAGGCGCATCGGGCTTGCTCAGCTGGGCAACATGGCTCGTGGTATCCAGGACGACGCTGGGGCTCTACATGCGTGCCACCCAGCAAGACCGAGAGATGGCTCAAGCCTTCGGCGTGCCCGTGCAGCGAGTCTACACGATGGTATTCTCGCTCGGCGCGGGCCTCACGGCGCTGGCCGGCGCCTTGATCGTTCCCGTTCGGCAGGCTCACTATCTCATGGGGCTCGACGCGCTCCTGATGTCCTTCATCGTGGTGATTATCGGTGGCCTGGGCAGCCTGAAGGGCACGCTTGCCGCGGCCTTCATAATCGGAATTACCGATGGAGTCGTGTCAGTCTTCTTCGCCCCCACCCTGGCAAAGATCGTTGCCACCATGCTCGTCGCGCTCGTCCTGGTCGTTAGAACGGGAGGTCTCTTCGGAGAAGAGGCGGCATGACGAGGAACAGGACTGGCGCAATCCTCGCCATTCATCTCTCGATCATCCTCTTGCTGCTCGGCCTTCAGTTTGTCATCCCCCCATTCCACCGAATCATGGCCACACGCATCATGGTCCTTGCCGTCTATGCGATCGGATACAACGTGCTCCTGGGTTACACCGGGCTCATGAGCCTGGGCCACGCCATGTTTTTCGCGTCCGGAATGTATGCCACCGGCCTGACCGTCTTTTACCTCGGCTTCGGGGCGGCCGAAGCATTCCTGGTTGGCGTCCTAGCCAGCGTCCTGATGTCGGCTGCACTCGGGCTGATCATGCTGCGAACGAGCGGGGTGGCCTTCCTCATCGTCACGATGATGTTTTCCCAGGCGTTCTACCTGGCCACGCTCTATTTCAACAAGATCACCAAGGGGGACGAAGGGTTCATCCTGTCAGGACACCTCGAGCCCCTACAGCTCGGAGGATGGGAGCTCACCTTTTCCGACCCGGTCATCAAGTTCAACGTGGCGCTCGTCGTATTCGCCCTCTGCTTGATGCTCACCGTCTGGCTCACCAGCTCCCCCATCGGGAGGGTCCTCGTTGCGGTACGAGAGAACGAGGAAAAGACCAGGTTGCTCGGCTACAACACGTTCAAGTACAAGCTCCTCGCCCTCATCATCTCGGGCGGCATCTCCGGTGCCTCCGGCTCGACCTACACCCTGATTTTCTCGTACGTGGGCTCGTCTTTCGCCTCCATCCTCTACTCCATATACCCGCTGTTGTGGACCCTGCTCGGTGGAACAGCGACCACCATCGGCCCCTTCATGGGCACAGCGTTGATGACCTACGCCGTGGATAAGACGAGCGAGTTCACGTCGAGCTACCTGCTTGTGGTTGGTGCGGCCCTTATCATCCTCATCATCTGGTTTCCCGCTGGCGTGATAGGAGGGATACGAGCCAAGTGGGTGAGATGGCTCCCGTGAATCTCCTCCTTGAGACGACAGCGCTTTCCAAGACGTTCGACGGGCTCGAAGCCGTACGGCCCGTGGACTTCCGGCTTGATCGGGGAGAGATCAGGGCCATCATCGGGCCGAATGGAGCCGGAAAGACCACCCTGGTCAGCATGATCAGCGGCAGAATCAGCCCCACATCGGGCACCGTGCTGTTCAAAGGCAGGGACATCACCAGGCTGAAAGCATGGGACCGGGTAGCCCTCGGGATTGTCTACACGTTTCAGGTCACCAGCATCTTCAAGAATCTCAGCGTCTACGACAATGTGGCGCTCGCTGTGCAACGGAGACTGATGAGGAGGACCCTCGACCGGATCGTCCTCAGCCAGAGCGCCCTGGCGAAGCGGGTCGATGCCGGACTGACGGAGGTTGGGCTGCTCCCCGTGCGAGACCAGCAGGCCGGCTCGCTGCCGTACGGCCATCAGAAGCTCTTGGAAGTCGCCATGGCTCTGGCGCTGAAGCCGGAAGTGCTGATCCTCGACGAGCCCACGCAGGGCCTGGCCCCGGATGAAATCACCGCGCTCTGTCAGCTCATCGCAGAGCTCTCAAAGATGCTCACCGTTCTGCTCATCGAACACAACATGGCGGTCGTTCTGGAGCTGGCAAGGAAGATCACGGTGATGGACAAAGGCAGCATCATCGCTGAGGGAACGCCCGGGGAGATCGAGGCGCACCCCGGCGTTCAGAAGGCGTACCTGGGCCTGTAATGCTCACTCTGGACGGGATCAACTGCTACTATGGTGAGGTTCACGTTCTGAAGGAGGTCTCGCTCAGTCTTTCGCGCGGGCAGATCCTCTGCCTCCTCGGCAGGAACGGCGCCGGTAAGACGACGACCCTCAGAGCCATCATGGGCTTCGTCAAACCCAGGTCGGGAAGCATAACGCTTGATGGAAGGGAGTTGACCACGCTTCGGCCGCACGACATCCCTCGGCTGGGGATCGCGTACGTGCCTCAGGGGAGAAGGCTCTTTCCCTTCCTGACAGTCGAGGAGAACCTGAGGATCGGGCGTCTTTTGAAGGGCAACGGCGAGGACACGGTCGAGTGGGCTCTCGGCCTCTTTCCCGCGCTCAAAGGGCGACTGAGACAACGGGCGGGGACGCTGAGTGGGGGAGAACAGCAAATGCTGGCCACGGCCAGAGCGCTGTGCTCCGGCCCAAAGCTTCTCTTGATGGACGAGCCCAGCGAAGGGCTCATGCCGATCCTGATCCAGCGGCTCGTTGAAACGATCAGAACGTTGAAAGCCCGCCAGGTAGGGGTGCTGCTTGTCGAGCAGAAGACCGATGTGGCACTCGCAGTGGCCGACAGGGTGGCCTTGATGGAGAACGGCTCCGTACGGTATCAATCAACGCCAGAGGAGCTGGCCTCGAACCCCGAGGTTCTGTTGAGGTACGTGGGCGTCAGGCGATGAATTCGGTCGGAGGGGGGCTGCGCCCCCCTCCGAGGAACCAGGAGGAGGTGTTGGATGAAGACCGTTATCCGCGGAATCGGGACCATCATTTCTGGAGACCTGGCCCGCCCGCTTCTCGACGCAGACACCATCGTCATTGAAGACGGCAAGATCGCCGCCGTGGGGCGGGAAGGGGCTATCCCCACCAAAGATGCCCGCACCGTCGTCGACGCCAAGGGGAGCACGGTGTTCCCGGGCCTGATCGACTCCCACGTCCACCCGGTGTTCGGTGACTTCACCCCCCGCCAGCGCACCGTGGACTTCATCGACTCGGCGCTCCACGGCGGAGTGACTACCATGATCTCGGCCGGCGAGGTCCACCTGCCGGGGCGGCCGCGCGACATCGACGGGGTGAAGGCACTCGCCATCGTTGCCGCCAAGGCCTACCGGAACCTCCGCCCGAGCAGGGTGAAGGTCCACGCGGGCGCACCCATCCTCGAGCTGGGGATGACCGAGGGCGATTTCGAGGCCATGGCCAAGGCCGGCGTCACGCTCGTGGGGGAGATCGGCCTGGGGAGCGTCAAGACCGGCAAGGACGCGGCGCCCATGGTGCGCTGGGCCAAGCAGTTCGGCATGCGAGTCACCATCCACACCGGCGGCCCCTCCATCGCCGGCTCCAACCCGATCGGTGCAGACACCGTGATGGAGGCCCAGCCCCACGTCGTCGGGCACATGAACGGGGGGACCACCTCGCTGAGCCCCGGGGACATCGAGCGGCTGGTGCGTCAGACCACGATGGGGCTCGAGATCGTCCACTGTGGCAACCCCAGAACTGCGCTCCTGACCCTCCGGCTGGCCCGCGAGGCCGGCGCCCTCAGCCGGGTCATCATCGGCAACGACGCCCCGTCGGGGACGGGCGTGATTCCCCTCGGGATCCTTCGGGTGGTGAGCCTCCTGGCCTCGCTGGGGGAACTCCCGCCCGAGCAGGCCCTCTGCCTGGCCTCAGGCAACACCGCCGGGATCTACAACCTTCCCGTTGGGATCATTGAGCCTGGCCGGGAGGCCGACCTCGTGATCGCGGATGCGCCGGTCGGCTCCGTGGGAGGGACGGCCCTCGAGGCGCTCGAGGCCGGAGACCTCCCCGGCATTTCCATGGTGCTGATCGACGGCCAGGTCAGATTCGGGCGGAGCCGCAACACCCCGCCAGCCGCCCGCGCGGCGGAGGTGGTCCAAGGTCAGGCACCGACCGGCGCCGGCCACTAATCCCGAACGGCGAAGGAGCCAGCATGAAAATCAGAAAGCTCTACACCGTAGTCGAGGAGATCATGGCGGACGGCGAGCGAGAGGCCCGTCAGCCTGTGAGGCGGGCCGCGGCCATCGCGGTCATCGCGAACCCGTTCGCGGGCCGGTTCGTCGAGGACCTTTCTGAACTGATCGGGGTCGGCGAGGAGCTGGGGGCGATGCTCGGCAAGCGGGCAGCGGAGGCCCTGGGCGGAGCACCCGAGAGCTACGGCAAGGCCGCCATCGTCGGCCTTGACGGGGAGCTTGAGCACGCCGGGGCCATTCTCCACCCCAAGCTCGGCGCCCCGTTCCGCGCCGCGGTTGGCGGTGGCAAGGCGATTATTCCCTCGGCCAAGAAGCTCGGGGCAGCCGGCACCGCCATCGACGTGCCGCTCCATTACAAGGATGCCGCCTTCGTCCGTTCCCACTACGACGCCATGGAGGTCCGCGTCCCCGACGCCCCCAAGTCCAACGAGATCGTCGTCGCGCTGGTCGTCACCAACGCCGGTCGGCCGCACCCGCGCATCGGCGGCCTGACGAAGAGGGAGATCAAGGGCGAGGACGGCTTGCGCTAAGCCCCGCCAAAGGAGTCACGAACAATGCGATTCGGCCTACGGCTTCCCAGCTTCGCCCTCGGCCCGCAGACCTCCGCCCTCCCCGCGATGGGCACCTATCTCAGACGAGCCGAGCAGCTCGGGTTCGAGGTGGCCGTCACCATCGATCACCTCCTCACCACCCCGCCAGCCTATGCCTGCACCTGGCTCGAGCCCCTGGCACTCCTCTCGGCCCTCGCCGGGGTCACCGAGCGCATTCGCCTCGGCACCATGGTCCTGGTCCTGCCGCTCAGGAACCCGGTGTACTTCGCCAAGGAGTGGGCCACGCTCGATGTCCTCTCGGGGGGTCGCTCCGTCCTCGGCGTGGGCGTGGGCTGGCACGAGGAGGAGTTCGCGCTGATGGGAGTCCCGCACAAGGAGCGCGGCCGCCGCATGGACGAGTGCCTAGAGGTGCTGCGCGCGCTCTGGTCGGGCGACCGCGTGAGCTTTCAGGGGCGCTTCTACCGGTTCAAAGACCTGACCATCGAGCCAAAGCCGATCCAGCATCCTCACCCGCCCATCTGGATCGGAGGTGGCAGCCAGCCGTTCGAGAAGGTCTACGGCCAAACCGTGACCAACATCGATCCCGTCCTCAGGCGCATCGCCCGGTACGCCGACACCTGGGTCCCCCACTCCTCGGCGACTCCGGAGATGGTGCGAGGAGACTGGGAGAAGATCCAGACCTTTTCAGCGGAAGCCGGGCGCACCACACCGCTCACCAAGGTCTACTCCAACTTCGTCTACGTGCTCAGAAAGGGCGAGCCTCCCGAGGCCGCCATCCCTCACTTCAAGACGTTCTCCGGGATGGATCTGGACTACTGGCGGACCTACTATCTCCTGGGAGAACCCGAGGAGCTTGTCGAGCGGATTCGCGCGCGGATCGCGGCGCTCGGGGGGATGGACTGGGCGGTGTTGAACCCGCTCTCCTTTGACCTTGGGCAGCTTGAGCGCCTGGCCACCGAAGTGCTGCTCCACCTCCGCTAAGCCCGGAGTCCGCTCGCGCGGACCCATGTGGTAGGGTGGGAGTGCCGCCATGTCGGAGCTCCCGTTCCTGCGCGACCTCGTCGTTCTCTTGGTCCTCTCGCTGGGGGTCGCCTTGATCTTCCAGCGGCTCAAGCAGCCGACCGTGGTGGGGTTCCTCTCCGCCGGTGTGATCCTCGGCCCGCATGGGCTTTCCCTCGTGCGCGATGTTCACCAGGTGGAGCTGCTTGCGGAAGTCGGCGTGATTCTGCTCCTGCTCACGCTGGGGCTCGAGTTCTCGCTGGCTGCGCTTGCCCAGCTGAGGCGCCAGGTACTCCTCGGCGGCACCCTCCAGGTGGGGTTGACCATGCTGCTGGCCGTGCCGCTTGCGCAGGCGCTCGCTGGATGGCGGCAGGCGGTGTTGCTGGCCGGGATGGTGGCGCTGTCGAGCACCGTCATCGTGTTCAAGCTCCTCGCGGAGCGAGGGGAGGTGGACACCTCCCATGGGCGAGCGGCGGTGGGGATTCTCCTCTTCCAGGACCTCCTGGTCATCCCCATGATGCTCGGCACCCAGCTCCTTTCCGGAGAGGCCTATGTCAGATCGGGGGGAACGATCTTGTCGCTCGTGGGTGGGCTTGTCATGGTGGCCGCGATCCTCCTGGCGGCCCGCTGGCTGATCCCACGTTTTCTAGACGAGGTGGTGCGGACCCGCCGAAGGGAGCTCTTTGTGCTCACGGTGATCCTGATCTGCCTCGGGACCGCCTGGGCGACCAGTCGGGTCGGCCTCTCCCTGGCGCTGGGCGCGTTCCTGGCAGGGGTTGCCATCTCAGAGAGCGAGTACGGGGCCCAGGCATTGGCGGACGTGCTGCCCCTCCGCGACACCTTCTCGAGCCTCTTCTTCATCTCCATCGGCATGCTCCTCGACCCCGGGTTCGTGCTCCAGCGCCCGCTTCTGGTGGGCGGAGCGGTACTGCTGGTGGTGGCGCTCAAGGCGCTCACGGGCATCGCCGCCGTGTGGGCCCTTGGGCTTGGGCTTCGGACGGCTGTGCTGGGCGGCTTGGCGATTGCCCAGGTGGGAGAGTTCTCCTTCGTCCTGGCCCAGGCAGGCTTGGCCCTTGGCCTGCTCGAGACCGACCTTCACCAGGTCTTCCTCGGGGTGGCAGTCGGCAGCATGTTTGCCACCCCGCTCCTGCTCGCGGCCGCCGGACCCCTCGCCGACCGGCTTGTGAGGGTGCGGCTGCCAGGGTGGCTCAGTGAGCGGCCGGAACCCCCGGAGCCCGAACTCCCGGGCGACCACGTGGTGATCGCCGGCTACGGGTTGAACGGGACGAACCTGGGCCGGGTGCTGCGCGCCGCAGAGATTCCCTATGTCATCGTCGACACGAACCCCGAGAAGGTGTGGGCGGCGCGTGGCGAGGGAGAACCCATCGTCCACGGTGACGTCAACCGGCGAGAGGTCCTGGAGGACCTGCGGCTGGACCGGGCCCGCGCACTGGTGCTTGCCATCTCGGATGCGCCTGCCACGCGCCGGGCGGTGAGCATCGCACGGGCCGCCTGGCCGCATCTGGTCATCGTCGCACGCACGCGGTACCTGGCCGAGGTGGAGGAGCTCTACCGGCTCGGGGCCGACGAGGTCGTCCCAGAGGAGTTCGAGACCTCCATCGAGATCTTCGCCAAGGTGTTGACCACATACGATGTGCCGCGCACACTCATTGCCCAGCAGATCGAGCAGGTCCGTCGGGAGCACTACGCGGTGTGGCGAGGCTCCGACCTCCGGACCCACCGCCTCGGCCGACTCCGCACGATGCTGGCGGGGCTCGACGTCGACACCTACCGCGTCACCGAGAGGTCGTCTGCGCAGGGCAAGTCCCTGGCCGAGCTGGACCTCCGCCGCCACTCCGGCGTGACCGTCCTCGCCCGCGTGCGGGAAGGGACAACCCTCGGCAATCCCGGGGGGGAGGTGGACGTCGAGCCGGGAGACACCCTGGTGCTCCTCGGGACAAACGAGCAGGTGGAGCGCGCACGCGCTATGCTGGAGAGCGGATGAGCCAGCTGATGCCGGATGTGGTCACGCTGGGAGAGGCGATGGTGCGCCTGTCCACCAAAGGCACACTCCGCCTGGAGCAGAGTCGGGAGCTCCTGGCGTACCCGGGTGGGGCGGAGGCCAACGTCGCCGTAGGCCTGGCTCGATTGGGGCTCAGGGCAGGCTGGATCTCCAAGCTACCGGATCATCCACTCTCCCGCCTGATCGTGGGAGAGGTCAGCCGCCACGGCGTGGACACTTCCCGAGTGGTCTGGACGCCCGAGGGGCGCGTCGGGACCTACTTCTTCGAGCACGGGATCCCTCCTCGGCCACCCCGAATCTGGTACGACCGCAAAGGCTCGGCCGTCACCACCTTGGACGATCACGAAATTGACTGGACCTACCTCACCTCGGCACAGATCGTCCTCATAACCGGCATCACGCCGGCGCTCAGCCCGCGGCTCAGGGACCTGACGAGGCGGGTTGCACGGGAGGTCCGCGCGGCGGGGAAACGGCTTGCACTGGACGTGAACTACCGAGCCAAGCTCTGGTCCCCTCGTGAGGCGGCGGCCGCCCTGACAGAACTGCTCCCCTCGACCAGCATTCTGTTCTGTAGTCAAGGCGACGCCGAACGGCTCTTCGGCAGCAAGGGCGAGCCGGAACAAGTGGCCCGGGCGTTTCAGCAGAAGTTCGGGATACCGACAGTCGTCCTGACCCTGGGGGAGCAGGGATCGGTCGCCCTCGCGGAGCGCCCCTATCACCAGCACCGGATCCCGCGCCTCCAGATCGTGGATCCCCTGGGGGCAGGTGATGCCTTCGCGGCAGGCTTCCTCTACGGCTATCTCGTGGAGGGTGTTCAGCGCGGGCTCGACATGGGTGGGGCGATGGGTGCCCTCGCCTGCACCATGGAGAGCGACTTCGCTCTGGTGACGCGCGCCGAGGTGGAAGAACTCCTCGCCTCCGGGGACCAGGAGATCCAGCGCTAAGGCCCTCGGAGGGGGGCTCTGCCCCCCTTCCGAACCTCCCCCCACGGTTGCGCGGCCAAAGGCCGCGCTGGAAGCGCCCGTTCCGTGCGCCGGCGATGTCCTGCCGAGCGATATCCGCACGAGCCGAAGCGGGCCGCGTAGCGTAGGACGCCGGAGGGCTCCGAGCGGAAACGGGAGTTAGCCGGGATGTCCAGGGGAGCGGAATGTGCCTATAATAGCTGGTCGTGGCGAAGCGACTTTCCGCCAGCTTCGTTACCCTCGTCTACGAGGCTACCCTTCGGTCCTTTTGGCGTCGGAAGGCCCTCTGGCGGTTCCTACGCCAGGCCGGGGTGGCCGAGTCATTTCTCGCTACGTGGCAGACCGAGGAGTCGAAGCGTCACTTCTTGGACCCTCTCTTCGCAAAGCTTCCAGACCAAGACAAGGGGCAGGACCTCATCCTCGCGATCGCTCGCGACCTAACGCAGCAAGAAACCTTTCCTGACTTGCTGGGGTGGGAGGATTCGGACCGAAGAGTCAAGGAAGCGCGAGAGGCCGTCCTGGCCCTGCGATCCGCGCTGACGAAGATAGACGAGCAAGTTCGGTCCGAACGCGAGCGGCAAGAAGCTCAGCAGCGGTTCCGTGCGTTCCAACAGGAGGTTCGGCGTTCTCGTGAAAGTCTCGAATCACTGAACAGGCGCCTTACGGAGCTAGCTGGACGCCTCGGCTCACCAGAGGCTGGATACGACTTCCAGAACTGGTTCTACGACATGATGGACTTCTTCGAGATAGTGAATCGGCGCCCATATGTGGTCACTGGCCGACAGATTGATGGCTCGATCACTGTCTCTGGCACCACCTATCTCATCGAGCTGAAGTTTACCCAGGAACAGGCGGGTGCCGTAGACATTGACACGCTCCACAAGAAAGTCACTGACAAAGCGGACAACACTATGGCGCCGCGGCTTTCGATGAGATTGTGGACCGCGTTCGCCGCCATGCATCACAAACCGGTGAGTCTTACCTCCCATCAGGAAATTTCGGAGGTTAGCTGAACCACTGCCCAATTCTCGTTACGGGGGAGACCATGAAGAACGAATTTACAGCGATCATCGAGCGCGACGAGGAATGGTACATCGCTTACTGCCCCGAGGTCCCGGGGGCGAATGGCCAGGGCCGGACCAAAGCGGAGGCGCGGAAGAGCTTAGCCCAGGCCATTGCCCTGGTCCTGGAGGACAGGCGCAAGGATGGCCTGCGTGGTGTGCCGCCGGACGCGGTGCGTGAGAAGGTCACAGTCAGGTGAAGCGGGGCGACCTGCTCCGCCATCTCAGGCGATACGGCTGTCATCTCAAGCGAGAAGGTCGAGCGCACTCACTCTGGACCGATCCGAAGACCGGGACGGTTGAAGCCGTGCCGCGCCACGCCGAGATCTCCAATCGGCTCGCGCAAAAGATTTGTCGCGGCCTTTCGGTGCCGGAGATCGGTAAGTAATCGGCATCCTGTCTAACACTTATAAGGGCCTCCGTTTGTCATATCATCAGCGGAGGCGTCCAGGCGAGCGAGGGCCGTCGAGGCGAGGAGGACCTAAGCGAGGCGGGGTGCCCCGGCGCACGGCAGTGTAGCCCGCCAGTCCGGTTCCGTCAGGGCATGACGGAAAGAGGCGGAAGGCTGTGGGCCAGGGCGGAGTGGACGGCGGAGACCAGGGTCACGACGTCGAAGATGGGAAGGCCCGTGGCCTGCTGGATGTCGGCACGGTACGGGGGCATGTTGGTGCACCCCAGGACAATGGCGCCCACCTCCGGATGCTCGTCAACCAGCCGCTTCGCAGCGCGGACCACGTCGGCACGCGCGGTCTCGACGTCCAACTCCGGCCGGTCATCCAGGATCGCCTGAGTGAACTCTTTCTCGCCCTCCGTCCCGCCGATCACCAGGGGAATGTCCGGCGCGATCCCCACGGCGAGAAGATGCTCGGCACCTAACGAGCCGGCGCTGATCGTCAGAATCCCCACGGCTCTGCCCGGAGCCAGCATCCGGCCAACGAGGGGCACCTGAAGGAGGCTCGAGGTGAACACGGGGACCCGAACCGCGGCAGCCAGCTCGCATTGAAACTTCGCCAGGAAGCCGCAGCTCGTCGTGATGGCCTTGACGCCATCGCGTTCGAGCTCTTGCGCCCCCTCGATAAAGGCCGGCAGCAGGGCTGGATCCCCCTGCCGGACCACGCGATCCGATGAGGCCATCGGCACGCGACGATAGACCACGGGAAAGGGAAACGTCCGAGCGTTGCCGATGTCGCCGACGATGCGCGGAAAGCGAGTGTCCAGCACCAAGATCCCGATGCCCGCGCCGGAGGTGTTCAGCCCACCTCTTACTGGCATCTCGGTCCCTCGCCCGTGCGTTTCCTGACGATACTATCCTGATCGGCTGACCTCAGGCAGCAGCTCCACCAGAGCCCTGGCGAGACGCTGGTACTGCTCACCCCTGTTGTAGAGCTGGGCCGAGATGCGAACGAGCCTCCGGGGCGCGGCCGGCCACGACACCACGGGGACCTCGAAGCCGAACCGCTCGAGGAGCGCATCCTGTAACGGATCCCGGTCAAACGCCCAGGTGGGGCCATCCGGAGCCCCGTCAGGGAGCGGCAGGGCCGCCAACGAGCCGACCATCTCGTCTGGGCTTGGCGCCGGAACGCCGAGGGCCTCCGCGAGCGTCCGCCTACCCGCCAAGGCCGTGGCCCGGTTTCGCGCCATCAGCTCCGGCCATCCCCCCGGCAGCAACCCGCCCATGGAGCGGAGCGCCGCCGGCACACACAGATACGGGCTCGGATCGTCTGTCCCTGTCCAGTCAAACTCCAGGCGGAAGCGCGAGCGGTCGGTGACCCGGGCATTGGCGCCGTGGCTGATCGACAGCGGGCGGACGGCCGGCTGCTTGTCGCGCCGCACGTGGAGGAAACCGGCGCCTTTGGGTGCGCACACCCATTTGTGGCAGTTGCCTGCGTAGTAGGTCGCCCCGATGGCGCGGATGTCGAGCGGGAGCATGCCGGCGGCGTGGGCGCCATCCACGAGCGTGTCCACGCCTCGCCCCGTCAGCTCCTCGACCAGCCGCGCGATGGGGAAGATGAGGCCTGTCGGGCTCGTCACGTGGTCCAGCACTGCCAGCCGGGTTCGAGGCGTCAGGCGGTCCATCACCACCTCCACCACGCGGCCCGTCGAGCCGATCGGGAACGGAACCGAGGCCACCACCACCCGCGCTCCCGCCCGTGCGGCCGCGAATTCCAGAGCGTTGCGGCAGGCGTTGTAGGCGTGGTCCGTCGTCAACAGCTCGTCGCCCGGCTCGAAGGAGAGCGAGCGCAACACGGCATTGATCCCAGCCGTCGCGTTGGGAACGAACGCCAGGTCGTCAGCGTCAGCGCCGACGAAGGCCGCCAGCTCGCTCCGGGCTTCGGCCAGCAGATTGGGAAGCTCCCTGGCCAAGAAGCGCACGGGCTCGCGCTCCATCCGCTCGCGGAAGCGCCGCTGGGCATCCAGGACCGCCAAGGGGCAGGCGCCGAACGACCCGTGGTTGAGGAAAGTCACCGCAGGATCGAGCGGCCACAGGCGGGCCCAGTCGGTGGGGAAATCGTCCTGCGATAGGGTCCAGCTCATCTCCGCACCAAACGCGCCTTTGTCCCGAGCGAGAAGGTGCCCCCCGGCACCGGGCCGAGCCTGTCTCCGTCCAACCTCAGAAGCCCGAGCAAGAGAAGCTTCAGTCCGGACAAAATGCTGTCTCGGACGCCAAGCGATTGGGCAGATCGCCCGAAAGACACTCGGAAGTGTTTGAATTTTATAGGAGAACCCCGTGGCACAGCAGTTGCACCCCCTAGCATCGCGACGCGGGAGCTAAAGAAACAGCCGCGTCGGGACGATTTACAGAGGAATAAGGGCATCCAGTCCACAGCAAGGGGGATAGACGGGCATGATGCTAGAGACTGGGATCGGTTTGCTCATCACGGGGACATCGTTTCTGATCGTCTTGCTCATCTTCGTCAGCCTCGGCGGCAGAGAAGCACGAAAGCACGGCGAGCTGCCGGGGATGTGAGTTCTGCTCTCCGGCTACGCCCTGCCACGACGGCCCCGCGTTTTCGTCTCAGAAGCCTCGCAGTCCAGGTAGGCTTTCCAGTCGGTTCACGATGGGAGGGCCGTGATCCGCCCTTCTTAGACCACGACGGTCTGCCCCGCGACCGGCTCGGCGCCGGTACTGTCGATGAGCAAGGGACCTCTCAGGATCAGGCGTCCCATCGTTCTCCCCCCCCTCACCCGAAGATTCAAGGTATCCTGAAGTCTCGCCCCTAGGCAAGATGGTCGGGGCGCCACGCGATCAACGAGGTTTGACCTCCCGAGAAGAGACAACGGAGGGAGCGATGAACGAGCCAACCCTTGACGCCGTCATGCAAAGACTCGGCCGGCTGGAGCGGGAGCTTCGCCGCTGGAAGGCTTTGGGGAGTGCCGCCCTGGCCGTGTTGAGTCTCCTACTCCTCGTCGGGGCCACCGGCGTGAGAGTTCCCAGTGAGCTCCGGGCAAAGCGATTCATCATGGTCGATGAGACCGGCAGGCTTCGCGGCATCCTGGGCGTCGTGGCCGACGGCTCGTCGATCCTCGGGCTCGCTGGCGGGCAGCAGAGTGGTCTGGCTCTCAGCGCCCATCCAGGCGGGCGGACGAGCGTGGTGCTTACGGACGGAAACGGGAAGCGCCGAGCAGTGCTCGCAGTGGAGCCCGATGGTTCCTCGCTCCTGAACCTGCTCGACAAGAACGACAAGACCGTCTTGAAGGTGCCCTAACCTCGATTTTCTCGCGCGCCAGTTGCGATAACGGAACGCTTGGTCCTCCCGCCGGACGTCGCTCGGAGGAGCTCGAGCGACCGGATT
>JBHIAB010000080.1:0-13639 GCA_046758385.1 Methylomirabilia bacterium | reverse complement strand
GGAAACCCATGCCGCGCCAGCCGCCGAAAATCGAGGTTCCCAAGACCGCATACCGACGCCGCCCCAAGCACCCGAAGGTTCTCGAGCGGGAGGCGGGACAATGACACCGAGGATGCGCCCGTGCGTTCTCGTCCACTACCACGAGATCAGCCTCAAGCGTGGCAACCGCCCGCTCTTCCTCCGTCACCTGACAAAGAACCTCGCCCGGGCGACGTCGGACCTGGGACCGGTCACGGTGCTCCAGCTCCCTGGCCGGATCATACTGGACCTGGAGGAGAACCGAGCTCCCGAGGCGGTGCGCGAGCGGGTGCAGAAGCTCTGCGGCGTCGCCAACCTGGCCCTTGCCTACCGGGTGCCGCCGACCCTTGAGTCCCTCAAGTCCACCGTGGCTCGCCTGATCGAAGGACGGGAGTTTCCGTCCTTTCGGATCAGCGCGCGGCGCGCCTTCAAGACCTATCCGCTGACCTCGACGGATCTTAACCGCGAGCTAGGGGCCTTCGTCCTCGAACGGGTGGCTACGCGCGTGGATCTGGGGAACCCGGCGGTGAACATTCATGTCGAAGTGCTCCCCCGCGAGGCCTTCGTCTACATCGACCGCGAGCCCGGTCCCGGCGGGCTGCCGGTAGGAGTGAGCGGGACGGTGCTGGCGCTGCTCTCCGGCGGCTTCGACTCCCCCGTGGCCGCCTGGCGGATGATGAAGCGCGGCTGCCGGGTCACCTTTGTCCATTTTCACAGCGTCCCGTATCTGTCGGGCGCATCGCAGGACAAGGCTCGCGCGTTGGTGGAGCGCCTCACCCACTGGCAGTACCACTCGCGCCTCTTCGTGACCCCGTTCGGTGAGATCCAGCGCGAGGTGGTGCTATCGGTGCCCCCGCCGACCCGCGTTGTGATCTACCGGCGCCTGATGGTGCGGATCGCCGAAGCCCTGGCGTGCGCTGGCGGCGCCCAGGCTCTGATCACCGGGGAGAGCCTGGGGCAGGTCGCGTCTCAGACCCTGGCCAATCTGAGCCGGATCAGCGAGGCCGCCACGCTCCCCGTCCTGCGGCCGCTGATCGGGATGGACAAGCAGGAGATCACGGCCCAGGCGCGTCAGCTCGGCACCTTCGACATCTCGGCTGAGCCCGATCAGGATTGTTGCACCCTGTTTGTCCCGAGGCACCCCGCGACGCGGGTAAGCCACGAGGAGATCTCCAGGCTGGAGGGCCGGCTGGACGTGGCTCGCCTGGTTCAGGCCGGTGTCGAGGGGGCCAAGGAGGAAACTTTCGTCTTTCCACCCGGTGCTGGGCCATACCCCGAGCCGAGGGGTTTCGGCTCTCTATCGCACCAAAGCCGCAACATCTAGGGGCGGCAGTGTGCGGTTCCCCATGATCTTCGATGATGCCTTGACAGGCAAGGGGGGCGGGACTATGGTGGGGCGAGTTGAGGCTTTCCGGGCGACCGCCCGAGCGAGGAGTGTGTTCTCGAAATGAGCCAAAGGGCTCGATTCCATGAGGCGGCTTGAGCAGGTAGACCCAGAGATCGCCAAGGCCCTGAGAGCCGAGACCGAGCGCCAGGATCGGAACCTTGAGCTGATCGCCTCGGAGAACTTCGTGTCCGAGGCTGTGCTCGAGGCCATGGGCTCGGTGATGACGAACAAATACGCCGAGGGATATCCCGGTCGCCGCTACTACGGGGGTTGCGAGGTCGTGGATATTGCCGAGGAGCTCGCCATCGCCAGGGCTAAGGAGCTCTTTGGCGCCGAGCACGTCAATGTCCAGCCGCACTCGGGCTCTCAGGCCAACATGGCAGTGTACTTCACCTTGCTTAGGCCCGGCGATGCGGTGCTTGCCCCCAATCTTTCCCACGGCGGCCACCTGACCATGGGCAGCCCGGTCAACTTCTCGGGCAAGCTCTACACGATCGTGCCCTATGGGGTGAGAAAAGACACCGAGCGGATCGACTTCGACCAGCTTCGTGACCTGGCCCGAGAGCGTCGCCCCAAGCTCATCATCGCGGGAGGGTCGGCCTTTCCCCGCGCTATCGACTTCAGGGCGTTCCGCGAGATCGCCGATGAGGTCGAGGCCGCGTTGCTGGCGGATATCGCCCACCCTGCGGGGCTGGTGGCCGCGGGGCTTCATCCCTCCCCAATCCCCTATGCCGAGTTCGTGACCACCACCACCCACAAGACCCTTCGAGGGCCGCGGGGAGGTGTCATCATGTGCCGTCAGGCTCACGCCCAGGCCCTCGACAGAGTGGTGATGCCTGGCATGCAGGGCGGGCCGCTCATGCACATCATCGCGGCCAAGGCCGTGGCGTTCAAGGAGGCCCTGACTCCAGAGTGGACTGCCTATCAGCACCAGATTGTCGCTAACGCTCGGGCGTTGGCTCACGCCCTCATGGGTCGGGGGCATCGCCTCGTTTCGGGCGGGACGGACACCCACCTGATGCTGGTGGATCTGAACAGCCGGGGAATCACTGGCAGGGATGCCCAGGAGGCCTTAGACCGCGCCTGGATCACAGTCAACAAGAACACCATCCCCTTCGAGACCCGGAGCCCCATGGTGACGAGCGGAATCCGGATCGGCACCCCGGCGGTGACGAGCCGGGGGATGAAAGAGCCCGAGATGACCCAGATCGCTCTGTTCATCGACCGCGTGCTCACCGACCTGGGTAGCGCCTCGACCGAGGCTACCGTCCGGGGCGAGGTGCAGGAGCTCACAGCCCGCTTCCCGCTCTACCCAGGGCGGCTCAGATAGGGGCGAGCGCCTATGAAGTGCCCGTTCTGTGGTCACACCGAAGATCGGGTCGTGGACTCGCGCGTGGGGCGCGAGGGGGAGTTCATCCGGCGGCGCCGAGAATGCCTCAAATGCCGTCGTCGGTACACCACCTATGAGTACATCGAGGACGTCCTCCCCATGGTGGTGAAGCGAGACGGACGGCGAGAACCGTTCGATCGTCAGAAGCTTCGCTCTTCGATCCTCAAGGCGTGCGAAAAGCGTTCGGTCGGTGTCCAGGCCGTGGACGACGTGGTGGGGGACATCGAGGGCCGCCTACACGAGCGGGCTGACAAGGAGATCTCAAGCCTGGAGCTCGGGGAGATGGTGATGGGGGAGCTTCAGAGGCTCGACCAGGTCGCCTATGTGCGCTTCGCCTCGGTGTACCGGCAGTTCAAGGACATCGCCCAGTTCATGGACGAGGTGAAGAGTCTCATCAAGGAAGGGGACAAGGCCCGGCCGGCTAAGGCGAGACCTGTGGCGAAGGCCAGGCTCTAGCGCCTGTTGACGGGTTGCACCGCTTGGGGTTCGGGCGGGCCCAATTTGCTCTCGATCGAGTGATGAAGGGGGGGTCAATGCGACGTCGGCTCAGGAAGCTCGTGTTCGTCGAACCCAGGTCCACGCACCTGCACGTTTACAGCCGGGTCACCATTCCTCGACTCGGGTCGATCCTGCTCGCGACCATCATGCGAGCCAAGGGCTACGACGTCAGGGTCTATATCGAGGACATTCATCCCATCGACATGAGCGAGGTGCTTTCTGCCGACCTCGTCGCCATCTCCGCGATCACAGCCACCGCTCCCCAGTGCTATCGGCTGGCCGACAAGGTCCGGGAAGCCGGGATCATCGCCGTGCTCGGGGGCACCCACGTCACCTTCCTCGCGGAGGAGGGGCTCGAGCATGCGGACTTCGTGGTGCGGGGAGAGGGCGAGTTCGCCTTGCCGGAGCTGGTCGATGCCATCCAGACCGGAACGGGATTTGAGAAAATCCAGAACCTCTCCCACGTGGACCTCCAGAGCCGGGTGGTCCACAATCCCGAGCGGCCCAAGATCGCCGACCTTGATGTCAATCCCATCCCTGACTACGGCCTGATCGCAGGGTGGAAGCCGGGTGGGGTAGCCTCCATCGCCACCTCCCGTGGTTGCCCCTTCTCCTGCACCTTCTGCTCGGTGCCGGGCATGTACGGGCACGCGTTTCGCACCCACTCCGTCGACCGGGTCGTGGAGGAGGTCCGGATCCACAACGCCAGCGACTACATCTTCTTTGCCGATGACATTTTCACCGCCAACAAGAAGCGGGTGAAGGAACTCCTCTCTCGGATGATCCAGGGGGGTCTGACCCCTCTCTGGGGTGCTCAGGTCCGCACCGAGGCGGTGGACGATCCGGAACTGCTCCGGCTCATGCGGGACTCGAACTGCTTCAACGTCTACGTGGGCTTCGAGTCTGTCAATCCACGGACGCTCAAGCTCTTCCGGAAGAAGCAGGATTTGGCCAAGATCGAGCGGGCGATCGAGCGGTTCCACGACTACAGGATCGGGATCCACGGGATGTTCGTGCTGGGGTCCGACGAGGACGACCTCGGGACCATCGAGGCCACCACGGCCTTTGCGAAAAAGCACGACATCGACTCGGTCCAGTTCATGATCCTGACCCCGGTTCCCGGATCTCCGGATTGGAACTCGCTCTATTGCGGAGGTGACAAGTACCTGATTAACCGGAACTGGTCCCTCTACGACGGGCACCATGTCGTGCACCAACCGAGGAAAATCGCGCCCTACGAGCTCCAGATGGCGGCCATCAAGGGCATGCAGAAGTTCTATTCTTGGGGCGGCATCCTCAAGCGGTACGCCAAGCGCGATAGGTACTACGCGACCATCCGCTACTGGGGCAAGAAGACAATCCACCGGTGGTGGAAGGATGAGGAGAATCGGCAGTACGTTCAGTGGCTCAAGGACCAGCTCTACTCGGAGACGAAATCCGTGGGCCGCCGCGGGCTCCGAAGCGTGGGGGTGCCCGAGCTCTTGTTGGAGGAGCGGGCCGGCAAATTCCTCCAGCGCTTCCTAAATGAGCTCGACGTGAAGGTGGTGCCGTTGGCCGAGGCCGCGGCCGAGGAGGTTCAGTCCCGCTGGCGACGGACCGTGGGCTGCCTGATCACCCCGAGCGTCAAGCGTGCCGCTCTGGAGAAGATGGAGTTCTACGGGCGCCTGACGGCCATGACCCAAACGCTTCAGGCGCGGTGGGAGAAACTGCCCCGGGTTCCTTTCCCCCTGATGGACGACCACGCCCCGATCTTCGAGCACTTCGCAAAGATCGGCCTCCTGTTCACGCGGAACCTGGAGAAGATCCGGCTGGCGTACGAGCGGGCTGGCGTGCAGGAAGGGTTGTGGGAGAGCGCGTGAGCGCAGAAAGGGACAGGCGTCTCGCTATCTGGGCTCTTTCTCCTGCGCGGCGGGCCGAGGAACGTGGCGGCGTCGGACGAACTCCTCGTTGAGCGGCATTCCTTTCTTGCAGAGGGGGCAGTCTTGAGGCAGGTAGGTGGGGAAATCGCGGCTGACCAGACTGAAGACAGGTTTCCTTGCCACCTCCGCCCTTTTGGTCCGGCGCCAGAGCGCGCCCGCTCCCACCACATGCCCTCCTAGCGACTCCACCAGTTCGATCAGGCTCTTCATCGTGGTCCCCGTGCTCACCAGGTCCTCCACGATGAGGATCTTGCTCCCTGGCCTGACCAGGTGGTGGAATTCCGGGGGTAGTGAGACCTTACGCTTCCCTCCTGCCGTGCGCTTCATGCCGTAGAGCACGATCGGGCGGGAGGGATGGGCCCGGGCCACGCAATGGGAGAGAATCAGCGCTGCCGGCCCTGTGGAGAGAACCGCATCCAGGGGCCACTGGGCGAAGTGCTTGGCGATGACCGCCCCCAGCCCCTCGGTGAAGGATGGCTCGATGGTGACGAGCCGCTTCTCGATGTACTCGGTGGTGTGGTGGCCGGAGGGGAGCAGGATGTGGTCATTGGCGTGATAGGCGCCGGTGCGCTTGAGAATCTCCATGTGGATCTTCTCCCGCACCTCGGCGTCCATCTCCGCGCTGTTTCTCTTCGGGGGCGGCGTCATTCAGGGTCTCCGCGGGATGTTTCCCTGCGGCACCGGGTGGGTGCCCGGCTTGGACGGTCGCGTGGGTGGCCGGGGGCGGAGCCGCCGGACAACCAGCGGCTCAAGACACTGGGGACAAACCTCAGTCTCCCCCTTTACCAGCACCTCCCGGGGCTTGATGTGGACATCGCACAGCTCACAGCTCGGGTTGTTGCAGAAGCGAACAAGCTCGCCCAGAGGCCGACTCACAGCCACCGCCTCACCGCAGGGGGTCTCGGCTTGCCTTGTCGCTTCATCCCCGGGTGAATCCCAAAACCAGGTTTCTCCGTTGAAATTCTGTCCCATCTTGGCGTGCCGGCTTGTGAGTGTCAACACGAAAATCCCCACGGTGACAACGATATCCGGGGGTGAATCCACCTGTGCGATCCGCACCAGATCTGTTTCTTCACCACCATCCTGGGGGTACCGTCAGGGACGCTAGGCCATGGAAACAAACGCGGATACTGGACCGACCCTGTGAGAATCCTGGCGATCGAGACCTCCACGCTGGCCGGCGGGGCTGCGCTTCTGGATGGCGACCGGCTGGTCGGTGAGCATGTCATCAACGTCTGCGCCACCCACTCGGAGCGGCTTCTGGCCGCGGTGGACGGGCTTCTGGGCGAAGCCTGCTGGGTCCCGGAGGATTTGGAAGGCCTTGCCGTGGCGGTGGGGCCTGGCTCGTTCACCGGGCTCAAGATCGGGGTCAGCACGGTCAAAGGGCTGGCGCTCGCGCTGGGGATCCCCGTGGCGGCTGTGTCAACGCTCGAGGCCCTCGCCTGGGTACTGCCCTTTGCCCGTGCGGCGGTCTGTCCCGTTCTGGACGCCAAAAAGGGGGAGGTCTACACTGCCCTGTTCCACTGGGAAGGTGAGCGGCTGGTCCGTGACTGGGATGATACCGCCCTGTCGCCGGGGCTGCTCGTCGGGCGGCTCAGCGGCCCGGTGACTTTCGTCGGGGACGGGGTCATCGCTTACGGTACTTTCTTTCAAGAGCAGCTTGGCGGCCGGGCAACTATCGCGCCCCCCGCACGCCGCCTGCCGTCTCCGGCCTGCGTGGGCCAGATCGGCCATGGCCGCCTCCTGGGCGGTGAGTGGATCGATCCTCGCCTCTTGACTCCTCACTACCTCCGGCCCTCCGAGGCCGAGCTCAGGCGCCGCCGTGGTGTCGCTGTCCATTGAGCCCATGACCGTGAAGGACCTGGACGCGGTGCTGAGCATCGAGCGCGCGTCGTTCCCCACGCCCTGGTCGCGGGAGGCGTTCCTTTACGAGTTGAGGCAAAACCAGGCCGCCCGCTCCTGGGCGGCCCGGGCGGAGACGGGCGTCGTCGGGTATCTCTGCCTGTGGGAGCTTGGGACGGAGCTCCACATCACGAACTTGGCGGTCCGTCCTGACTGCCGGCGTCAAGGAATCGCTCGGACACTGATCGGCACCATCCTGGAGGATGCGCGCCGTCGCGGGTTCAGCGTGGCGCTGCTAGAGGTGCGACCGAGTAACGAGGAGGCCCGAGGGCTGTACCAGCGCTTCGGCTTCCAGGTGGTCGCGCGACGGAAAGGGTACTACTTCGACACCGGCGAGGACGCGCTGGTCATGGAGGCGACCCTTACCGCTGCCCCCGCGGGGAACCAACCGGGTGACTGACGAGTTCTGTCATCAAGCTCCCGACCTCACCATTTCCGGGCTACAGGTGGGTGCAGTTGTCACACCGATCATAAGAAGAACGGGGCGCTGCTCGCTGGGGGGCGGCCCATCAAAACCCCCTTCGGCAGCGTCTATAGCACGAACATCACCCCGGACCCTGAGACGGGGATCGGGAACTGGAGCGACGCGGATTTCATCAAGGCCATGACGGAGGGAGTTGGGCCCAACGGAGGGCATTACTTTCCCGTTTTTCCCTACACGTCGTTCACCAGGATGAGCGAGAAGGACTTAAGCAGGAAAACCCACCTCCTCAGTTGATCCCACCTCTCAGTTGGCGTTTGGGCCTTGGGGTGTGGAAATGGCTCCATACATCGTGTGGTTCTTGCAGACGGGGCTCAGACCCGACGGCAATGACGCGGAGGGGTTGATGAGCGAACTGATCGATAACGGCTACAAGTATCTCACCGAGGATGATCTACGAGCCATCGCGGTCTATCTCCTCTCCCTGGAGCCCCTGCACAACAAGGTCGTCGCAAAAGAAAAGCAATAGGCCTGGTTTCAGTTCCTCGCCCACCCTCAGGTCCTCCCTCTCGGTTGCCATTCGGTAACGGGTCGTCGTTGAGGCATCACGGTCGGTCTGGTAGAGTGGGGTAGCATGTCCAAAGCGAAGCCTGAGGACCTTGTCGCAAGGTTCTTGGCCGGTGACCGGCTGGCCCTAGCCCGGCTGATCACCTGGGTTGAGAACCGCACGGCCGCCGTCCCTGAGATCATGAAGCAGGTCCACGCGCGCACGGGCCGGGCTTACGTCGTGGGGATCACGGGACCGCCCGGGGCGGGGAAAAGCACCCTCGTGGATGGCCTGACTGCTCTGCTCCGGGCAGACGGTGCCTCGGTCGGGATCGTCGCCGTAGACCCCTCGAGCCCCTTCACGGGGGGCGCCGTCCTCGGGGACCGGATCCGGATGCAGTCTCACGCCCTGGATCCCGAGGTCTTCATCCGGAGCATGGCCACGCGCGGGAACCTGGGCGGGCTGGCTCGGGCGACGGGGGACGTCATCAAGCTCCTGGATGCCTTCGGGAAACAGTGGGTTCTGATCGAGACCGTCGGCGTCGGGCAGACCGAGCTGGATATCATCAAGCAAGCCGATACCACGGTGGTCGTGCTGGTTCCCGAGTCCGGTGACGTGATCCAGACCATGAAGGCGGGGCTCATGGAAGTCGGTGACATCTTCGTCGTCAACAAGGCTGACCGCGAGGGAGCCACCTCCCTGGTCACGGATCTGCGCTTCATGCTGCATCTGCACCGCGCAGGCCCCCAGGCCGTCGAGGGCATCGACTGGGAGATCCCGGTGCTGACGACCCAGGCTGATCGCGGGGTGGGCGGCCAGGAGCTCCTCTCCCAGATTCGACGCCACCGGCAGCTGCTGGAGGTCTCGGGAGCGCTCGAAAAGCGCCGCCAGGCTCGTCGGCGCAGCAAGCTTCAGGCCGTCCTTGTCGAGACGTTCAAGGAGCAGCTCTCCGGCCAACTGGAGTCCGAGACGGCCTTTGCCGCCACGCTTGAACAGGTGGCCGAGGGACGGCTCGATCCCTACTCGGCTGCCGAGGAGATCCTGGCTTCCCTCGATCTGCGTCAGGAGCCCGGAGGTGACACCCCGCCGCCGGTGCCTTGACACACCGCGGGCCCTCACGCAGTATGAAGGCACACTGTTCACTCCGCTGGAGCCCTCCCTGAATGTCGCCATCTCATCAATGGTACGGAGTGATCCCTGGGTGGCTCCCCTTCTACGCGCTCATCTTCGTCGCCCTCGGGCTGTTCGTCCACCGGGTGGTGTACCTCTTCCGACTCATGATGACCGGCAAACCGGCCGTTCGCTGGGATCACGTGCCGGCGCGTCTCGGGGCTGTCCTCGTGTTCGTCCTGGGCCAGCTCAGGCTTCTCAGAAACGACTTCTGGCCCGGGCTCATGCACGCCACCATCTTCTGGGGCTTCCTCATCCTTGCCGTCGGCACGCTGGAGTTCTTCGGCAGGGGCCTCACCGAAGCGTTTTTCTTCCCGTTTCTGTCTGACACTCCCGGCTACCTGGTCGTCCAGGATCTCTTCAGCTTGGCAGTCGTCGCCGCGGTCTTCTACGCGGCGTTTCGGCGCTTGGTGACCAAGCCCAGGCGCCTCACGCTCTCCACCGAGGGGCTGGTGATTCTGCTCCTGATCTTTCTCCTCATGGTCACGGATCTCCTCGCCGACGCCGGCCGCATCGTCCTGGCGCCGGCCTCTCCGGACCGCTGGTCATTCGCCGGAAGCGCCATCTCGGGCCTGCTCGCCGCGCTCCCGGGAGCCGCGGTAGGCGCGATCTTCCACCTCTCCTGGTGGAGCCACGCGGTGATCATCCTGGGGTTTCTGGTATGGGTCCCCTACTCCAAGCATCTGCACATCATGGGCGCCCCGTTCAACGTGTTCTTCGCCCCCCGGACTCCCAGGGGGCAGTTTTCCAGCATGGACTTGGAGAACGCGGAGACGTTCGGGGTGGGACAGCTCACCGAGTTTACGTGGAAGGATCTCCTCGATCTGTACAACTGCACCGAGTGTGGCCGGTGCAGCTCGGGGTGTCCGGCCACCACCAGCGGCAAGCAACTTGACCCCAAGCACCTGATCCTGGACCTTCAGGAGCACCTGTTCGAGTCCGGGCCCAAGCTCCTGGGCCAAGGTGGCAATGGACACGCCGAGAAGGCCATGGTGGGCGAGGTGATCACCGACAACGTGCTCTGGGCCTGCACCACCTGTGGCTGGTGCGTGGAGTCCTGCCCGGTCTTCATCGAGCACGTGCCGAAGATCATCGACATGCGGCGGCTCCTGGTTTTGACCGAGTCCCGGTTCCCCGACGAGCTGAAGCCCACTTTCCGGAATCTCGAGACCAACTTCAATCCCTGGCAGATGTCCTGGCAGACACGCGCCGAGTGGGCGAGCGATCTGGGAGTCAAGCTGATGGCTGACGTGCGACGGGCCGAGTACCTCTACTGGGTGGGGTGCTACGGCGCCTTCGACGAGCGCAACAAGAAGGTCGCGCGGGCCGTGGTCAGGATCCTCCAGGCTGCGGGCGTGGACTTCGCCATCCTCGGTAACGAGGAGCGCTGTACCGGAGAGCCCGCCCGTCGCGTGGGGCACGAGTACCTCTACCAGACCCTCGCCCGGGAAAACATTCAGACGCTCAAGCGCTATCAGTTCCAGACCATCATCACGGCTTGCCCCCACTGCTTCAACACCATCAAGAACGAGTACCCCTACTTCGACGGCCACTTCAAGGTGATCCACCATTCCCAGCTCTTCGAGGAGCTGATCCGATCGGGACGGCTCAGGGTCTCTAAGGGAATGGTCGGCCGAATCACCTACCATGACCCCTGCTACCTGGCACGGTACAACGACACGTATGAGTGCCCCCGGAAGGTTCTCCGGTCGGTCTCCCGCGGAGACATGGTGGAGATGCACCTCCACAAGGCCCGGTGTTTCTGCTGCGGCGGTGGCGGCGGGCGCGTCTGGATGGAGGAGCGCGAAGGGCGTCGGGTCAACCAGGTCCGCGTGGAGCAGGCCATGGAGGTCAAGCCCGACATCCTGGCCTCCGCCTGCCCGTTCTGTCTGACGATGTTCGAGGACGGGGTGAAGGGCAAGGGGGTGGCCGACGCCATCAAGCCCCGGGACCTGGCCGAACTGGTGGCAGAGCGCGTGGAGTAACCGGAGAGGTCGTGAGAGAACTGCTGCTCCTCCTTCCGAACCTTGCCCGGCTGGTCCTCGGGGTGGCCGGTGATCCCAGGGTGCCGCTGGCCACAAAGGTGACGCTGGCCGCCGCCGCAGCCTACGTGGTGAGCCCGGTGGATCTTCTCCCTGATTTCATCCCCTTCGTGGGATATCTTGACGATGTGCTGGTGGTGGCCGTGGTGCTGGACGGCCTCCTCAATCACGTGGATCGGGGACTGTTGCTCCACCACTGGCCAGGGGATCCCACGACTCTGGAGAAGGCGGCCGCCGTCGCCCATGGGGTGGCTGCGTGGGTCCCGGGAGGAGTCAAGGCCAGGATCTTCGGCGCGAGGAATTTGGCGTGAGCACTCTTTCCAACTGGGGGCGTTGGGGATCCGAGGACGAGATCGGCACGGCGAACTTCGTCACCCCCGACAAGATCGTTGAAGCCTGCCGCCTGGTGAAGAAGGGACAGGTGCTGAGCCTCGCGATCACGCTCAACCCTCGCACTCCGACGGACACGAGCCGGCCGCCCATGCAGCACTTCGTGCGGTCGGCGCGCCTCCGGGTGGCCGATCACGGATGGGGCGGCGAGTCCGAATTCGCCGACGACTGGATCTCCATGTCCCCCCAGAGCGGCACCCAGTGGGATGGCCTCACCCATGCCTTCCGGGAGGGAAAGATCTACAACGGCTATGATGCGGGGCAGGCGATCAACCCGCTGGTCGGTGCCAGGAAGTGCAGCATCGACAGGCTGGCCACCTATTTCGTCACCCGGGGTGTCCTGCTGGACCTTCCCACCTACAAGGGATGGGAACAAGACGAGCGCCTCCCTCCGGGGCTTGCCGTCACCGATGAGGACCTGGAGGGGTGCGCCAGAGCGCAAGGAGTGGACATTCGGGGGGGCGATGCCCTCATGGTGCGCACGGGCTGGGTCCCCTTCTGGTACCAGGCCACGCCCACGGAGCGAGAGACCTACTTCGACGTGGCCCCCGGCCTCGGCATGAGCGCAGCGGAGTGGCTCTCCCGCAAGGAGGTCGCTTGCCTCGGCGTGGATAACATCGCGGTCGAAGTCAAGCCGGCCGAGGATGGGAAGAGCCTCCTTCCGCTCCATCCGATCCTGATCCGGGACCTCGGCCTCACCATCGGGGAGCTCTTCTGGTTCGAAGATCTCGTCAGAGTCTGCGCGGCAGAGCAGTCCTGGGAGTTTCTGTTCGTCGCCCAGCCTCTGCGCATCACAGGCGGCATCGGCTCTCCCATCAACCCGCTTGCGATTCGGTAGCTTGGTTATTCATGCTTGCGGTTAGACCAAATTCTCGCGACGCGCTGCCTCCCATGCCGTTACCTCTCCCCCCGGCTCGGGGCGACGGCTTGGTGAGGGGGAGCTCTGGAGACGGCGATGCTTGATCCAGCGTACGGCGACGTGATCCGACGGCGGCTTGAAATCCCGCTGAATGAGGGGGCAGACAAAGTCACCTCACTGGAGGAGGCGGTTCGACGGCTGGTCAAGCCGGGGATGCTCCTCTACCTCGGCACGGCCCATGCGCGGGTGAGCGCGCTCGTCCGCGAGCTCGTCAGACAGTGGTGGGGGAAGACGCCTGGGTTCACCGTGGCCACGGTGGGGCTCGGCTCGCCGTGGACCGCACTGATCTACGGTGGCCTGGTCAAGCGGATGATCACCACCTACCTGGGCGAGGGGTACCCGTACCCGACCCCGCAACCGTTGATCTCCAAGGCCATCCTGGGGGGGCGGCTCGAGGTTCAGAACTGGTCGATGCTGACGTTTCCGCTCCGCCTGATTGCTGGAGCCATGGGCGTGCCGTTCCTGCCGACCAACTCGCTCCTCGGCTCCACCATGGAGGAGGAGAATGCCAGGATAGGAGACCTCCTGGTAGCCGATGACCCCTTCGGGGGTGAACGGCGGGTTGGCTATGTGAAGGCGCTGGTTCCGGATCTCGCGCTCCTCCATGCGTGGGCCGCTGATCGGGCAGGCAATGTCATCACCGCTCCGCCCATGAACGAGAACCTCTACGGCGCCATGGCCGCTCGTCACGGCGCCATCGTCACGGTGGAGAAGATCGTCTCCACCGAGTTCATCCGCCGCCATGCCCCTTTGGTCAAGCTTCCCGCCCAGTACGTCGCCGCCGTCGCGGAGGTCCCGTTCGGCTCACACCCTGGGGGGATGTACGGCGTGAACATCCCTGAGCTGGAGGGGTACGCGGAGGATCTGGGCTTCGTCCTGGAGCTGCGCAAGGCCTTCCGAAGGGAGGAGAGCGCCGAGGCGTGGATCCGCGAGTGGATGCTGGAGATCCCGGATCAGGCCGCGTACTTGGCCAAGTTGGGCTACGCGCGGATCATGGAGGCAAAGGGACGCGCCCACACCGACGTCTGGGTGTCAG
>JBHIAB010000079.1:0-13758 GCA_046758385.1 Methylomirabilia bacterium | reverse complement strand
CCCGAGATCACTCCAAATCATGGGGCCCTATTTAGTTCATAGTCACGGTCACGTATTTTGATGGGCATAATATTGAGACTCTTCACCAAACCGGCTTACGTCGTGATATTTATGAAGGCGTGTCCTTAGCCCTGAGACGTTCCATTGTCCCCGGGGATCCCCGCTTCCTGACTTCTATCCGCGCGAACTGACTTCGGGAAGACTCAAAGAGCCGGGGTTGAACTTTCTCTCCGCGGAACTCTCAGTTGAGTCAAAGTGTTGAATTTGGTCGTCGTGTCAGGCGTGCCAGAGCGAGAGAAGCACTGAATCGAAAACGGTAGATTTGCTGACTACGTACTAGCGATAGTCCACGACCCCAAATTGCCAAGGAGAGCTCGACATGCAGCCTGACTCAACGGCTGGAAGAAAGGATGAGGTCAAGCCAGGCCCATCACACAAAGCTGTCCCGCTTGCGCCGGAGCCTCAAACGCGTCCCTCAGAGGACGGGAAGTGGACCGAACCTGCCCTCCGGGTGCTCAGGGAGCGGTACCTGACGCGAAGGGGCGAGGAGGCGGTGGAGGCTCCCGAGGACATGTGCTGGCGGGTAGCCGTGTGCCTGGCGGGGGCTGAAGAGCGCTACGGCCGGAGCCCGGCGGCCGTCCAGGAAATCGCGACCGCCTTCTACGGCATGATGATCGACGGCTACTTCCTCCCAAATTGCCTGACCTTGGATACGCTCGTCGCTGCTGAAGGCGGGCTGCGACCACTCGGTGAGATCCCCGAAGGGCCTGTGGACCTTCGGGTCGCTACCGACGAGGGTGACCACCGAGCTGCCATCCGCTTTGCCAACGGCCCCAAACG
The DNA here is from genome assembly GCA_046758385.1 of Methylomirabilia bacterium. Lineage (GTDB taxonomy): Bacteria > Methylomirabilota > Methylomirabilia > Rokubacteriales > CSP1-6 > JBHIAB01. The sequence goes on along the minus strand of JBHIAB010000079.1, from coordinate 12,918 downwards.
TGTCTTAACCGTGCAAACCGCTTCGGGCTATACGGTGCGGGCCACTCCCGAACACGTGTTTCGCGTGGTGGATGAAACCGGCGCCTACGTGTGGCGTCGAGCCGGGGACCTGCGAGAAGGCGACTGGATGGCTCTGCAGCGGGATTTTCTTTCCGAAGCCCCACCGGTGCCCTTGAAAACTGACTTGCCGCGAGCCCCACTGGGCCGACCACGCCGCGAGGCACGTCTCCCTGAGGTAATGACCCCGGAGTTGGCCGAGCTGGTGGGGTACTACATGGGGGACGGCTGCATCAAAGAGGAGGAGGGCCAGCCGCGCACTTTAACACTGGCGGTGGATGCGCAGGACACAGATGTCGCTGAGCGCTTGACCGATCTGCTTTTCAAGCTGTTCTGGCTGGAACCTAGGGCAGAACCCATTCCTGGTAAGGGTTGTGTGCTGGTCTCCCTCAATAGCACCGCCGTCTGCCAGTTTTTCTACGAAAATGGCCTGGCCAAGACCGAAGGCTCAGCCTCTGCGCACGTGCCGAAGGCCGTTTTGCAGGGTGGGCGGGGAATCGCTCGTGCCTTCCTTCGGGGGCTCTTCGAGGCTGACGGGACTGTTGGCGTTCGTGCCCTTGAGCTATATTCCACATCGTCTCGCCTGATCAAAGATTGCCAGCTTCTTCTCTTGGGGCTGGGGATTGCTTCCCATTACCGCTCGAACCAAGAGGGGCTCAGGTTGGCGATTCGCAAGAATTGCGATGGAGCGATGTTTGCCCGGGAGGTGAGATTCCTCGGCCAGCGAAAGAATCAGGCGGCGCTCACCGAGGAGGCTTATCACCGGTATGCCTCTCGCTTCCCGGTTTTGGAGGCGTCCCCTGTGGCCGAGCACGTCGCGCGGCGCCAATTCTATAATCCGGTCATTTGTATCGTCCCCGGCACAGTGCAAGAGACAGGGGACCTCCATGTGCCAAGCAACCACACGTTCATCGCCAGCGGCTTTGTCTCCCATAACTCTCCCACCCTCATGAATGCCGGCAAGGGGAACCATCTCCAGTATTCGGCCTGCTACGTCCTGCCGGTCGGCGACTCCATGGAGGAGATCTTCGACGCCGTCAAGGCGGCCGCTATAATTCACAAAAGTGGAGGGGGGTGTATCTCGGGGGATGCACGGGTCTGGACGACCTTTTGCGGTTTGGAGCCTATCGAGGTCCTGGTGAATCGGGCGACCGCCGACGGCCGAATCGGCGACCGGGTTGACGCGGGCGTCGCCTTCGATGTGAGCGACCTCGACATCCACACCGTCGCGCTGAACCCTGAGACCGGCGAGACCGGTCTGCGCCGTGTGACTCACGTCTGGCGGTTCGACGTTCCGGCCGAGCTTCAGGTGCTCGTCGAGACCCGTCAAGGCACGGAGATCCAGACGAGCGCCTGGCACCCGTTCATGCTGGTTAGGCCCGAGGGCCTCGTCGCGGTCCGTGCCGACGAGCTGGCGCCGGGCGACGTGATTCTGGGTCCCGATCGTCCCGACGGCTACTGGCCCTACAGGGTTCATCAGCGGGTGGGCAACCTTGTCCTCGACGAATCCCTCGGGTGGCTGGTAGGCTTTACGCTCGGCGATGGCTCGTTCGGGTACGCCCCGGCGCTCCGGCAGCACCGTTTACGATGGTTCTCCGGAGGGCGCGATGTGCTCGAAAGGGTCCGAGTGGTCCTGGCGGAGCACGGGATCCACGTGGGGATCCAGCGGGACGCTCGCGGCCTCCTCAGCGTCGCGACCCTCACGCAGCGATTCGTGCACGACATGCTGGAAGCGTGCGGGCTCGAGAAGATCGGCGCGAAAGATGAGCGCGTCCGGGTTCCCGAGGTCATCGCGAAGTCGCCCCTGCCGGTGGTCCGCGCCTTCCTCGCCGGGCTCCTCGACAGCGACGGGTACGTGGCCACTGACGGTAGCCCATCCTACGCGACAGCTAGCTGCGAGATGGCAGAGGACCTCGCGGGTCTGATGAGCCTCCAGGGCTATCAGCCCTCGGTGTCGGCGAAACCGCCGCGAGGGAGGGGGAAGCGGATCGTCTATGAGGTCCAGCTGTGCACGCTGCCGCACGTGAATGAGCTGCGTGCGGAGATCGGGCCGTACGTGGCCAGCGAGCACAAGCTCGCCCGCCTGTCCTCCGCGAGCCGCAAGCAGACGGCCCTGGCGTTGCCGTTCCGCGCTTGGCGCGACCGTCTCACGAGCCTCGGTCTCATCGGCTCCTCTCGCGGCGGCGTGGGCCCGTGCAGCGCGGAGTTGAACCGCTGGTCTTGCAATCCGTACCGTCGGTGCCGACGCGACGACCTACTAAGGATTGCTGACGCTGTCGCCCCGCGTCACGCCGATCTCGGCCGGCTTCTGCGCCGGGTCGCGGCCCGCGGTCTTGAAGTGGCTGCCGTTCGTAGAGCGCCGCAGCCGAAAAAATTCTATGATCTCTCCGTCGAGGCCTGGAACACCTATGCGGCCGGGCGTCACGGGATGGCGTTCGTTCATAACACCGGGTTCGCGTTCTCGCGCCTCCGTCCCAAGGACGACCTGGTCCACTCCACCGGCGGGAAGGCGTCGGGCCCGGTGTCTTTCCTCCGCGTCTTCAACGGCGCGACCGAAGCCGTAAAACAGGGGGGGACCCGTCGTGGTGCGAACATGGGGATCCTCCGGGTAGATCACCCGGACATCCTGGAGTTCATCGACTGCAAGCTGGACGGCGGTATCACCAACTTCAACATTTCTGTGGCTGCCACCGACCGCTTCATGGAGGCGTTATCCAGGGGAGAGGACTACGAGCTGATCAACCCCCACACGGCTGCGGTGGTCGGCACCTTGTCTGCCCGGGAAGTCTTCGAGCGGATCGTCCGCGCCGCGTGGCGCACCGGTGATCCGGGCATGGTGTTCATCGACCGGATCAACGCGAGTCCCGCCAACCCCACCCCTGAGATAGGCACGATCGAAGCCACGAATCCGTGCGGGGAACAACCGCTGTTACCGAACGAAGCGTGTTTTGCGCCGGAGACGCGAGTCACCACTGAGCACGGCCTGGAGACCGTAGCTGACCTGTATGATCGCCAGCAGCGAGGAGAGCCCGTTCTCGTCGCAACGAATCTGAACGGGCGCGGTAGACACATGGTCTTCCGGCCGGCCACCGTGGTAAAGACCGGGGTCAAACCCACCGTCCGTGTGACCCTTACCAACGGTCAGCAAACCCGTGTGACTCCGGACCATAGAATTCTCACGGACAGCGGCTGGAAGGAGGCGGGGGCGTTAATGCGAGAGGACCGGGTTTGCATTCAAACGGCCATGGCGGGACCTCTGCACATTACCAGCACCGACGGAGATCTCCAGCGGATGTTCGGCTGGTTCACGGGCGATGGCTGGTTCACCAACTCCGTCGGATTGACCTTTGGGCCAGAGGATGAGCTGGCCTTCCAGCGCCTGGTCCCTGTGTGGCGAGAGTTCACAGGCAGCGCGGCAAAAGTGCAAACACAGTCTACGCTGGTCCGGTGTATCGCCACGGAGCGGGCGTCAGCCGTCGCTGCGTTCCGGGCTTCTGGATTTACCCCTGCTCGCGCCCCCGAGAAGCGGGTGCCCAAAGGCATCTTCACCAGCCCGAAGGAAGAGCAGCTCCGCTACTTGCAGGGGCTCTTCTGCGCTGATGGGTCGAAAACCCATCGTAAGTCACAGGTGACGCTGAGCTCAGCGTCTCTAGAGTTGCTTCGAGATGTTCAGCTACTCCTGTTAAACCTCGGGATCAGGAGTAACATCAAGTACTACCCGCATCGGCCAACGGGGCGAGCGTGGGGACAAGTGAAGGTGAACGGCGAGAGTTACCACCGGTTCCTCGATCTCATCGGGTTTCCTCTCACGCCCCACAAGGAGGAGCGCTGCGGGCAGTTTCCTTGGCTACGAACCAAGAAGGATCGACTGGCTGTGCCGGTGGCCTCGGTCGTGTCTGCCGGCGAAGTCGAGGTGTATGACATCTCCGAACCCGTCACGCATTCCCTGATTGCCGAGGGCATGATCGTTCACAACTGCAACCTCGGTTCCATCAATGTGTCCAGGTTTGCTCAACGCGCGCCGAACGGGGAGTGGGCCATCAACTGGGAGGAGCTGGAACGGGTCGTGCGCCTCTCGGTACGGTTCCTCGACAATGTCATCGAGATGAACCCGTACCCGCTCCCCGAAATTGACGAGACCGTCAAGGCCAACCGCCGGATTGGCCTGGGTGTCATGGGCTGGGCAGATCTCCTCTTCACCATGGGGATCCCGTACGACAGCCAGGAGGCATTGGACCTGGCTGATCAGCTCATGGCCTTCATCCAGGAGAAAGGCCATGACCAGTCAGCCAAGCTGGCCGAGGAGCGAGGGCCGTTCCCGAACTGGAGTCGCTCGATCTACAAGCACGACCGGCCGCTCAGGAACTCCACGGTTACGACCGTCGCCCCCACGGGCACCATCTCCATGATCGCCGGGTGCTCCTCTGGGATCGAGCCGATGTTCGCCCTGGCTTTTGAGCACCGGGTCAGGCAGTCGGACGGCGAGCGCGTGCTGACCTTCGTGAACGACACCTTCGAGCGAATCGCCCGAGAGCAAGGCTTTTACTCCGAGGCGCTCATGCAGGAGGTGGCCCGGCGCGGCTCCCTGCACGGGATTCCGGGGGTGCCGGAGCATGTGCAGCGGGTCTTCAAGACTTCTCACGAAATCCCGTACGACTGGCACGTCCGACATCAGGCTGCCTATCAGCGACACACCAACAACGGTGTGTCCAAAACGGTCAACGTGCCCAACTCCGCCTCGGTGGACGACATCGCCAACGCCTACCTGCTGGCCTGGGAGCTCGGATGCCTGGGCATCACGGTGTTCAGAGACGGCTGCAAGGGGGAGCAGGTGCTGACCGTGGGCCTCGCGGCGACCGAGGCCCCACCGGTTACGATCCCGAGGGGGGCGGTGATCAAACCACGGCCTCAAAGCCTATCTGGTCACACCTACCGGATGGAGAGCCCCGTGGGCACGGCCTTCATCACGGTGAACGAAACCCCGGATGGAGAGCCCTTCGAGGTCTTCGTCTCGGTGGGGAAAGGCGGCTCGGACACCATGGCGGTGGCCGAAGCCCTGGGGCGCCTGATCTCCCTGGTCCTCCGGCTTCCCTCTCCGCTCTCGGCTCGGCGGCGGCTGGAGGAAGTCATCGGCCAGCTCGTCCGAATCGGGGGCGGCCAGCCCATGGGCTTTGGCCCCTCCAAAGTCCTGTCGCTCCCGGATGCCCTGGCGCGCGTCCTGGCCGAGCATATCGGGGCGGTAAGGCTTGAAGAGGGGGAGGAGTCCGGGCCGGAATTGAGGCGAATCGGCGACCTCTGTAAGGAGTGCGGCCAAGCCACGTTCATCTATGAGGAAGGCTGCAAGAAGTGCCTCTCCTGCGGCTACAACGAGTGCTAAATTTCTTTTAATACAAGCCTGCTATCTCTCTATCTATAACTCAGAGCATTAAGTCGATCCCGGGGTGTTCCACGTGGCAGCTGACACCCCGGGGTCTCAACCCGCGCCTGGTAGAATCGGCGTGAAGTAGCTCAGCCCGGGGGAGGAAGCTACCTTTGCTCAAGGGGAGCAGCTACGACGAGGTCGGGCGCTGGCTGCTGAACTTCGCCAACTCCCACGCCAAGCGTGAGAGCCCAAGGCTGGAGGGATTGGTGGAGAACACCGAGGAGCGGAAGGGCAGGTCCTACGGTCTCCGCCTGCGCATCGGGGATCGCGTCATCCCCCCGTTAGACCAATCGCCCGCCGAGCTTGCGTACCCGGAGGTCTCTGACGGCCGAAGCAGTTTCGTCTGGTGTGATGACTTGGCCAAGCGGATCCGCGGCTGGGCGCGCGAGCTCCTCGAAGCCGAATCGGACCGGCCGCCCAAGTCCGCCTGACTTCCCTTTTGTGCCCCTCCCGGAGTTGGGCCTCGGACTTCACCCAAGTGTTGACCACAGAGGTGGAACGAGTCGGGGACGCAACGTCCCAGCTCCTGTTCGCCACGGCCCTCGTCGCACTGGTCTATGTGGGATTGGCCGTGGAGCTGTCGCCGCTGATGACCGGGCTCGCGTTTGCCTGTGCCGGTAAGAGTTCCTCATCGAGATGAGCTATAGGTTTGCGTCCTTGACACTGTCCTACTGGTTGATTAAACTAGTTGTATCTCTTCCGTAGGAGGGCTCTGCATGATGGGTCAGCTAGCTGAGATAGGTGCATTTGAGGCGAAGACCCGTCTTTCGGAATTGCTCCGCGAGACGGAAAACGGCAGGTCTTTTATCATCTGTAAGCGGGGCAAAGCGGTGGCGCGGCTGATCCCTCCGGAGAAAAAGGAACAACAGCCTGACCTCACGCAAATCCTGGCCTCTTTCCGTGCGATTCGCCAGCAAATCCCCGGAAGGTTGAGGATTCGGGAGTTGATTGAACGAGGTCGCCGCTACTGATGGACTGGGTGCTCGATTCTTCCCTGGCGCTGGGCTGGGCGCTTCCGGACGAAACGACGAAGTGGGCAGATCGCTTTCTGGCGCAGGTGTCTCGGAAGAGCACCTTTTGGGTTCCGGCCCTGTGGTGGTACGAAATATCCAACGCGCTCACGATGGCACAACGCCGACAAAGACTGGCAGAAGCCGCAAGAGTTCGCTTGATTGAGCTATATGGAATGCTTCCTATTCAGACCGATGCAGACTTGGGCCTGGATGCGGCGTGGCGCTTTCACACCCTGGCGGAGAAGTATGCCTTGTCTGCCTATGACGCTGCTTATCTAGAATTGGCACAGCGCAGGGGTCTGGGGCTTGCGACCTTGGACCGACGTCTCGTTGCGGCAGCGCGAAGGGCGGGTGTTAAGGTCATCCGGAGTTCAGGGCCCTAGGTTCGAGCCTTCAGGTTCAAGGACACACTCCTCCATCAGGTTTGGTACAGGCGCCGGAGCGGGATGCCGGCGCTCGCTTTGCGGAAGAGGCAGGAGGTGAATTCGGAGTAGGGCTAGGCGCGAATGGTGTTCAGTCTCGTCGTGCCTCTTGGCTCCGGGCGAGGGGACCGAGGTCTGACGGCTCCTGGCTCGGGTCAGCAGAGACCCCGCCGGCCCGGCTCCAGACAGTTTGTTCCGGCCAGGGAAGTTTTTTGCCGCCCCGCTGACAGCTGCCCCTCGGATCAATACGCTGAATTCGCTTATTTTTCAGTGGCTTCGTGATCTCAGGGCGCCGGAGATGCTTGGCACCGCTTTTGTACCCCCTGTAGCTGACTCTCTCTGGGCCATGACGGTCCTCCTCTTGAGGGTGGTCAACCACGGCGATGACGGAAGCTAGACAGGGCAACCTCCGGCGGCACCGGGCTTTGTTGCCCTATCTCTCCGCCCTGGCCGGCATCATGGGTTCGAAGGCGGTGCTGGCCCTGGGAGTGATGGTCTCCCTGAGCCTGACGGAAGGCGCCGGAGTGTTGCTGCTCGTGCCCCTGCTCCAGCTCGTTGGCCTGGAGGTCGGACAGGGTGCCCTCGGTCGGATCGCTCAAGTGCTGTCATCCGTCTTCGCGGCCTTTGGCGTGCGCCCGACGCTGATCACGGTGCTTGGACTCTTCGTGCTTGTCATCAGCGCGCGCGGGCTCTTGCAACGCTGGCAGACCACCCTGAGCCTGGCCCTTCAGCACGAGGTCTCGAAGTCCCTCCGGCAGCGGCTCTACCGGGCCATCGCCAATTCCAACTGGCTCTTCTTCTCCCGGAGCCGGGCCTCGGACTTCACCCACGTGTTGACCACCGAGGTGGAACGAGTCGGGGACGCGACGTCTCAGCTCCTGCACCTGTTCGCCACGGCCCTCGTCGCGCTGGCCTACGTCGGCTTGGCCGTGGGGCTGTCGCCGGTAATGACCGGGCTCGTGTTTGCCTGTGCTGCCGGGTTGATGCTGGTGCTGAGGGGTAAGACCGAGGCGGCGCGTGCGGCCGGTGAGGCGCTTACCGAGGCGATGCAGCACCTCTACGGCGCCGTCACGGAGCACCTCGGAGCCATGAAGACGGCGAAGAGCTACGGGGCCGAGGAGCGTCACGCCGGGATCTTCGCGAGGCTGACCGAGCGAGTGCGGCGCATTAACACCCGCGCCGTCCGGAGCCAGGCCGAGGCGCAGTACTGGTTCGATAGCGGATCGGTCTTGCTCCTGAGCTTCATCCTCTACGTGGCTTTTGAGATTCTCGCCCTCCCCACCGCTACCGGGCTGGTGCTGCTGTTCCTCTTCGCCCGTCTCATGCCGAGGTTTTCCGCCCTTCTCGGAGGCTACCAGGAGTTCGTCAACCTCTTGCCGGCGTTCGACTCGGTCATGTCAATGCAAGCCCGCTGCGAGGCCGCCGCCGAGCCCAGGGTGGACCGAGTCGAGCCATGTGCACTGCGAGAGGCCATCCGCCTCGAGCGAGTTTCGTTCGTGTATGACCGGACGCCGGCCGTCCGAGACATTCAATTGGCCCTCCACGCCGGCCAGACCACCGCCATCGTCGGTCCCTCCGGAGCCGGTAAGAGCACCGTCGCCGATCTGATTATCGGGTTGCTCAGCCCCACCGAAGGTCGCGTGCTGGTAGACGGAACTCCGTTGGGCCCCGAGCGGATGAGAGCCTGGCGGGATCGGATCGGCTACGTGGCGCAGGAGTCCTTCCTGTTTCACGACACCATCCGCGCGAACCTCCTTTGGGCACGGCCCCAGGCCACGGAGCAAGAGGTCCTCCACGCCCTGAGGCTGGCTGCGGCCGAGGAGTTCGTCGGCAAACTTCCCGATGGGTTGGGTACCGTCGTGGGTGACCGGGGCGTCCGCTTGTCCGGGGGCGAGCGACAGCGCCTGGCTCTGGCCCGAGCCCTCCTGCGCAAGCCTTCTCTCCTCATCCTGGACGAAGCCACCAGCGCGCTGGACTCCGAAAACGAGCGTCGCATCCAGCAGGCCATTCAGGTGCTTCATGGCGAGATGACGATTGTGGTCATCAGCCACCGGCTGTCCACCGTCCGGTGGGCGGACCTCATCTATGTGCTCGAGGACGGGCGTCTGGTCGAATCAGGGAGTTGGGACGAGCTGACCGTCAGAGAAACCGGACGCTTTCGCGCCTGGTGCATCGCCCAGGGGATAGAGGGCGTGCCAGGATTGTCCCTCCCCGTCGGTGAGCTATTCCCACCATGACGAGCAACCGGGTGCCGGCGATTCATGACGCTGACCGACGCTTGGGCCTCGGCCCGCGTTCCGAATTCCCAGATGGGCTCCGGGATCACCCGGCCCTGCGGCACAAATCGGGTGATGGTGTGTCTCGGAGCACGAGTCACGGGTCCGACGCCCTCATCGTCGTCTCCCACCTGACGAAGATCTTCCGTCCACTCCAGCTCCGACTTCGCTCCTTTCCACCCGTCCGCCGCCAACCATCGGTTTGTGCTCTTCGTGAAGTTGAGCTGACCGTCCGCCGGGGGGAAGTCTTGGGCCTCCTCGGTACGAACGGCGCTGGCAAAACGACGCTGCTCAAGATTCTTGCGACGCTCATCCTGCCGACGGCAGGGCGGGTGACCGTGGAGGGCCACGATGTGACGCGAGAGACCAATCGCGTCAAGGCGATGATCGGATTGGCCACCAGCGACGAGCGCAGCTTCTACTGGCGGCTGACCGGCCGCCAGAATCTCGAATTTTTCGCCGCGTTCCAAGGTCTGAGCTCGCGGGCCGCCCGTGTCCGCATCGAACAGCTACGTCACCAGCTAGGGTTGGAGGCCCTGGATCGCCATTTCGGTGTGTACTCGACGGGGATGAGGCATCGTCTCGCCATCGCGCGAGCTCTGCTCCGTCAACCACAGATTCTGCTCCTGGATGAGCCGACGCGAAGCCTGGATCCCTTGGCGGCGGCTGTGTTGCGTCGCTTGATTCGGGATAAATTGGTGGCGCAGATTGGGTGCACCGTCATGCTGGCCACGCACAACCTCGAGGAGGCCGAGGAGCTGTGCGATCGAATCGCGGTTTTGCACGAGGGCCGGGTAGTCACCTGTGGCACGATCGAGGAGCTGCGCCAGCGGACCGGCCGCCGGACCGCCACGCTCGCTGGTGTCTTCGCACACCTGACCACTGGGAGCGATCTGCCGTGAACCACCTAGAGGTAATGCCGCTCGCCGCCCCCTCGGCGCCCCTCGCCGAGCTCCGGAAGGTCTGGGCCTACATGAAAAAAGAGTTCCTCATCGAGATGAGCTATCGGTTCGCGTTCGTGTTTTCCATCTTTGGGATTTCCACCAGCATCGCGACGTATTTCTTCATCGATCGCTTGTTTGGGCGCCAGATGACGCCTGACCTGGCGCCCTTCGGGGCACCCTACTTTGCCTATGTCCTGGTGGGCAATGCCTTCTTCGCCTACGTGGGCACAGCCGTCGGAGGCATCTCCGGTCGGATCGCGGCGGAGCAAGTGAGGGGTACGTTGGAAGTGCTGTTCGCGACACCCAGCAGGCTGTGGGTGCTGATCCTCGCGATGGCGATCTGGAACACCCTCTACGCGTCCGCCGAGGTTGTCATCTATTTTTTCGTGGGTGGCATCGGGTTCGGCGTGGACTTCAGCCGGATCAACTGGAGCGCCCTGGCGAGCGTCCTGGGGTTGGTGATCGTGGCCTTCAACAGCATTGGCCTCACCCAGGCCGCCTGGATGCTCGTGTTCAAGCGTGGTACCGTCGTCGCCTGGGTGTTCAACGGCGTGTGGGCGTTGCTCGGCGGTGTCTTCTTTCCGGTGACCGTCCTGCCCAGTTGGCTCCAGCACATCTCCGCCTGGATTCCCATCACGCACGCGATTCGCGGGCTGCAGCTCGCCATTTATCAGGGCACGCCCGTTACCCAGCTCGCCCGCGAGCTCTGGATGTTAGGCCTCTTCTGCGTTCTTCTGCTGCCCTTGGGCCTGCTCAGTTGGGATTGGGCGCTTCGTCGCGCCAGGGTGGAGGGAAGTCTCTCCCTGCACTAAGCTGGGCGAAACCCACTTCAATGTCCCTCTCCCCAGTTTCTGCCAACGGCAATTCTTGGACCTCCCTCGGGTTGACCGGGAGGGACGTCCATGCTAGCGTGCTACTAGGATGAACGAAGCGGAACTTTCTAAGCGTGTTGATGATCTGCACCGCAGGTTCGATGACCTGCGCGTGGACATAGGGCGCCAGTTTTCCGACTTGAAGGCGGACATGGCCGCCCGCTTCACCGCTACGGACAAGCGGATTGACGATCTGCGCGCTGGGATCGACACCCGACTGAATGATATGAACCAGTTGTTCAGCGGCCGGCTCGATGACATGAACCAGTCGTTCACCGGCCGCCTCAATGACATGAACCAGTCGTTCACCGGCCGCCTCAATGATATGAACCAGCGCCTCAATGACATGAACCAATCGTTCACCGGCCGGCTCAATGACATGAACAAGAAGCTCACGACCTTCATGTGGATCGTGTCAGCCTGGTTCACCTTCCTCACGGCCGTTCTCGCCGTCTTCGGATTCCTCCGCCTCTAATTACACGTTTTTTGACAGCGCTTGTCACTCTGAACGAAGTGACGAGTCTCAATAAGGCGGCGGCCGATCCTGAGGAGCAGGAGCCCTCCCCGGAAGAGCAGGTAAGCAGGACGGCTGAGGCGGATCCAGAGCCACTCGCAAGGGTTTCTCTCTCCGTAGCGGAAGGCCAGAAAGTCTCGAGATGGAAACAGCGCTTTCCAAAGGGCCTTGAGCTTGTGTTTGTATCCACGGAGGGAAAGGATAAGGAGCAGGTGACCAAGCCCCGGAATGCCTTGCTCAGTGACAAGCCGTTGGTAGAGGGAGGCGATTCGGTGTTGTGAATCCTCGGGCCGAAGTGCGTCGAGCACCCACGTCGGGATTCTTGCCCCGGTCTTGTCGTGAGCATAGGCCAACCCGTGATAGAGCGGAAGGCGGAGATGGCGGGTGTTGGCCTGGTGAACGACGTTGTCCCAGTCGATGAGTTGCCCCTCTGCGTCGAGCAATGCCGCCACATCCAGTGCCATCTGCCGCCCCAGGCGCCCTCGATGAATGGTCTGATACGCCGCCAGGTAGATCAAGGCATCTTCGGGATGCATCGCCCGGCGGAACCGTCCCGCGACCTGGCGACACACTGAACGTTGCCAGACAGCATCGATGCTCTCCAGGTACCAAATGTCGGAGATCATATCCAACGCAAGGAAGTGGTTGGGAAAGACATAGACAGGGTTCCCACTTGCGCGGGATTGGAATCCGTTTGCTTCTAAAATGCGTTCGATTTGTGGAAGATCTTGGTGATGGACCAGGAGGTCGACATCCACCATCGGTCGCAGCCCTAACGCCCCCCCGTAGGCCCGTCCCAAGAGATCGGCTCCTTTAAGGGGGAGTGCTTCGATGCCTGAGGCTTCGAATTCTGAGAGAACGGCGTCTAGCCGGTGAAGTCTGCGGCGATTGTTCGCCGCAGTCTTGGTGTAATCGTCTATGGAGCGCTCGCTTCTCACTGGGCGTTCAAAAGGATGGACGTATCTTGTGGAAGGCGTTGACGAGCGCCGACCATAACACCGTACACTCGGACACATAAGCTCGAACGTACGAGCGCAGCCGGCTCCAGCGTTGGGTGAGACCGATCACTTGACTTCCGCGCTGGATCTGGGCCACTGTCCCGGCGATTGCGTCCGGCGTGACCCAGTTGCCGAAGACGTTCGCATCTCCTCGGACGTAGAGACACGGCTTTCGAGAGCGCGTCGACTTTCTGATGACCCGATGTGCAGTGAGGGGCGTCCTGTGTGGGGCGGCGTTGCTCCGAAACACGAGGATGTCGCCAATCCGGACCTCGGGAAATGTCGCTGGTCTCACGGTCACGACATCTCCCTTCCGGATGCATGGCTCCATGCTGCCGCCATTCACGACGCATCGGATACTCCCGCCTTCCTCGAGTAACTGGGCAAAGAGATCCTGGAC
>JBHIAB010000078.1:0-13773 GCA_046758385.1 Methylomirabilia bacterium | reverse complement strand
CAATGCTCGCGCCGCCCGCCCGCCAGAGGGCGCAGATCAGTGGGCCCGATCAAGCCAGGAGGCTCAAGGCCCCCAGGCCGAGCTTGAGCTTTCAGATGGCAAGGAGGGCGAGGGCGTCGAGCGGCCCGATGCAGTAGAGCTGCAATCGGCACTCAGGACCGACTCGGCTCTCCGAGTTCCGGATCCCGGCGAGGGAGAACGCGGGGTTGACGAAGTGAGAGGCCAGGAGGAGCCCAACGAGAGTTAAAATTCCCCTTAGGCCGATTCGCATCACCTGCCTCGCTCACCATCCAACGGGTTTTCAGTCTTAGATCACTGCAGTGTGAAAGCCTGACAATCTACCGGCCGGTTCCCTTGACACCATCCCGCCCTGGTTTGAGACTTCAACTGGATGGATGTGACCCCGTTTGACTACTGTCTTCCCCCGGACCGGATCGCCCAGTATCCCGCCGAGCGGCGGGAGGCCTCGCGACTTTTAGTCCTCGACCGCGCCTCGGGCCGGTGGGAGGACCGCGTGTTCGCCGACCTGCCCGGGCTCCTCCAGGGCGGAGACTGCCTGGTGCTGAACGACTCCCGCGTGATCCCCGCCCGCTTCCACGGCCAGCTCGGGAGCGGGAAAGCGGTGGAGTGCTTGTTCCTCCGGGAGGTCCGCCCACACCGCTGGGAGATTCTTGCCAAGCCCGCTAAGCACGCGCGCGTCGGATCGGAGATCCTCCTCGGACAAGGTCGAGCCCGGATTGTCCAAGCCGGTGCTCTGGGCCGCCGGGTCATTGACGTGGAGGGTGTCCCGGCGGTCAGAGATTTTCTGGAGCGCCACGGGTTACCACCGCTCCCTCCCTACATCGCTCACTACGCCAAACCAGGCGCCGAGGACTGGGAACGCTACCAGACCGTCTATGCCCGCCACGAGGGCTCGGTGGCTGCTCCGACGGCCGGTCTACACTTCACGCCGGCTCTGTTGGAAGAGCTCCGCGTCCGGGGGGTCGAGGTCCACGCGCTGACACTGCACGTGGGCCCGGGGAGCTTCCGGCCGATCCGGGCGGATCGGGTGGAGGCGCATGTGATGGAGGAGGAGGAGGCGATGGTGCCCGAGGCCGTGGGGCAGGCGGTCAACCGGGCCAGGGATGAGGGGCGCCGGGTGCTGGCCGTGGGGACCACCGTCGTCAGGGCTCTCGAGTCTGCGGCTCGCCAGGACGGCCGGGTGCGCGCGTTTTCCGGGCCGACCAGCCTGTTCATCGTGCCCGGATATCGGTTCAAAATCGTGGACGGCCTCATCACCAACTTCCACCTGCCGCGCTCGACTCATCTGCTTCTCGTCTCCGCCTTCGCTGGCCGGGAGCGGATCCTGGCGGCCTACCGCCACGCCGTGGACGTCGGGTATCGCTTCTACTCCTACGGCGACGCGGTGCTGCTCCTCTGAGGGGTGTCATGTCTGGCGTCCAGTTTGAGGTCATCAAGTCGGACGGGGCGGCACGGGTCGGGCGGCTCGCGACTCCTCACGGCGTCGTGGAGACTCCGGCGTTCATGCCGGTCGGCACCCAGGGGAGCGTGAAGGGTCTGACCCCGGAAGAGCTGAAGACGGTCGGCGCCCAGATCGTTCTGGCGAACACCTATCACCTTCACCTGCGGCCGGGTCATAGGCTCATCGCGAACCTCGGAGGGCTGCACCGCTTCATGGGGTGGGACGGGCCGCTTCTCACCGACTCGGGAGGGTTCCAGGTCTACAGCCTCTCGGCTGTGCGGACCATCACGGAAGAAGGGGTGCGCTTCCGCTCGCACCTGGACGGGTCGGAGCAGTTCCTGACGCCCGAGCTCTCCGTCCAGGTGCAACAAGCGCTTGGCGCCGACATCATCCATCCGCTGGATGAGTGCCTGGCCTCCCCCGCCTCTCGCCTCGACACCGAGCAGTCGCTGGCCCTCACGCTCCGCTGGGCAGCGCGCGCCAGGGCGGTCCACGCAAGCGGCGCTGGCCGACAGGGCCTGTTCGGGATCGTGCAGGGCGGGACTTACGAAGACCTCCGGCGGCGGGCCGTGGAGGAAACCTGTGCGCTCGGCTTCGATGGCTACGCGATCGGCGGCATGGGGGTCGGGGAGCCCAAGCCTCTCATGCTGGACCTCGTTGCGCTGGTCGGGTCGCTGCTGCCGATGGATCAGCCCCGCTACCTGATGGGGGTAGGGAAGCCGCCGGACCTGGTGGAGGCCGTCGCCCGCGGCGTGGACCTCTTCGACTGCGTCCTTCCCACGCGAAACGCCCGGAACGGCCAGCTCTTCACCTCCGAGGGGGTCCTCACCATCAAGAACGCCCGGTACGCCCGCGATCCCGCGCCGCCCGAGGAAGGGTGTCGCTGCTACACGTGCCAGCGCTTCTCTCGGGCCTATCTGCGTCACCTCTACGTTGCCCAGGAGCTTCTGGCGCCGCGCTTGCTCACTCTGCACAACCTCACCTTCTATCTGACTCTCCTGGCTCGCATGCGCGAAGCCATTCTCACGGGGGACTTTCTGGTATTCCGCACTCGGTTTTTGGCCCGGTATAGGGTATCATCCGAAGTTGACATCCCGGAGACCCTACGAGATACGGAGGCCTGATCGTGGACCTTGCCTATGCCGCTGACCTCGCCTACGCGTCGGCCCGGGCACCAGGCGGTGGTGCGTCGTCGGTCGTTCCCCAGCTGCTCTTCTTCGCCGCGATCTTCGCCATCTTCTACTTCTTGCTCATCAGACCGCAGCAGAGGCAACGAAAGTCTCGCGAGCAGATGCTCGGCGCCCTCAAGCGGGGGGACCGCATCGCCACTAACGGGGGCCTCCACGGCACCATCGTAGGGCTCAACGAGCATACCCTGATCCTTCGGATCGCAGACCAGGTCAAGGTGGAGGTCGACCGGGGGGCCGTCGGGCGGGTCATCGGCGCCGGCTCGGAGAAGGAGAGCGCCTAGCGTGCGTCGCAAGCTCTGGCTCCGGATCGGCATCGTCGTGGTGGTGATCGGGGTCTCGCTCTGGTATCTCTTCCCGCCGCGCGAGACCATCAACCTCGGGCTCGATCTCCAGGGCGGGATCCATCTGGTGCTGGGGGTCGAGGTGGACAAGGCCCTGGAGGCGCAGGTGGAGCGGACCGTTTCCGATCTCCGGGCTGCCATGGATCGGCGCGGGATCGGGGTCAGCCGACTCGAGCGCCGGGGTCCCGACACCATTGTCATTGAGCTCGCGTCTCCCCAGACCTGGAACGATGCCCTGACAGTGCTCAGCGAGTTCCAGACCTTCGACCGTGAGAGCGTGGATCAGAGTGCCGGCCGAATCGTCCTGGCGATGCGCGAGCGAGTGGGGGCGCGCACCCGCGATCTCGCCGTCCGCCAGGCCCTTGAGACCATCCGCAATCGGGTCGACCAGTTCGGCGTGGCCGAGCCCGCCATCCAGCGCCAGGGGGAGGACCGGATCCTGATCCAGCTCCCCGGCGTCCAGGACCCGCAACGCGCCAAGGCGCTGATCGGTAAGACGGCGCTCCTGGAGTTCAAGCTGCTCGACGAGTCCTCGAACGTGGAGCAGACGCTCCGCGAAGGTCCCCCGGAGGGGTCCGAAGTCCTCTACAAGCGGCAAGTGGACGAAAAGACGGGCCAGGAGAGCCGGATCCCGTTCGTGGTCGAGAAGAGAACTCGCCTCACAGGCGCTGATCTGGCGACGGCCCGGATGACCATCGATCAGACCACCAGCGAACCCTACGTGTCGGTGGAGCTGAACAGGGCAGGCGCCAAGGCCTTTGCCAAGCTCACCGAGCGGAACGTGGGTCGGCGGCTCGCCATTGTCCTTGATGGCAACGTGTACTCGGCGCCCGTGATCCGGGAGGCGATTCCTTCGGGGCGGGCCCAGATCACCGGGGGCTTCACCGTCGAGGAGGCCACGGACTTGGCCATCGTGCTCCGGGCCGGAGCGCTCCCCGCACCGGTCACGACTCTCGAGGAGCGGAGCGTCGGCCCCTCGCTGGGAGCGGACTCCGTCCGTAGAGGGATCGTTTCCATCCTGGCCGGAGGTGCGGCGATCTTGGCCTTCATGTTGATCTACTACCGGCTCTCGGGCCTGATCGCTGACCTGGCGCTCAGCCTGAACCTGCTGATCCTCCTGGCCACCATGGCCGGCTTTCACGCCACGCTCACGCTCCCGGGCATCGCTGGGATCGTGCTGACCATCGGCATCGCGGTAGATACCAATATCCTGATCTTCGAGCGCATCCGGGAGGAGCTCCGCAGCGGAAAGACCGTCAGGGCTGCCATCGACTCCGGGTTTGCCCGGGCCTTTCGCACCGTCTTCGACACCCACGTGACCGTGCTGGTTTCGGCGGCCATCCTCTATAACTTCGGCACGGGCCCGGTCAAGGGGTTCGCCGTCACCCTGGCCATCGGCATCCTCGTCAGCCTCTTCACCGCGGTCTTCTTCACGCGTCTGCTCTTCGACCTTGTCTACATGGGCCGCCGCCGCCTCCTCCAGTCCATCTCCATCTAGCGCGGGAGACTCGTCGTGTTCCGAATCCTCTCCGAGACCAACTTTGACTTCATCGGGCGCCGGCGGACGGCCTACCTGGTCTCCGTGGTCTTCATCCTCGCAGGGCTCGTTCACATCGCGTACCAGGGTGGCCTCCTCTACGGCATTGACTTCTCAGGAGGCACGCTGATCCAGGTTCGCTTCGAGAAGGACGCGCGGGTCGATGAGATCCGCGACGCCCTGGCGCAGGTGGGGCTGGGCGAGTCCGTGATTCAGCAGTTCGGAGATCCTCGCGAGTTCCTCATCCGGGCCCCGCTCTCGGAGGAGGCGCTCGAGGGGGTGACCGAGCGCGTGCAGGAGACCCTGGCCAGGGCCGTTGGAGAACTGGAGGTCCGCCGGGTGGAATCGGTGGGCCCTCAGGTGGGGCGCGATCTGCAGCTGCGGGCGGTGTACGCGGTGCTGGCTGGGATGGCCGGGATCCTGATCTACACGGCGTTCCGCTTCGAACTCAAGGGCGGGATCGCGGCGATCATCGCCTTGGTCCACGACGTGCTGGTATCGCTGGTGGCGCTGTCCGTCACCAACCGGGAACTCTCGCTCCCGGTCCTGGCCGCCCTCCTCACCATCGTGGGCTACTCGATCAACGACACCATCGTCGTGTATGATCGCATCCGCGAAAACCGGGGCAAGGGCATCCGGAAAGGCCAAACGCTCGCCGATGTGTTCAACCTCTCCATCAACCAAACGCTTTCTCGGACCGTTCTGACGTCCCTGACGGCCTTTCTGGTGGTCGCGGTCCTCTACCTCTTCGGCGGGGAGGTGCTCAAGGACTTCGCCTTCGTGCTCTTGGTGGGCGTGGTCACCGGCACCTACTCCTCGATCTTCGTGGCCGCCCCCATCGTGGTGGACTGGGAGGCCTGGTTTCAGAATCGAGCCAGGGCGAAGAAGGCTGTGGTAAAAGCGAAGGCCTGAGGGCTCCCGGGCTTTGCCGGGTCACCCCTGACTCAGGACTGTCGCTCGTGCCACCAGATGGCGCCGGCGGCGCAAGCAACGCCGAGACCGGCTCCCCCGATCGTATCGAGCGGCCAGTGAGCCCGGAGCACCATCCGGGCGATCCCGACCAGGAGGATGGCGACCCCGGCAACGATCCAGATCATGCGTCTCGCTCCTCGCCCCGCTAGCAGCCTTTCCGCGAGATAGGCAGTGATCACGAAAAACGCTGCTGCGGCCGTCACGTGTCCGCTAGGAAAGCCCATTCCCGTGCCACTGGGCCGCGGCCTGCTTACCACCTCCTTGGCGATCCATTCGAGGAGCGGTGCCGCCAGCACCACCCCGACCCAGAGCCACCATCGCTGGCGGATCGAGGGCGGGTGCAGGAAAAGGACGAGCGGAGCCAGCACCAGGGCCATGGGGATCAGGAAGTACCTGTCGCCGAGGTAGTTGATCCACGAGAACGTGGTCACCACGCCCGGCGCGACGCCTCCCACGACCCATTCATACAAGCCGCGCTCCACGGGGAAGACCCCACCCACCGAGACAGCCAGGGCAAGGGTGAGGAAGACCCCACTCCCAACCAGGCAGATGGTCCGCCATCGCGCCGTCATTGGGCCGCTTCAGGCCACTCGGGGCGCGCCTTGCCCGCGGTTGGCGAAGGCGGGCTGGCGAAGCACAGGCATGAAGACGATTGTGCGCACGCTCACATTGTACTCCAACACTATGGGGCGCTGTTGAAGTGCGCTTCGGTTATACGCTCCTCCCGCGAAAGCATGCGTGCCACCAGGATCAGAATGGTCGCCATGTACATCATGCCGCCCGGGAGCCACATGATCAGCCCCGCCATCATCTGATCCTCGGACACAGTCAGCCCCCAGACCCGCGGCACGCTCGTGTAGTGGCTGTAGATCACCCTGTCGCTCAAGGTGATCAAAGCGGAGAGGAAGGTGTTCTGCAGCGCGGCCCCGAGGACGTAGAAAATCCGGAAGCCGTAGGGGATGAACCCCCATGGCTGAGGTGCGGGATTGATCACGGGCCACCAGAAGAGGATCGCCGTCAGGAAAAACGCCAGGTGCTCGGCGTCGTGGACCCACGCGTTTCGCAAGGCCGCGCCGTAGGCGGCCGGGTGGTGCCAGGCCCACAGGTTCACGACATAGAGCACCCAGACGCCAGGCATCCAGGTGAGCCGCCGCATCAGCACGTGCCCCCCTCCGCCCGGTGCTAAGAAGCGCCCGGCGCGTCGTCGCACCGACTCCGGGAAGGCCCAGAGGAATGCCGGCAGCGGGTTGCCTAGCAAGAGCAGCGGCGCGGCCAGCATGATCAACACGACGTGCTGAGCCATGTGCATGAGGAAGAGGAGTTCGGAAAACGTGTCGAGCGGGGAGAGAAGGGCGATGGCGATCGAGAGCAGCCCCCCCACATAGCAACTGAGCCGCCACGCGGGCAGCGCCCGGGGGTCGGCGCGGCGCACTTGCGTCCACCCCAGCACGTAGCCGGCGCCCAGCAGCGTCAGGACGACGAGGACATCCGGCCTGAAGTCCCAGGAGCCCAGGAACGCCGCCAGCTCGGGTCTCAATGCTCCCTCGGAGGGGGGCTGCCCCCGCGCCCTCCGGACGCAGGTACCCGCCCTTCCGGACCTCCCCCCATTCAGGTTGGTGTGAGTGTAGCACGTGCTCTGGGACCCAAACGCTGATGGGAGCGTTGTGTGTCGTGCGCCGGTATAATTTGATGTAGGACGCATGGAGAAAGAGGGAAAGACACGAGCCCGGCCTAAAGTCGTCTTGTTCGACGCCGGCAATACGCTGGTTCGGATCGACTACGGCGCCGTTACGGAGGAGCTGGCCCGACACGGGATCCGTCTTGACCCCGAGGCCGTGGCCCAGGCCGAGTATCGGGCCCGGGTCAAGCTGGATCCGCATCTCGCACCGGGAGTCTCCACAGAGAGCCGGTCGGCCGCCACCTATTACTTCCAATACGTCCTGGAGGAGCTTGGAATCGCGGAGCCGGAGACCGTCGCCGCGGTGGACCGCTGGCGCCGCAGCTATAACCTCCCGGTGGGGCTCTGGGACAAAGCAGACCCCGAGGCCCAAGACGTCCTCCGGCGGCTCCGCTCGGCCGGCGTGGCGGCGGGGGTGGTCTCCAACTCCAACGGCTCGGTGCGGGGAGTCCTGGAAGCGCTTGGGCTCGCCCGGTACCTCGACTTCGTCCTCGACTCTGCCGTCGTGGGAGTAGAGAAACCCGACCCGCGGATTTTCAGGCTGGCTCTCGAAGCGGCCAAGGTCCGGCCTCATGAGGCGGTGTATATCGGAGACCTCTACTCCGTCGATGTGCTCGGGGCTCGGGCGGTCGGCCTCCAGGCCGTGCTGCTGGACCCTGGTGGGGTGTGGGGCTCCCGTGATTGCCCAGTGGCGCGCCACCTCGGTCAGGCGGTGGAGCTGGCCCTCGGAGGATAGTGCTCCTCACCGAGCGTGCTCTCTGTTGCACAGGCGGTCGCGTTTCGCCTTACGCGGGGAGGGTAATGAACGGGTAGCGGGCCAGCGCCTCGAACACGACCCGCTTCATCTCCTCGAGGGCTTCCTTCGTCTTCGCCTCCATGCGAAGGGTCAGATACGGGTTGGTGTTGGAGGCGCGGACCAGGGCCCACCCACCCGGGAAAAGGACCCGCGCCCCGTCGATGTCGATGGTCTGGTGCTTGGCCTTGAACTGCCGGACCAATTCCTCTACGACTCGGAACTTCTCTTCGTCGGGACAGGGTGCTTTCAGCTCGGGGGTGACGTGAAGATGGGGGATGGCGTCGAAGTGCGCTGAGATGGGCCCGGGCATCCGGGAGGCGACCTCGATGACCTTCGCCGCAGCCAACATACCATCGTCCACGCCGTAGTAGTCCTCGGCAAAGAACATGTGGCCGCTCACCTCGCCTCCCAGGAGGATTCTGTCCTCTCGCATCTTCCGCTTGAGATGGGAGTGGCCCGTCTTGTACATGACCGGGACGCCTCCGTGGGCGCGGATGTCGTCGATCAAGAGCTGGGAAGATTTCACATCGAAGAGGATCCGCTCGCCGGGGTGGCGGGTGAGGAAGTCGCGGGCCAGGAGGATCAGGATCAGATCTGCCTCGTGGCGTCGCCCCTGCTCGTCCACGAGTCCCATCCGGTCTGCGTCGCCATCGAGAGCGATCCCGAGGTCAGCCCGCTCGGCCACGACACGGGCCTGGAGGTCCCGCGTGTTCTCCTCCATCTCGGGGTCGGGGAGATGGTGGGGGAAACGGCCGTCCAGCTCGCAGTAGAGCTCCACCACTTCACAGCCGAGCCGGCGGAAGAGCTCGGGGGCGTAGCGGCCCGCCACCCCGTTGCCAGCGTCTACCACGATTTTCAGGCGGTGGGCCGGCTTCACCCGGCTCACGATGGTGACGAAGTAGTCATCCTGGGGATCGCGCTCGCGGACAGTCCCGGCGCCGCTCTCGAAGTCCCCGGCTTGGATGATCGTGCGCAGCGACTGGATCTCCTCCTCGGTGAGCGGGAGTGCGCCGACGTGGACCATCTTCACACCGTTGTACTCGATGGGGTTGTGGCTCCCGGTGACGTTGGCGCCCCCGTCGAGCTTCCAGTGGGCGGTGGCGAAGTAGAGCACGGGGGTGGGGGAGAGGCCGATGTCCACGATGGACACGCCGGCGGCGCGCACGCCCTCGGCGAAGCCAGCGTTGAGGTCGGCCGAGGAGAGGCGGTTGTCGTGACCGAGGGCGATGGTCCGTCCACCCTTCCGCCGGATCAGGCTTCCGTACGCACGGCCGATCAGACGGAAGACCTCCGGAGTGAGGTCCTCTCCCACCCTGCCACGGACGTCATAGGCTCGAAAGATGAGCGGGTTCACCGCGTGTCTCGCATCATTCAGGATCTCCTCGCGCGCAGCGCCTCGGGGTTGACGACGTTCTGGGGGCTTCCGGCAAGGATAGCTAATACATTTTCTACCGCCTTGGCCATGAACCGGTCAAGCGTCTCCCGGGTCACCCATCCGCAGTGGGATGCCAGGACGACGTTCCCGAGGTCGGTCCACCGGTGGCCCTGAGGGCCTCCCCCTTTCTCCTGGCTCAGACCACCGCGATCGCCTCAACCTCGATAAACCAGTCCTGGTGGGCCAGGGCACTGACCTGGACCAACGTTGAGGCCGGCAGCTTCTTGCCGAAGAACTCTTCTCGAATGGGCACCAGGTCACCCCGGTGCCGGATGTCCGTCAGGTATGTGTTGAGCTTCACCACGTTAGCCAGCGTTCCTCCGCCCGCTTCCACCAGATCCTTGATGGCTTGGAACACCGCCCGGGCCTGGCCCTGGAAATCGCCCTTGTGCCCGACCTTCCCGTCCTTTTCGTAGGCCACCTGTCCAGAGAGGAAGAGGAGAGTCTGGCCGTTGGTGACCTTGATCCCCTGACTGTATGTCGGTGGGTCGTAGACGGACTTGGCGCAGGACTGTTCGATTTTCGCCATCGGTCGCGCTCCTCTGAGGTTGAGTGAGTTGGCTCATCGCCTTCATGTTGCCGGGCTCTCTTCTCATGGGGTATGGTGAAAGCGAGTACCCCATACGCTAGGGTGCGACACAAGCTTAGTCAACCCGAATGAGAAGAACCTCATCGTGCCGAGCCGTGGCGGCTCACCGGCGAGTGCTTCGAGCGCTGCACCTGCGAGTGTCTCGACGAAGGAGTTCGTGCTGGTCCACGGGGCCTGCCATGGCGCCTGGTGTTGGGAGGCCGTGGCGGAGCGGCTCGAGGCGCGGGGCCACCGCGTGGTGGTCCCAGATCTCCCCGGTCACGGACGCCGGGTCAGCGAGCGGGCCAAGGCCTCGGTGGCCGGCTATGCTCGGGCAGTCCTCGATGCCATGGCTCTCGAGGGCGTCAGCCGCGGCATCGTGGTCGGTCACTCCATGGCCGGGCTCGTGACCCCCAAAGTGGCAGAGTTGGCCCCCGAACGGGTGACGCACCTGGTCTTCCTGGCCGCCGTGGTGGTGCCCGATGGCGGAAGCCTCTTTGACACCTTCTTCACCTCGACGTACCGCTCCATGCTCCGGGGTCTGGCCCAGGGCAGAGGGAACAAAACCTACTTCTATCCTGCCGAGATGGCATGGGCGCGATGGATGAACGATCTGCCCCGCCATCACCCCACGGTGCAGGTCGCGCTGGCCCAGCTCACTCCGCAGCCCCTCTGCCCCGTTGTCGAGCGGGTCGACCTCAAGCGCTTCTACGCCATGAGCGTCCCGCGAACGTACGTGCGCTTTCTCAAGGACATGGCTGTGCTGCCAGAGGCGGCCCTCGCCTCGGCGCGGCGCCTGGGTGTGACGCCCGTGGACCTGGACCTGGCCCACGACGGCATGCTCTCCCAGCCGGAGGCTGTCGCGGAGACCCTCGAGAAGGTCTAGAGGGAGATCACAAGATGAGCGGGGATTCAGGAACGGGGCGAGTGGAAGGGGTAACCTGAGAAGTCGAGGAGCCGGATCATGGATTTCTCCTACACCGAGCGCGAGGAAGGGTTCCGGCGGGAGCTCCGGGAGTGGCTGGCGGTCAACCTCGCCGAGCACCGGCGGCAGTTCCCGCCCTCCGACGATGAGCTGTCACTCCACCCGGACAGGTCGTTCGACGCGAGCCAAACCTGGCACAAGCGGACGCACGCCGGGGGCTGGGTCGGGGTCCACTGGCCCAAGGAGTATGGGGGCCGCGGCGCGAGCCTTATCGAGCAGATGATCTTCACCGAGGAGCTGATTGCCGCCGGGGCCCCACCTGGGGTCAACATCATCGGCCTCACCATGGTCGGCCCCGCGGTCATCAAGCACGGCACGGAGGAGCAGCGCCTGCGCTGGCTTCCGCCCATCCTCTCCGGCGATACGATCTGGTGTCAGGGCTTCTCCGAACCAGGGGCCGGGAGCGACCTGGCGAATCTCTCCACGCGCGCGGCGGAGGACGGCGGGGAGTTCGTCATCTCAGGCCAGAAAGTCTGGACCTCCAACGCCCACCGCGCCCACGCCTGCATCCTCCTGGCGCGCACCGACCCTGACGCCCCCAAGCACAAAGGGATCTCCTGCTTCCGCGTGGACATGCAGAGCCCGGGCATCACGATCCGGCCGCTGGCCCAGATCACCGGGGACGCCGAGTTCACCGAGGTCTTCTTCGATCAGGTCCGGGTGCCCAAGGCCAACCTCATCGGGCCGAAGAACAGCGGGTGGGAGGTGGCGATCACGGTGCTCATGTACGAACGGATGGCCATCGGGAGCACTGTGATCCTCCACCGCTATATCCAGAGCCTGCTCGACCTGGCCCGGCACACGCCGCGCAACGGGGGTGTGGCCGCGCGAGATCCTCTTGTCCGCCAGGAGCTGGCCCAGATCTATCTGGAGGGCCGGGCCCTACGCCTCACGGGACTCCGTTACATCAGTCGCCAGCTCCGGGGTGAACCCCCTGGGCCGGAGGGATCGGTGCTCAAGCTCACGCTGACCGACACGTACAGGAAGATGGCCGAGGCCGCCACTCGGGTCGTTGGTCCCCGCCACCAGCTCTGGAAAGGGACCGAGTGGGCACCGGATGGAGGCCGGTGGGCCTTTCAGGCACTCTTCGCGATGCGCTTTGGGATCGCCGGGGGTACCACCGAGATCCAGAAGAACATCATCGGCGAGCGCATCCTCGGCCTCTCCAAGGGGTAGCGAGGTTTGGTGGGGCCCGCTGAGCCGGTGAAGGAGAGACCGGTGGATAAGGTCTTGGACGCCGCGGTTGAGGCTGCACGAGCCGCGGGCGCCGTGGCACTCCAACACTACCGCGGCCGCCTGGAGGTAACCTTGAAGCCGGACCAGAGCCCGGTGACCCAGGCTGACCGCGAGGCCGAGCGCGTCATCGTCGAGACGCTCAGGGCGCGCTTTCCAGAGTACGGGTTCCTGGGCGAGGAGTTGGGGGCGGCGGGGAGCAGTGAGGTCCGCTGGATCATCGATCCCATCGATGGGACCCGGAACTTTGTCCGCGGTATCCCGATCTGGGCCGTGCTGATCGCCCTGGAGGAGCACGGCGAGGTCACGGCCGGCGTCATCCTGAACCCCGTGACCCGTGATCTTCATACTGCGCGAAAGGGGCAGGGAGCCTTCGTCAACGGCGAGCCAATCCGCGTCTCGACCGTCACCGAGCTGAAGGACGCCCACCTGGTCTACTCCGGTCTCGACCTGATCCGCCGATGTGCGCAGTGGGACGGCTTCCTTCGGCTCGTGGATTTCACCTCACGCGCGCGCGGCTTCGGGGACTACCTCACCTATACGGTTTTGGCTGAGGGGAAAGCCGAGATCGCCGTGGAGGTGGACTTGAAGCCCTGGGACCTGGCGCCCTTGAAGATTCTGGTGGAGGAGGCCGGGGGCCACTTCACCGATTTCGCGGGGCGCCCCAGCGTCTACTCGGGGTCGGCCCTGGCCACGAACGGCCGCCTCCACGAAGAGGCGCTCGCCCTCCTCAGCGGCAGGTAGCGGTGCGACGGGGCACGCTTCGATTCGACCGAGGCTCCCTCAGGCTCAACGCGCCCCCGAACGCGAGGGTCCCCTCCTATCTCACGTGGGACGGACGTGTGCAGGCCTGGCGCACAGAGGCCGTCAACCACCCGCGGCTTAGGGAAGATTGCGCGGCCTACCACCTCGCCCTCCGTGACGAGGCCGAGCGGTTCTTCGACTGCCCGCCGCTCAGACCCAATCTGCCCCCGCTCAGGCCCGATCAAGAGGCGGCCGTGGCAGCCTGGGAACGAGGGAGTCGGCGTGGGGTGGTCGTCAAGCCCACAGGGACGGGGAAAACGGAGATCGCGCTGGCCATCATCGTCCGTCATCGGGTCTCGGCCCTGATCGTCTGTCCGCTGCGCGACCTCATGTACCAGTGGCAGCGGCGGATCAAGCTGGGGCTGGGATTCGACGCGGGAATCCTGGGCGATGGACGGCGGGAAGTCTGGCCCATCACGGTCACGACCTATGAGAGCGCCTATATCCACATGAAGGAGATCGGCAACCGCTACCGGCTGATCGTCTACGACGAGGCGCATCACCTGCCGGGGCCCACGCTGCACGAGAGCGCGCTGGATTGCCTGGCCCCCATGCGGCTCGGGCTCACCGCGACCCCGTATCGCGCAGACGGCGGCGACCGCATGCTGGCAGAGCTGATCGGCCCGGTCGTCTTCGATGAGCAGATCTCCCAGGCACGAGGCAAGACCCTGGCGAACTACTCTCTCGTGCGTGTGCCGATCTATCTGACGGAGGAGGAGCAGGCCGAGTTCGACGACCTCTCCCGGCGGATCCGCGCCTACGTGGCGCGGCG